>JAOTYY010000099.1 GCA_029861595.1 Gammaproteobacteria bacterium
ACCGATTTCGAGTCGGTGCCGGTATGACCGCTTCGGTACCTCTCCTGTAACCTGCCTGTTGCGCCGCCGTGTCCCCAATTCCCAGCTGATTCCCTCCCCCGCCGGCGGAGAGGGTGGGAGTGCGCTGGGCCATCCCTGGCCGCGCCCCTGCGGGGCTTGCTGGCGCGGCGCGGTAAATCGTTCCCGACGATTTGCTCGAACCCACGTGGGGCGGTTATGCCCCCAACCGATTTCGAGTCGGTGCCGGTATGACCGCTTCGGTACCTCTCCTGTAACCTGCCTGTTGCGCCGCCGTGTCCCCAATTCCCAGCTGATTCCCTCCCCCGCCGGCGGAGAGGGTGGGAGTGCGCTGCCAGCCGAGTCGCGCTGCACTTTTACACAGAACGGGCCCGTGGACACATTATCTGCACGCGCAAACCGCCCCCCTGCTGACAACGCAACAGCTCTGAACACCGGTAGGAATTAGGCTTCCAAACCTCGGCCGCCAAGCTCCGTTCCACAAACGGCAGATTTTCGCACGGATCACCAGTACTCCGTCAAGGCGCCGTCACCGGTCCACCGCCCGCTCACGGGCGTTGCCAGCGCAACGGCGCTGAGGCGGCCGTGCTGTAAGATGTTCCACTATCCGTGCTGCGGGATCCCTTCTCCAGCCGTGGTGCGTGCGTATAATTGCTGGTCTTTTGCACGCCGCCAATGCCAGTGAACCCGAACCTCGAGCTGTTGCAGCCGTATCCGTTTGAAAGGCTCGCCGCCCTGCAAAGCAGCGTCGGTCGAGATCCCGCGTATTCACCGATAGCGCTGTCCATGGGCGAGCCCAGACACGCGCCGCCGCCGCACGTCGTTGAACGACTGCGCGACTCGCTACACGAACTGGATCGCTACCCGGCAACACGCGGGATAGACGAATTGCGCGAGGCGATCAGTGATTGGCTTACCCGCCGATTCGGCTTGCCGCCGCGGAGTATCGATGCGGAGCGCAATGTGTTGCCGGTCAACGGCACACGCGAAGCGTTGTTCTCGTTCACTCAATGTGTAGCCAGCCCAAAACCTGAGCGGCCGTACATGGCCATTCCTAATCCTTTCTACCAGATCTATGAAGGTGCGACGCTGCTGGCGGGACTGCAGCCAGCCTTTTACGATGCGCATACGCGCGATTTCGCCAGTGTCAGCAGCAATACCTGGCGGCGCATACAGATGCTGTTCGTTTGCTCGCCCGGCAATCCCACCGGCCAAGTGCTGGATATAGGTGTACTGCAGTATCTGCTCGAGCTTGCGCATCGCTATGATTTCGTCATCGCCAGCGACGAATGTTATTCGGAAATCTACTTCGATGAGGACCAGCCGCCTGCCGGCCTGCTGGCTGCCGCAGCGGCCAGCGGCGACACTGAGTATCGGCGCTGCATGGTCTTTCATTCGCTTTCCAAGCGTTCCAACCTGCCCGGATTGCGATCGGGCTTCGTAGCCGGCGACAGCAGTCTGATCGAACGCTTTTTCAAGTACCGCACTTATCACGGTTGCGCAATGGGCATTCCCGTGCAACGGGCCAGCATCGCTGCCTGGCAGGATGAAGCTCACGTGGTGGAGAACCGCGCGCTGTACCGGCGCAAGTTCACCGACGCTCTGCAGTTGTTGCAGGGCGAACTCGATGTCGAACATCCCGAAGCCGGATTCTATTTATGGCCCAGAACCCCCGGGGACGACGTCGAATTCGCGCGTGATCTCTATGCGAGCAAGAGCGTCACGGTATTGCCCGGCCAATTCCTGGGACGCGATACGGGTCAAGGCAATCCGGGCAGCGGGCGGATACGCATGGCGCTGGTGGCAAACCCCGAAGAATGCCGCACAGCGATCGAGCGCGTGGTCGAGTTTTTACATAACCGGAGTCACAATGAATAGTCTGATCGAGCTGATCGAAAACGCTTTTGAAGATCGCGCCAACTTGACGCCCGCCAATGCACCCGCCGACATCCGCGACGCTGTGGATTCTGCGATCGGCATGCTTGACCGCGGCGAACAGCGGGTGGCCGAACCGCACGGTATCGGCAACTGGGTCGTTAACGAGTGGTTGAAAAAAGCGGTGCTGCTTTCTTTCCGGTTGCAGGAAAATACGCCTATCGCCGCCGGCCACACACAGTTCTACGACAAAGTGCCGGCAAAGTACGGCAGTTACAGCGAAGACGAATTCAAGGCGTCGGGTGTGCGGGTGGTGCCACCGGCAATGGCACGGCGCGGCAGCTACATCGCCTCCGGTGTCGTATTGATGCCGAGCTACGTAAATATAGGCGCTTATGTCGACAGCGGTACCATGGTGGATACGTGGGCCACTGTGGGGTCGTGTGCTCAAATCGGTAAAAACGTTCACCTGTCCGGCGGCGTAGGCATCGGTGGTGTGCTCGAGCCGTTACAGGCAGCACCGACCGTTATCGAAGATAACTGTTTCATTGGCGCAAGATCGGAAATCGTCGAGGGCGTCATTGTCGAGCGCGGCGCGGTAATCTCGATGGGCGTTTATATCGGTCAGAGCACACGCATTTACGACCGGGAAAACGGGGAGATCGTTTATGGCCGGGTTCCCGCTGGCTCCGTGGTAGTGTCCGGCAACCTGCCGTCCAAAGACGGCTCTTACAGCCTGTATTGCGCGGTAATCGTGAAACGCGTGGACGAAAAAACCCGTGCCAAGGTCGGCATCAACGATTTGCTTCGTAACATCTAGTGTGCTGTCACGCTACGGCTCCCGTCTCCCTCTGCGAGAGCGGTCGAGGGAGAGGTTCTCAAGTATCGCGCAATTCACGCCGCAGAATTTTACCAACGTTGGACTTTGGCAATTCATCGCGAAACTCGATCTGACGCGGCACCTTGTACGCAGTCAACTGCTCGCGGGCATGGGCTTTGATCGCCTCGGCCGTCAACGTACTGCCGGCCTTGAGTACCACGAATATTTTGACCGCCTCACCGGTCTTCTCATCGGGCACCCCGATACAACCAACCTCCATGATTTCGTCGTGCGCAGCGATGGCGTCTTCCACCTCGTTCGGGTAGACGTTGAACCCGGACACGACAATCATGTCTTTCTTGCGATCGACGATGCGTACGTAGCCCTGCTCGTCAATCGCCGCAACGTCACCCGTTTTCAACCAGCCGTCGTCCGTCAACACCTCGGCAGTGGCGTCGGATCGCTGCCAGTAGCCCTGCATTACCTGTGGCCCGCGCACCCATAATTCACCAGGCTCTCCAAGCGGAACCTCATTGCCGTCAGTGTCCCGGAACGAAACCTCGGTCGACGGAACCGGCAACCCTATACTGCCATTGTAAGCGCCCAGATCGACCGGGTTGACGCACACCACCGGCGAGGTTTCGGTCAGGCCATAGCCCTCAATCAGCACCGTGCCGGTGACTTCCTTCCATTTCTGCGCAACCGAGCTCTGCACCGCCATGCCACCCCCCACCACGATACGCAACGCGGAAAAATCCAGCGTGTGGAACGCCGGATCGTTCAGTAACGCGTTGAACAGCGTGTTCACGCCCGTCAACACGGAGAATTTCCATTTCGACAACTCCTTGACGAATGCCGGGATATCGCGCGGGTTGGTGATCAACACGTTAAGCGCGCCCACTTGCACAAATGCCAGGCAGTTCGCGGTCAGCGCGAGCACATGATAGAGAGGCAGCGGTGTGACGATGATCGACCCGTCCATGCTTGACGTTTGTTCCAGGCACGCCACGGTTTGCTGCACGTTGGCGACGATGTTGCGGTGAGTCAGCACCGCCCCTTTGGCGACGCCGGTGGTGCCGCCGGTGTACTGCAGAAACGCCACGTCCTGTGGTCCGATATCGGGTTCGATGCGAATCCTTGCTGCCTGCACGACGCGTCGCATGGGTACGCCTGCCACGCGGTGTGCGGGCACCATCTTTTTCACGTATCTGACGACGAAGTTCACCAGCCAACGTTTTGGCGCCGGTAAGCAGTCGCCGATTTCCGTCAACACAACATGCTCGACAGACGTTTTGTCGATCACCTGCTCCAGCGTGTCGGCGAAATTCGCCAGTATGAAAATCGCTTTGGCGCCGGAGTCGCTGAGCTGATGCTGCAGTTCTCTGGCAGTATACAAAGGGTTAACGTTGACCACCGCCAAGCCGGCGCGCAGCACACCGAACAATGCGATCGGGTACTGCAGCAGGTTCGGCATCATGATCGCAACACGATCACCCTTTTCGAGCTTCAGTTCGTCGCGCAGGTAACCCGCTACGCTGGCGGTCATCGCCTCCATGTCGCGATACGAAAGCATCGCACCCATATTGCTGTAGGCCGGACGATCTGCGTATCTGCTGCAGGCATCGCGCCATATCTCCGCCACCGAACTGAATCGATCCGCGTCGATTTCCTCAGGAAGGCCGCTCGGGTAACTTTTCAACCAGATCTTTTCCATGTGAATCTCAGCTCTTGTCGTTCGCGCACGAAGTTCTCACGTGCGCAGCCCTTTCGCGGAGGGCAGGCGCAGCAGCCACGCGGCAAGCGCCGGAAGCAACAATATCGCACCGAGCATATTCACCAGAAACATGAAGGTTAACAATACGCCCATATCGGCCTGAAACTGCAGCGGCGAGAAAATCCACGTCGCCACGCCTATTGCCAACGTGATCCCGGTGAACACCACGCCGGTACCCGAAATCGACAACGTTGTCAGGTACGCTTCGGAAATCGTAAATCCTTCCTTCAACAGACTCTGAAAACGACTGTAGATATAAACGCCATAATCGACACCGATGCCCACCCCCAGCGCGACAACCGGCAACGTATTGACCTTGAGACCGATTTCCAGCACCGCCATCAACGCATAAGCCAGCAACGATACCAGCGCCAGTGGCAATACGATACACAACGTTCCTACCACCGAACGAAACGTTATCAGACACAGCACGATGACGGCACTGAACACATAGATCAAGATCGGATACTGCGAAGCGTCCACCGCCTCGTTGGTGGCCGCCATAACTCCGACATTGTTCGCCGCCAGTTGAAAATTCACCCCATCGGCCGCCTGGTTGTCCCGAAACCACTTGATCTGCTCCACGATCCCGGCAATGGTTTCCGCTTTGTGGTCGAAGGTGAACAGATACACCGGCATAACGCTGCAATCGTTGTTCAGCAAGCCAGTGCTGGTCGGCACATAAGCCACCGATTGCACCAGGACTTTTTCATTGCGCGATAAGACGCGCCATTTCGGATTGCCTTCGTTCCAGCCGGCATTGATGATTTTCGCGATGCTCGCAAGAGACACCGCAGACTGCACGCCCGGCACGTTCAGCATATGCCACTGAAACTCGTCGATGTTGCGCATCACTGTATAGTCGATGCAGCCTTCGGCTTTGGTTTCGACGATCACCGAAAGCACGTCAACGCCGATCGCGAACCGCTCGGTAATCGTTCGGGTATCCTGATTGTAAGTCGAATCCGGACGCAGTTCCGGCACGCCCGCGTGCAAATCGCCGATCCTGACGTTGCGCCCCAACAGCAAACCGACGATCAGCAACACAACGCCAATCGCTATCACGACCGCCGCGGGGCCTGGCTTGGCAATACGCGAAACATGCCGCCACAACGGGTCCATCCGCTTGGCGCGACTTTGCAGTTTATTTCGATAAGCATCGTCCAGCTTCAAATACGAAGCGAGCACCGGCAGAAACAGCAGGTTGGTGAGAATGATTACCGCAACACCCAGGCTCGCGGTCACCGCCATTTCCTGAATAATGCGAATTTCGATCAGCAATATCGTGATGAATCCGATGGTGTCGCTGGCAAGTGCTATCCCGCCGGGCAACAACAGCCGCCTGAAGCTGGCCCGCGCCGCCGCCTCACTGTCCGAGCCTCTGAACACTTCCGCACGAATAGCGCTGACCATCTGCACGCCATGACTCACGCCGATGGCGAACACCAGAAACGGCACCAGAATCGACATGGGGTCGATTCCGAATCCGAACAACGGCAGCAAGCCAAGTTGCCACACAACGGCCATCAGCGAACATACCAGCGGCACCAGTGCAATGCGGATCGACTGCGTATAGAACGAAACCAGCAGCACCGTGATCACAAACGCGATGGCGAAAAACGAAATTACCCGCGCTGCGCCGTCAGCGATATCACCCATGACTTTGGCAAATCCGATGATGTGCACGTCGACCAGATCGTCGCTGAACTTCGCCCGCAGCTTTGTTTCCAGCTGGTGAGAAACCTCCACCAGGTCGAGTCGTTCACCCGTGTTGGGATCGATTTCCAGAAGCTGCGCGCTGATGATCGCACCGGTGAAATCGTTGGCGACCAGGCGCCCGACGATACCTGCTTTGAGCACATTCTCGCGCACCTGGGCCAGGTCTTCCGGCGTGTTGTTGAAGGCATCGGGAATTACGTTACCGCCGGCGATTCCATCCTCGACCACCTCCGTGAAGCGCGTATCCGGCGTGTACAGCGAACTCACCCGCGCACGATCCACACCGGGCAGGAAAAAAACCTCGTCGGTAGCCTCCCGCAGCGTGGCAAAAAACCGCGGCGTATAGATATCACCCTGTTTGACGGTCAAAGCGACCACAATCCGGTTGGCGCCACCGAACGTATCGCGGTATTTCACGAATACTTTCATGTACTCGTGCTTCAGCGGTAACAATTTGAGGAAACCCGCATCCACCTGCAGGCGTGTCGCGGAGACGGCCAGCAATACCGTAACGACGACAAAAATGCTTACCACCGCGCGCCGTCGTGCGAACACCAGCGTTTCCAGGCGCGCTATCACCGGGGACTGTCCTTCGCCTGCAACTCATCCAGCCGTACGCGAGACAAACCAGCGTCACCCGCCAGAACCAGGGTTTGCTCGTCCACCGCGACGGCTGCTGTAAGCCCGGCACGGCTCGGCAGCTGATACTCCTGAAAGCCATGTTCGCGTTCGATCAGCACCATGCCCTCCAGTCCCACGATCACGGTACGGCCGTCGCGTATTCGTGTGGCATCGGTCAACATTGCCCTGGTGGCTAGATCCACCTCCTCCCAGTTCTCTCCGGCATCGCCGGAGCGATACAGATGACCGCGCAGGCCGAATATCAGAAGCTCATCTTCCGTATCGTTCAACGCACCGAAAAAAGAGCCTTCGTACGGCGACTCGAGAGACACCCACGAGGCACCGGCATCCGTGGAGCGATAGACGAGCCCGGCCTCGGCAGCAATGAACAGATCGCCGTTGGGAGCAGGCGCGATCTTGTTCAAATGAAAATCGTCGTCTTCGTTGATGGCAAACGGTTCCCAGCTGTCACCGCCATCGACCGTCTTTAAAAAATAGGCATAAGCGCCCACCGCCATGCCGCGCAGCGTATCGAAAAAATACACGTCCAGCAGCGGCGCCTCTTCTTCGACATCGGCGTACATCAGCTGCCAGGTTTCCCCGGCGTCACGGCTGCGCAGTACCACGGCATCATGACCCACGGCGAAACCGGTTCGCGCATCCGGGAAAAACACCGCAGTAAGTGTACTGCGGGTAGGGACTGTCACCTGGCGCCACCGCGCACCGGCATCGTCGGACAGCAGCACGTGCCCGCGCTCGCCGACAGCAACCAGCCGTTCGCCAGCCCTGGCGATATCGAGAATCAGGGATTTTTCCGCCAGTGGAGCCAGTACAGTTTGGAGCTGCTGAGCGTTCAGCGACGCCGAACCGAAGGCCGCCAGCAGACACGCCAGCAAAGTCGACAGCTGTACGCTCAACGTCGACCTGGCGCGGAACTGACCTACCGCGAACAACGCACCGACCCGCTGAAACCGCTACTAGCGCTTGCCGAGTTTCCGCAGCGCGCGCGTGGTGTAGTTTTTCGGTGAACGCTCGATGGAAAAATCGTAGCTGCTGGCCTCTTCGTTATCCAGTCCGATAGCGAGATAGCGACCTGCCTGCAGATCGGTGTGTACTTCCAGCGTGGTCCACAAGGCCGGCAAGTCGTAGTAGTTGATCACATGCCCCTCCGACACACGCCACAATTGATCGCGATTGTCGTATTGATCCACGACCAGCACCTGCCAGGAGTCTTCGTCGATGTAAAACGTACGGCGTTTGTAAATATGGCGCGAGCCCTCCCTGAGCGTAGCCTCAACCACCCACGTGCGATGCAACTCGTAGCGCAAATGCTCCGGGTTTACATGTAACGGCGTGAGAATATCGGCGTACTTCAGATCGCCGCTGTGCAGTTTGTAGGAGTTGTAGGGCACGTAGATTTCGCGCTTCCCCGCCAGCTCCCATGTATAGCGTTCCGGGCTGCCATTGAACATATCGAACTGGTCAGACGTACGCATGCCGTCAGCGGCAGTCCCGGGATTGTCGAAAGCAACGTTAGGGGCCCGGCGCACACGCCGCTGACCGGGATTGTACACCCATGCCTTGCGATGTTCCTTGGCCTGATTCAACGTCTCGTGCACCAGTAGAATACTGCCTGCGAGGCGTGGTGGCGCAGCGACTTTCTGAATAAAAAACGCTATCACGTTATTGAGCTCGTCTTCCTGCACGCCTTCTCGACTGTACTGAAAATGGAACTCGTCCTGGAACTTGACCAGCGTATAATTGCCACCGCGGGTAGGCGCAGCCTGAGCGATATTACGGGCCGCGCTCACGGCGCGCCAGCGCAGGATATGATTCCATATGGCCTGGGCACCGTTCTCGGGGATGGGAAACGGAATGCCTTCCACGGCACCGGAGACACCGTTGCCGCCTTCCACCAGCTCAGCGGTAGCGGCGACCTCTTTCGTGCGATCGTAAATACGCTGCGGCGCCGCAGCGCTGCGCCGGGTCGGATACACGTGCAATTTGAAACTGTCGGGATACGTAGCCAGCAACGCCTGGTGTCCGGCAGTAAGTTTGTCGGCGTACTGCTCGACGTTCTGCGCCGTGATAGTGAACTGTATCTGGTCCTCTGGAAACGGATCCACGTGATGTTTGCCGGCCTCGTAGCCGGCCGGCGGAGAGGTAATGCCGCCCTCCCACGCGGGAATGGTGCCGTCGGCGTTGCCGGCTTTCTCCCCGCCCATGGGCGTCAGATCGTCTCCAAGGCGGGCCACTTGCTCGGGGGACAACCCGGCGACAGCGACCGAACATCCCAGCGCCAGCAACACGCTGAGAACGTATTGTTTAATGCAATGTGGCGGTACGCGCATCGCTCTTCCCCTAGAATGAATATTTCACGTTGAACGAGACGAAATCGCGGTCGTTTATCAGGTTGTAGCGACCTGCGCCGCCGAAGCTCGTGTAACTCAGATCGCCCGTTACCCGATTCTGATAATCGGCGCCCAAACCCAGTGTCAATGCCTGCCGTCCCTCGAGAAAGCTGCCGCCCGGTCCCGGCGAATTACCGCTCACGTCTTGAGCCCAGGCAAGGCGTGGTTTCAGGTTCACCGCTCCGATAGCGTTGTTGTAGGTCAGCAGCGTCACCAGCCGGTAACCCCAGGAATCCCGATCGGCGAATGCGGACGCCGGTTCGAACAGTCCGGTACCGGGACCGTGCGCGGATGAGAGATTCTCGTTACCGCTGAGGTAAGTACCGGGGGATTCCAGGCGCAGTTCGTCCTTATTCGGAAAATCATGCACGTAGTTGTACCCCACTTCGCCGACCAGCGTCAGCAGCTCGGCACCCAGCACTTGCGAAAATAGTTTGGTGCCAGTGAACTGAATTTGCGTGACGTCGCGTCGGATATATCCCGGAATGACGGTATCGTCGGTCACTACACGACCGAGTTGATTCAGCTCCGCAAATCCCGGCGTACCGGCCGGATCATCCGTGTTGCTGATTGGTCCCAGGGCGGCAAAAAGCAGTTCGACATCGTCCACCTGCAAAGGCACATCCAGTCGATGCGAGACTTCGCCTTGCAGGGCGACACCGGTCGTGCCCAGTTCTGTATTGAAGCTTACACCGAGCAGATCGATGTCTTCCGGGTACTCGATGAAATAATTTGCCGAAGGCGCGTAAGCAGCCAGCGCCAGCGTATCCACCAGAGCGTTCTCTCCTCGCACAACGCCTGCGGCGGTATATACATCCTGCGCGAGTTGCGCGGTACCGGTTATGCCGCTTATAACGGGCAGCCGGCTGTGATGGCGAATGTAGTAGAGACCGAATTCCGTGTCTCTCCAGCTCGGCACGAACAGGCGATAGGCAAGGCCGAACTGACCTTCGTTGCCGGCATCGGCGTTTGCGGCACGGGGCACGCCGAGGAAATCGCCTTCCGGGACACCCCCGAAGCCGAGCTGCACACGGTTGCCCCCGTCGCCGGCAAAATCGTTGGTGCTGAAATAGGAACCGGGCGGATCGATGACCGTCTCCTCCCATTGGATCTGATAAAACGCCTCCACGGTGGTGTTTTCCGTTACGCCCAGAGAAGCCGACAGCAACGGTATCGGCACCAGTGCCTCGCGTAGTTCTGCGCCGGGAACCCGGAGCCTGCGGACATCCACGGGATTGATGGTATTGATGCTGTTCTGAATAAACGTGCTTTCGCCCCAGCTCAACACCTGGTTACCGAACCGCACCTCGCCGGGGTTATCCCCCGCGTCGAAACCTGCCCACAGGTAGGCGTCGAGAATTTCCGCGTCACTGCCGACCAGATCCTTGGCCGGGTCAGTCAATTTAACGTGCGGTCGTTCTTCTTTCATTATTTCGTAATCGTAGAAAGCCGAGCCGCGCGTGAAGGCACCCCAGCGGTCGAAATTCAACTCGAGTTCGGCAGTGACTTTGGCCGTGTTACTGACTATGCCTTCGTCGAAGTTGAGATTGCCGTCATCACCGTTGACGGAGAATGCTTCACCGCCATTCGGGATGCCGATGATTCGTGTGTCGCGCTCTTCCACACGCGAGCGCACACCGTAGGACAGCGTCGTGTCGAAGCTGCCATCGTAGCTGGCGCCGGCAAACTCGATCGCCCGCGCGTCCACCGCCGCCAGGCACAGCAGCATTGTCGCCAACGGCAGTAAGTGCGAACCGCGCTTATCAGTCATTTCTCCTCCCCGATCTGAGGTGATCTCACCCATCCCTTCGCTCGCGCCCGAAACGGGATCGGGCAAGGGCGTCGCGACACCAGCTCTTACCCGTTGCCGCCAGCTCCTGGCGACACGCAATTTTTCTTATGACTCTCGACCTAAGCGAACCTGGGTTTGCGCTTTTCGCAGAAAGCCGTCACGCCTTCGGCGAAATCGTCGCCCTGCGCGCCCTCGACAAACGCATCGCGCTCGAGGTCCAGCTGCTCGCCCAACTGCGCACCCAGCGAGCCGTTGAGTAACGCCTTGGTTTTCGCATATGCCGCTGCCGGACCTTTTGCCAGTGCGCCGGCCAGCTCGCGGGTCGCCTGTGGCAATTCATCATCGGCCACAACGCGATTGACGAGCCCCAACTCCGCGGCGCGCTGCGCGTCGAAACGCTCGCCCAGCAAGGCGATCTCGAAAGCGCGCTTCATACCCAGCACGCGCGGCAGAAAATACGTCGAACCGCCATCGGGCGATGCACCTATGTGGCAATAGGCCAGCGTAAACACACTGCTCTTCGCAGCAATGGCCAGGTCACAGCACAGCATCAGGCTCAAACCGAATCCGGCCGCAGCGCCCCGCACACTTGCCACCACCGGCTTGGGCATCTCACGGATAACGCGAATCGTGCCGTGCACGTGCTCGAACATGGCCGTCAGATCGCGCCCCTCGGTGGCACGTATTTCCGGCAGTCGTTCGCGGAAGAACTGTAAGTCGCCACCGGCCATGAAATTGTCACCGGCACCGTTTATCACCACGCAGCGGATGCGGTCGTCGGCGGCGACCGTCTGCAGGTTCTCGTGTAGCGCTTTCGCGAGTTCGTCGTCCAGTGCGTTCAGCACGTTGGGACGGTTCAGCGTGACTGTCGCCACCTGGTCAGTCACATCGGTTATCACGATCTTCGCCATGACCGGTCCGTCATTGAACAACGCTGGAGTCCGACACAATCACCAAGTCGCCGTCGTTATCAAAAAAACTTGCCACCGCGGTCTGCTTCACAGCAATCGTGGTTAGTTCGTCCGCGGTCGGTGCTTCGCCCTCAACCTGGTTCGGCCTCAGCAACGAGGCATGATGCCCCGCGGTAAATCTCAGTCTCACCTGCAAATCGGTACCGGCCGTCGTCGTGCTGATATCCGTCAAGTCCATTAGCGCCACCAGCGGATCCGTTCCTCCCAGCGGGCCAGGTACCGTGCCTGCCGGCGCATCGGCAAACCCATTGGCCAACGTGCCGACGTTGTTGGGAATGACCTGGTCGGGCAACGCACCGTTGAGACCGCCGACCATTTCGTTAAGCAGAATCCCGCGCCCGGCGACAGCGATGGCGCCGGCAAAGTAGTTCACGGGATCGGAAGAATCGACCAGTGTCTGCGCCGCGCCGACAAACGCTTCGTAATCTGTGGTGCCTTTTGTAATACCGGCGGCAGCGGCCAGCCCGGCTGCGAGTTCGGGTCCGAACGTCGCCGATCCGTCGAAAAGTTTGGCAATGCCGCCACCGGTGACATCCAACACAGCATCACTTATGCGCGTTTCCAGCGCCAGATAAGGCGTGCCGACGATACCGCCGAGCGACATGCCGAGAAAATGGATCCTGGCCGTATCAATCGTTTGACCACCGATCTCCAAGCCGGCATTGTGCAAGGCTTCGGTCAGCACAAACAGGTCGCTCACCGCCTGGCGCAGATTATCGCGCGTGGTGCGCAGACTGGTGAGATTTACAAAATGCCGGCCGGAACTGTCGACAACCATATCCGGTCCCTGCGCGATAATGGCGTCGTTTTCGTCCTGCGCCACCAGGTCCATGTCGAACGTACGTTCGTTAGTACTGAATGCATCCAGCGGACCACCCGCCAGACCCGGTGAATAAAGACTGCCTACGAGTGCCTCGTCGCCTTTCAGGCCATGCAGCGGTAAATCGATGCCGATGATTATGAAATCGTCTGCCGCCACTGTCGCCACCGTGTCAGCGAACGCGAGCATCGTAGCGCGATGGGTGGTAATGCCGTGCTGATAAATAATTACCGGTAGCGGACCGGTTGCACCCACGGGAACCGTCGCGATCACGGGAATCGTCTGAGTCTCGGTCGATGCCGGTACCGGATTGAACCGGGTGAGGAACATTTCGGTCGCGTCGGGAAAGAACGCGGGCGGCGGTAACGTAGCAGACTCCCAGAACTCGGTAAGCGCCGCCGTAGGATTGGCCATGCTAGGGGCGGTGAGGTAGTACGGAACTTGCAGCGTGCCGACATAGACGTTCGCCAACATACCCGGCGTCATGCTGACAGGGGTGGGTGCCAGCGCCAATGCGGGATCGGTCACCAACGTTTGCGCATAGAGCACACCCAGCGTGTCGCTGACAGACTGAGTGGTAAACGACCAGGCAAGCGCAACTTTGTCGGGCAAACCAGGTTCAAATGCTTCCATTGCGTCATCCTGAGCGTTGCCCAACATTCGTAATGGTTCGAGGCTTTTCGCCTGCGCATCTGTAAACGCTGCAAAGTTGCTCTGCATGTTTGCATCGATCAGCGGTTCACGGATACGCGTAGCGAGATAGGTGCGATCAGGCGACACGGTTTGGCCGTCGGTCGTTTGCAGCGCCTGGGTAATCACCACCAGATAGACGGTGTTGGGTTTCAATGGGCGAAGCAACAGAATAGACAGGGTCTGGCCGGTAGAATCGGTGCTTGCCACGGCGGCGATATAGTCCACGCCGTACACCAGCGGCGCTGCAATCCCGGTGACCGCGGTGACTGTCACATCGGTGGTGGCTTCGAACAGGCGTACCGCGCTTGCCAGGTTCGCAGCGGTCGGGTCGATAGGCTGATTGAACGTGGTGCTCATCGGTGCCACCGTTGAGAACCCGTCCTGATTGTTCAGCGCCTCCTGTGGGTCGGTGCTCGGATTCGGGATATTCAAGGTGCCGTCGGTCGTTCCGCTGAACAAAATATTGCTGGGAAACGGAATGATGCTGTTGGCGGGATCGAATATGGCAACAAACTGCCCAGCGGGCGTACCTTCGAAATTCCCGTCGTCGTTTTTGAAATCACAGGCGGTGAGCAGCAGAGCGCTGCTCGCGATCAGGAACGCGCTGGTAAGGCTGCGCATGGCGTCACCTCCTCCTCGAGACCGGCGCGTTGTTTATTGTGGCGGGGCTAGGCGCCGCAGATGCGCCGTAATTTTTCTACCTTACTGACTTTAGAGCAAACTGCAACCTCGCAAGCAATCTCCCCGCCGAATGCCTCAGGCAGCGGCTTCGAAAACACCTGCCGCACCCATGCCGGTGCCGATACACATCGTCACCATCCCATAACGTGCATCGCCGCGCCGCATGCCGTGCACCAACGTTGTGGTACGTACCGCACCGGCATGGGTGCGGCA
>JAOTYY010000100.1 GCA_029861595.1 Gammaproteobacteria bacterium
TGTGTGCATACAACAACAGTCAATTTTCGGGGTGAGCCAGCCCACGCTGCGACTTACCTCCCGCATCTTTCCGCCGAGCACGCATCGACCCACAGCGCCGACAAGACGCCGGGATACTCCACTGGGGGATAACAATATGAACGCTGCTGCATCTGACTCTTTCAGGCCGCGCTGGTGGGTGCCAGGCGACTGGAACGCCTTTTTCGGTCTTTTCACCAATGTCCTGTTGAACGTGATCGTGCTGACGACGTTGTGCCTGTTCGTCATCAAGATGCCCGACGACATCGTCTTCGGCCGCATCCTGCCGGCGCTGGGCATCGCCCTGCCGATCGGCAATCTTTATTACGCTTATCTCGCCTGGCGCCTGGCCAAGAGCGAGAGCCGCGACGACGTGGCGGCGATGCCCTACGGGCCCAGCGTGCCACACATGTTCATCGTCGTATTCGTGATCATGCTGCCGGTGCTCATCAAGACGGGCGACGTGATCACCGCCTGGCAGGCAGGCCTCGCCTGGGCGTTCATCATCGGCGTGGTGGTGCTGATCGGCGCGTTCGTCGGCCCGACCATCCGTAAGTACACACCGCGCGCGGCAATGCTGGGCACGCTCGCGGGCATCTCGATCACCTTCATTTCGATGCGGCCCGCTTTCCAGATGTGGGAAGTGCCGTGGATCGCGCTGGTGGCCTTCGCCATCATCCTGATCAGCTGGATGGCGCAGGTGCGCCTGCCGTTCGGTATGCCGGGCGGTCTTGCCGCCATCATCGTCGGCACGGTGTTCGCCTGGATCGCGGTTATGCTCAACTGGAGCGGCGTGATGGAGCCGACCGCGGTGGGCGCGGCGTTCGACAAGTTCGGCTTGTGGTTGCCGAGCCCTTCGGGCGATGTATTTACCGGCTTGAGTGACGTTTTACCACTGCTGGCAACGGCAATACCGCTCGGCATATACAACTTCACCGAAGGCATGAACAACGTCGAAAGTGCCGCGGCGGCCGGTGACAATTACGATCTGCGCAAAATACTGCTGGCCGACGGCACCGGCGCGGTCGTCGGTTCGGTACTGGGCAGCCCGTTTCCGCCGGCAGTTTACATCGGGCATCCCGGCTGGAAAGCGGTCGGCGGCCGGATCGGCTATTCGCTGGCGACCGGGGTGGTGATCGCCATCGTGCTGTTCCTGGGTCTCACGGCGTTGTTTCTCGCGATCATTCCGCTGGTGGCGATCCTGCCGATCCTGCTGTTCATCGGTCTGGTGATCGGCGCTCAGGCGTTCCAGGCGTCGCCGAAACGGCACGCACCGGCGGTGGTGCTGGCGCTGGTGCCGAACATCGCCATCTGGGGCAAGACCCAGGTCGACAGCGCGCTGGGCGCGGCGGGCACCAACGCGGTCGAGGTCGGTTACGACAAACTGGCCACCGGGGTGGTGTACGAGGGCATGGAACTGGTCGCCGGCGGCGCGGTGCTCGCCGGCCTGATGCTGGGCGCAATCGCCGCTTTCATCATCGACCACAAGTTCCGCTGGGCGGCCGGCTACGCGCTGGCGGCGGCGGCACTAGCGTTTTTCGGCTTTATTCACGCCGAAGTACTGGCGGTCGCAGCGGAGCCGACCGTCGCGCTGGGCTATGTTTTCATTGCGGCGGCTTGTTTGCTGGTCGCCTATACGCAGAAGGACGAGCCACCGCCAGCGTTCGACGACGATGATGACTAGCCAGCGGTATGCCAATGGGGAGCAGCGATGGCTTTTGATCTGTTCGTAAACGGCACGCTGATGCGCGGGCTGGCACTGCACGCGAACCTGGCGGGCGCGGAGTTTCTCGGCGAGGCGAGTACCGTGCCCGGTTACCGCGTCTATTCCATCGACGACCTGCATCCCGGCATGTTCGAAGTCGAGGAAGGCGGCGTGGCGGTGGCAGGCGAGGTCTACCGTATGCCCGAAGAGGTGTGGCAACGGGTCGAAGCCGGCGAACCGCCCAACCTATATCGAGGCATGGTGCGCCTGGATGACGGCCGCGAGCTGTACGGCATCCTGTACCCGCGCGAGCTGGCCGAGGGCCGGCATCGCGATATTTCCGAGTTTGGCGGCTGGCGTGCCTACGTGGCCGCGGCTGGCTGCGCGCCGCCATCCGGTAAGTGACAGACCAACGGAGACGAACGTGGCAAAGATTACAATCGACGCGGAACCCTACCCGCTTGAATTCGATCCCGCCAGGACGGCACTGCTGATGATCGACATGCAGCGCGATTTCGTCGAGGCCGGCGGTTTCGGCGAAATGCTCGGCAACGACGTTTCGCTGCTGCGCTCGACCATCGAGCCCTGCCAGCGTGTGCTGGAAGCCGCGCGCGCCGCGGGCATCTCGATCATTCACACCCGTGAAGGCCATCGTGCGGACCTGACCGACGCGCCGCCCAGCAAACTGGCGCGCGGCAAGCTGGAGGTCGGCATCGGCGCACAGGGTCCGATGGGACGGGTGCTGGTGCGCGGCGAGCACGGACACGACATCATCCCGGAGCTATACCCGCAGGGTGACGAACCGGTGGTCGACAAACCCGGCAAGGGTGCGTTCTATGAAACCGATCTGCACCTGATCCTGCAGAACCGTTCCATCGCCTCGCTCATCGTGTGCGGCGTTACCACCGAGGTCTGCGTGCACACGACGGTGCGCGAGGCGAACGACCGGGGCTACGAGTGCGTCGTGCTGTCGGACTGTGTCGGGTCTTACTTCCCCGAATTTCAGCGTGTGGCACTCGAAATGATCAAGGCGCAGGGCGGCATTTTCGGCTGGGTCTCCGATTCGGCCACCGCGGTGTCGGCGCTGGGCAAGGTCAAGCCCGAGGCCGCATGACCTCTCTGCACGCCTTGAGTACCGGCTCGCGGATGGCGACCGGGCACTTTACCGGCTCGGTGCACAGCGTTTTCGGGCGCGCCTGCAACATCACCCTGGACGGTGGGGGCATGCTCACGCTGCTGGCGGCCGAGTTCGGCAACGTACCCCACGGCGCACGCCTCGACACGCCGCCCGGTTTCGCATTCGATCGCGTGCTTTGCACGGGCGACCGGGTCGGTTGCCGTGGCGGGGTGGCGCGCTTTGCCAAGGCCGGGCTTGAGGTATGTTTGAGCGGCGCACGACGCTGGCATGCCGAGCTGGACCAGCTTGCTGTCGACCTCGGGCTGCCGCGGGTAGCAGCCGCCTGGCAACTCACCCAGCTGGTCATGGAACTGAACGCACGGGACCATGCGCAGGGCGGCCTGAACCTGCCGCACGCGCGCCGCAAAGCACTTCCGGATGCTGTAGGTGCACTGCGCAGCCACGCGTCCAGAACAGCGGTCGTGCGCCTGGTCGGCTGCGGGCCTGGCCTCACTCCTGCCGGCGACGATCTGCTGGTCGGGTTTCTCGCCGGGCTGCGCGCCAGCGCCGGGAACTGCGCCTCGCGTCAGGCGTTTCTTGCCGAGCTCAGTGCCACGGTACGTGGTGCTGCGACCGGCACGAACGCGATCAGCCGCGCCTATCTCGAGCACGCCAGCGACGGGGCGTTCGCCGAACCGCTAGCCAACCTGGCGCGTTGCATCGCCGAAGGTGTCGAAGCGCGTCACGTGGAGGCTGCCGCGGGCATGGCCCTCGCGGTAGGCGCAACCTCGGGCACGGACGGCGTGCGCGGGCTACTCAGCGCGATGGCCTGCTGGAACTGAGCAGCGGCGCGCGAAACATGGTCAAAGTCAGCAAAGTCTTTCACAACCTGTACCGCGACTCGGTGTCGTTGATGCAGGTGTCGGCGGCACTGGCCGATCGCCCCGGCGTTGCGCAGGCCTCGGCGGTGATGGCAAGCGCGAGTAATATCGATCTGCTGCGCGAGTCTGGCCTGCTCGACGGCGACGCGGGTGGAGAGCACGGCGCGAGCGACTTGCTGATCGTGGTAGAAGGCGAAGCGGACGTCGTGGAGAGCGCACTCGCCGACGCCGAGTCACTACTTACGCGCGAGTCGCAGGCACACTCGGGCTCGGGACCAACGCCGATCGCGCCGCGCTCAATCGAGATGGGGCTGCACGAGTTACCGGGAGCGAATCTCGCGCTGATCTCTACGCCGGGCGAATACGCGGCCGCCGAAGCACGCAAAGCGCTCAACCTGGGTCTCAACGTCATGCTGTTCAGCGACAACGTGACGCTCGCCGATGAGATCGCACTCAAGCGGCTGGCCGCGGACCGGGACCTGATGGTGATGGGACCCGATTGCGGCACCGCGATCGTCGATGGTGCGCCGCTCGGTTTCGCCAACGTGGTGCGGCGCGGCGCAATTGGCGCGGTCGCTGCGTCGGGCACCGGACTTCAGCAGGTGACCTGTCTGATCGACCGCAGCGGCAAGGGCATATCACAGGCGCTCGGTACCGGCGGGCGTGATCTGAAAACCGAAGTCGGTGGCGCGACCATGCTGCGTGGGTTGCAGGCGCTGGCCCGCGACCCGGCCACCGAAGTAATCGTGCTGGTCTCCAAGCCACCTGCCGAACAGGTCGCGACACGTATTCTCGAGCAGGCGGCCGACATTCCGAAACCGGTGGTCGTCAACTTCCTGGGCACCGCGTTGCAGGATCGACCTGCTGAGGCGGTATATCTGGCACAGACCCTCGAGGACGCCGCTGCCGCCGCCGTTGCCCTCGTCGACGGTGATGAGCCACGCCCGGCTGGCGATTCTGTCACCCCGAACGAGCCAGCGATCGACACGCTGATCGCCGAGCTCGCATCCACACAACGGTATGTGCGTGGTCTCTTCACCGGTGGCACCTTCTGCTACGAGGCGCTGCTGCTGCTGTCAAAAACATTGGGACCGGTGTATTCGAACACGCCGCTGGACGCGAAGTACGCACTCAGCGATCTGTGGCGCAGTGAGGCACATACGCTCGTCGACCTCGGCGACGATGCGTTCACCCGCGGCCGGGCCCACCCGATGATCGACCCCACCTTGAGAAACGAACGCATTGTCAGCGAAGCGGACGATCCCGGCGTGGCGGTAATTCTGCTCGACCTCGTGCTGGGCCACGGCGCGCACGACGATCCTGCCGAACAGTTGGCGGCCTCGATCAACGCCGCACGCGACAAAGCGGCACGGGACGGGCGCGCGATTGCGTTCGTCGCCTCAGTGTGCGGCACCGGCGCCGATCCGCAGGGGCTGGAAGGGCAGGAATCCGCTCTGCGCGAAGCCGGCGTGGTGCTCACCGTCAGCAATGCCGCTGCAGCCCGGGCGGCTGCACGGATAGCCGCTCGCGAGAAACAAGTGTACACATGACCGGGACATTGCGATGAGTGGTTTTTTCGGCGCGGACCTCGAAGTAATCAACGTCGGGATACCCGCCTTCGCCGATAACATTCGCGCCAGCGGTGCGCCGGCGGTGAATCTCGAATGGCGCCCGCCGGGAGACGGCGACCCGGACGTCGCGCGCGCGCTCGCCACGCTGATCAATCGCGAGTCGGTGGAAGCTGGCAATCAGACCGCTTTTGCGCGCTACCGTGGGGCACAGCCAGTGCTCGAAGGTGTGGCCGCAGCCGGCGAAACAGTGCCTGGCATGGGAGAACGAACCATACTGCACTCGGGGCCGCCGATCGACTGGACGCGCATGTGCGGGCCGGTGCGCGGGGCGATTGTCGGCGCGGTACTCTACGAGAGCTGGGCCGCCGACGCAGCGCGCGCCGACGCGTTGATCGAAAGCGGCGAAGTGGTGCTCGAGCCTTGCCACCAGCATGGTGCGGTCGGGCCCATGGCGGGCATCATCAGCCCGTCGATGCCGGTGTGGATCGTTACCAACACCGCGCACGGAAACAAGGCCTACAGTAATTTGAACGAAGGGCTCGGCAAGGTGCTGCGCTTCGGTGCCAACAGCCCGGAGGTACTTGACCGGCTGCGCTGGATGGGCACGGTTCTCGGCCCCGCACTGGCGCGCATGCTCGAGCAGATGGGCGGGCTCGAACTGAAGCCGCTGATGGCGCAGGCGCTGCACATGGGCGATGAGATCCACAACCGCAACGCCGCCGCCTCTTCGCTGCTGTTCCGCCGGCTGATGCCCGCGGCGTTGAAAAGCGGCATAGCGCACGAAGAACTCGAAGCCGTTACCGACTTCATCACCGGCAACGACCACTTCTTTCTCAACATTTCGATGGCCGCGTGCAAATCCATGCTGGATGCCGCATCGGGCGTCGCCGGCAGCAGCCTGGTGACTGCGATGGCGCGTAACGGGGTCGAGTTCGGCATTCGCCTGAGCGGCTGCGGTGACCGCTGGTTCACCACTGCCGCGCCGGTGGTCGACGGCCTGTACTTCGCCGGCTACTCGACCGCCGACGCCGCGCCCGACCTAGGCGACAGCAGTATCACCGAAACCGCCGGGGTGGGCGGCTTTGCCATGGCGGCCGCCCCGGCGATCGTACAGTTCGTTGGCGGCAGCCCCGACGACGCTATCTCCAGCACCAATGAGATGACGCACATTACACTGGGCCGCAACGAAGCGTTCACGCTGCCGCCGCTGGACTTTGTCGGCACGCCCGCCGGCATCGACGCACGCAAGGTGGTCGACACCGGCATCACGCCGGTGATCAATACCGGTATCGCACACCGCGAGCCGGGCGTTGGCCAGATCGGTGCGGGGATCACGCGGGCACCACTGGCGTGTTTTACGCAAGCGGTGGTCAGCCTGGCGGAATCGCTGGAAGCAGACTCCTCGCCAGGCGGCGATTGAGATGACAGCCGAATCCCACCAGGGAGTCGCGGTGCTCGCGGTTGGTGGGAACTCGCTGATTGCGGACAGCGAACACGAGTCGATACCCGATCAATCGGACGCCGCCGAGGAAACCGCGCACCATATCGCGGAACTCGTTGCCCAGGGATGGCGCATGGTGGTCACCCACGGCAGCGGCCCGCAGATCGGTTTCATTCTGCGCCGCTCGGAGCTGTCGCTGGCCGAGGTACCCCCCGTGCCCATGGACTATGCGGGTGCCGACCTGCAGGGCGCTATCGGCTACATGCTGCAGCGTGCATTGCACAACGAATTCCACCAGCGCCGGCTCGACAAACGCGCGATCGCGGTCGTGACCCAGACGCTGGTGGCGCGCGACGATCCCGCCATGACGCACCCGAACAAGCCGATCGGTTCGTATATGGACGCGGAAACTGCCGAGCTGCGCAAGCGGCAACTCGGCTGGACGGTGATGGAGGACGCCGGACGCGGCTGGCGCCGCGTCGTGCCTTCGCCCGAGCCCCGGTCGATCGTCGATCTCGCTGCAATCCGGGATCTGCTCGCCGCCGGCTACACCGTCATCGCCTGCGGCGGTGGCGGCATCCCCGTGATTGAGGACGAACACGGTCAGCTCATCGGCATCGAGGCAGTAATCGACAAGGACTACGCATCGGGCCTGCTGGCAGCCGAGCTGGGCGCCGACAGGTTCATCGTATCCACGGCAGTCGAGCAGGTCGCGATCGGTTTCAATACACCGGCGCAGCAATGGCTGGACCAGGTGTCGCTGAGCGAGGCCCACCGGCACGACGCTGACGGGCAGTTCGCCGAGGGCAGCATGGCGCCGAAGGTGCGCGCGATCATGCGCTTCGTTGAGCGCACCGGGCACAGCGGCCTGATTACCAACCCGCCTAACATCGGCCGGGCGCTGGCGGGTGAGACCGGCACCCGCATCGTTCCGGACTGAAAACCAGACGTTTCCCTACAGACTCTCCCCCAGCTCGTCGGGATACAGCGCTATACTGTCTGCGGGTTTGAAAGCCACTGGTACAGCATGGAAATAGGGGACAGTCTACTTATTTCATTCAGCGCGGCTTTCTGCACGTGATTTCCTGCCGCGTTTCCGTGCACGAAGTATTCGTCCTGCGATGCGTTCGGCTTTGTCCACGAAATGTTCCGACCCCAACGGGCGTCCATTTTTCGAGTGATGTTGCATTGCCCCTCGGTTCGCGAAGTTAAGCTGGCGGTAACTGGATTTCGCTCCACATACCGCACGCATGCCAGCAGATACGTCTCATCCATCGGAAAAGAATAGAAACGTTCTTGCACATCCGGGCGTTGATACACCGAGCGTAGCGCCGGTGTACTTCTCCGAGTGACCGCTGAAGTCCGTCGGATGTCTCGGGTACCAATACCAGATGAACGTGATTAGGCATCAGGCAATACGCCCAACATACTGTGTGCGCTCGCTCACAACTGTCGGCTAACAGTCGCAGGTAGGCGCGATAGTCTGAATTGCAGAAAAACACTTGCTGTCAACGATTGCCACGCTGAGTGACGTGGTGTGGATAGTGTGGAAGAACAACACGGCAATCCTTGCCATAGCGTTCCTCCCTGAACGAAGTGCGGGATGAAAATCTTAGCAAGTATATTCGACAAACTCACCTTGCCACCGTAACAGGCGGTTCATTCCACGGCCGACCAGTTGAAATAAGTATACCGTCCCCAATTGGGATAGATTCCCTTACTGGCCCTGCGCGAAAACAAATACGGCCAGGCTCGCGCAGCCCACGGCGACAAGTTTTCGCGGTGTGAGGTGTTCCTTCAGCAGCAGCACCGCGAGAACGCCAGTCAGCACGAAACTGAGCTGGGCGATAGGCGCCACGACCACGGCTTCGCCGTGCGTGAATGCGATGGACAACGCGACGTAACTCGCCGACAGCAATACCCCGCAGATCAGCGGCAACCACAACTGCACACCGCGTCGCGGTAAGCGGTCGCGACGCCAAATCGCAAACGGCAGTGCGAGTGCAAACGTCCCCAGGCTTTGCGCAACGACCATCGCGGTCGGCGTCGCGCCGGATCGCAGCCCGAGCTTGTAGAACAGACCGATAAATCCGAAACACAGCATCGCGCCGATGGCCATCGCGAGCTCCCGCCGGTGCCGGGCGGCAGCGGTGACCCTTGCGCCGCCCGCGATAATGGCGCATACGGCAAGACCTATTGCGACCGCTTTGGTCGCGCTCAACGACTCGCCGACAAAATAAATGGTGAGCAGCGAAGTCACCACGAAGTTGAGGCGCACGATCGGTACCAGGGCTACTGCTTCACCGAGCCGCAGTGCGTACAGCAGCAACAGGAAACCGGTGAACGCCAGCAAGCCGTTCAGAAACCCGTAACCCAGCGCGCCACTGAGTACCAGCTCGTCGCGGAGCAACGCCATGCCCACTGCCGTGGGAATGTACGCCAGATTCTGCAACAACATGAAGGGCGCGCCCTTGAGACCCGACCGATGGCCCCAGCGATACAGAAAGTCGCTGACGCCCAGGCAGGTGAGAGACACCAGCGCGTAAGCGATTTCAGGTGGGATTCGCACTCAGGCGATTATGTGACCGGTGCCAGAGGCTGCGAGGCCCGCCCCATGCCGTTTCTAAGCCGGACCCAGACCGATCATGACGTGTTCCGCAAAACTGCTGCGCTCCATCAGTCTCTGATACCAGCGCGCAAGGTGTGGAAATTCCCGGCGTTCAATATCCATCTCGAACCAGCGATAAGCCATCACGCCCAGCGGAATGTCACCCATGCTGAAATCGTCGCCGGCCACGAAAGCCGCGGCAGACAGATGCTTGTTGAGCATGCCCATCGCCACTTCGGTGTCGTCGCGGGATCTGGCGATCGCATCCAGGTTGCGCTCCTCTGGCGGCGTTCTCACCAGGCCCCAGAACATCGCCCTGATCGCGGGGTTCACCGTTGTGTGGCACCAGTCCATCCACTGGTTGGCCAGCGCAACCTGCTGCAGTTCTGTCGGGTAAAGCGCGTTGGGCGCGTGTTTTTGCCCCAGGTAGCGCACGATGGCATGCGACTCCCACAGCACGAACCCGTCGTCGATCAGTGTCGGCACCAACCCGTTGGGATTCAGCGCGAGATACGCCGCCTCGCGGTTCATACCGAACGAGCCGCCTATGTCCTCGCGATCGTAATCCAGGCCCAGTTCGTCACAGGCCCACAGCACTTTCTGGACGTTGGAAGACGTCTTGCGACCGAGAATTTTCAGCATACGTGGTCATCTCCTCTGGCGGTCGCATTATTGTAAACACAAGACTCGATTAACCGGGCAGTTAATGTTCATCGCTGGCGAGTGGTATGTTCCGGAGCGACGTACCATGAAGCTTCCTCGGGCGGCAGCGGATTGCGCCCGAGAATCCGATCGGAAGCTTTGTCGGCGAGCATCATCACCGGTAATCGCACTCCTGCATGGTTTTTGTTTTGCTCATGTCACGTGCAAAGGTATCTCCGACACCTCGTTACTCTGGATACGAAAAGCGCGGCACACCCAGTCGTGATCGGCGGGCGCCAGGATCAGGTAAGCGCTGTGCGGGTAATACGCGTTCGCGATGTCGGTTGGCGAAGGCCACGCCTCACCCTGCGGGTGAGAATGAAAAATTGCCAGCAGTTCCCAGCCGTTGCGATCCAGCGTAGTGAATGCCTGGAACAACTCCTCAGGAGCTACCGCGTAGCGTGTCGCACTGTGCAAAGCGTTGTTGAGAGTGATAACGGAAACGCAGCGGTTACTGCAGCCCGCCAGGATTCCGCAGGCTTCTTCCGGGCTGCCGGCAATGGCATGCTCGCGCATGGCGCGCCAGTGGTTCGCGCTGACCACCACTTCGCGTGGTGGCTCAGCTGATTCCATGCCGGGCCACCAGGAGCGGCGCGGTAAGGCGCGAGAGCGCCTCGCGCTGTTGTCTGTCGGCAGCGAAGTTTTCCGGCGCCAGCCATGTTTCGAAAGCCGCCTGTAAAGCCGGCCACTCCGAATCGATGGCCGCGTACCAGGCCGAGTCGCGGTTGCGGGACTTGGTGACCATGTGCTGGCGAAACACGCCTTCGTAGCTGAAACCCAGGCGTTGCGCCGCGTCGCGCGACTTGCGGTTCAACGCGTTGCACTTCCACTCGTAGCGGCGGTAACCCAGTTCGAAGGCACGCTTCATCATCAGGTACATCGCTTCGGTCGCCGCCCGCGTGTTCTGCAGTGCGGGCGAATAGTTGATATGCCCGACTTCGATCGTTCCGTTTTGCAGGTTGATGTTCAGATAACTTGCGACACCGACCGCGCGTCCCGTGGCGAGGTCCACTATGGAATGAAACAGGGGATCGTCGCTCAGGCAAACGCTCTCAATCCACGCACAGTAGTCCGGTAACGTGGCAAACGGGCCGTAGGGTAGATAAATCCAGTTGATGTGCCGGGTATCGAGGCTGTTGGCGGCGAACAGATCAGCCGCGTGCGTGTCGATGTGCAGCCGCTCAACGCGACAATACCTGCCCTGCATGGGTTCGTTGGGCGGGCGCGCCGGCGGCGTCCAAACCTCCAGCGGAAACCCGATGAGCAGGCCGTTCTCCATTATATCGTCGGTCATCTTTGCGTACCGTCAACCACCCGGTGTGCCGGGCAGAGCATAAAACACTGCGTGCGAAAAAAACCCTGCAGCTCGATCTCAATCGGCGCCCTCCAGTTTGCTGCTTTCGGGATAGATGCGCACGCCCGGAACCTTGCCCTCGCGCAGTTCGTGCTGCACCCGTTCCCAGTAGTCCACGGTAAAAAGATCGCCATGCGCGTGCCGGAACAGGCGCCGCAGCGACCGGTCCTGGATGCGCAGCCCGACTTCGATTTCTTCCGGCAGGAATATCTCGCCGTCTTCGAAAAACCAGTCGGGCACGTCCTCCTCACCGTCGACGCGGTCGGCGTTGGAGCGGATCTTTATGTCGACGAAAGGCTCCAGGGCGTCGTAGTCATACAGATATACCTTCAAATGACGGCTGACGCCGTAGTTGCGCGCATCGAGGTCCTTGTTGAAGATATTCGCCGCGGCGTTGTTCTTGATGCAGTAACCGAGGTTCACGATCGCGGTGTGCGCATCTTCCTCGCTGGCGGTTTCCAGGAACACCGGCAGCGGCGTAAGACGCCGCTGCACGATGAGATTCTTGAATACCAGCGAGCCATCCTGCAACGACACGGAGCTGCCGGCGTCCTCCAGCAGCTCGTCCAGCATCACCGGATCGAACCAGGATTGGTCGAGCTTCAGATTGTGGTAAATGATGTTATCGAGCATGCTGCCGGTGCGATTGATTTCATGCACGCGGCTGTATTTGCTCAACACCGAATCCAGCCCTTCGAATTCGCCCCACTTGTATCCTTCGGTGGGTTGATCGCGTATTACCTTCAGATGATAGGCGGTCCTGGGTGCGGCGAATCCGATCGCCACTGTGCCTTTGTAGCCTTCGGACTCCTGGAACGACTGATCGTGTTCGAACAACTCCGCGCGCAGCTCATCCATCACCGCCACCTTGCCGAGATGGTTGTAGCCGATGGTGGAGTAGTGCAGGCCCAGCGGCCGTTCCGGCATGATGCTGTGTAGAAATTCGGACAACTCATGGTAGTTGCTGCTGGTGACATGAAAGTTGGCCAGCGTGGAACTGAATATATTGTGTGCGTGCGCTTCCTCCGTGAGTAACGCATCGACGTAGATGCCACGCGCTTCGTTGAGCAGTGCCACGATGAACGGCCACAAAGTGTCATCGTTCAGCACCGTACGCCCTACCAGATAAGCACCGCGGTTGCGGAAAAACCCGGCGTTGATCATCTCCACCCGGCGGAAGCCGTCTTGATGCAGCGCGGCAAGCGTGTCGTTGAAACGTTTCGCGACCGCCGCCGCGTCACCGCTCAAGTCCCGGTACGGTACGCCGAACCCGGGAATCCCGAGAATCTCTATCATCGTCGAGGTGGACATCACGGGGCCGCCGGGAAACACGCGCAGTATGCGCGCCGAGAACGCATCCTCGGTCTCGAGCGAGCCGAACGAGTATTCCACCGGCCACCACTCCCCCTGGTACACGCGCCGCCGTACGGAATGAAAGTAGGCGATGGCGATATCCGCCTCGTAGAGGTTCTCGATCAACAACGTGTAGAACGCCCCGATCGCGTCCCACACGTTGGGATCATCGGCAGTGCCCGGGAACACGTCCTTCAGCGCGTCTCCGAGCGCGATGATGCTGCTGCTGTAGAGCGACAGCCGCTGACTGCTGAGCTGCAGTGAACGCGGATGGTCGCTGTTCTCGAACGCCTGCTGCGCGAGGCCGGGCACGCGTTGAAAGCTTTCGTAGAAGCGCTCGAATTCGTGCGCCACCCAATCGGCGACAATGCGCGCACCACGTTGCGGTGACGTTGCGACCTGCAGGCGGGCAGTATAATCGTGTGCGGAAATGACCTGCTTACTCCCTATTCTCTGCCGGACTCGTGTCAACCTGCCATTCTGAGCGCGTGTCGCGTTCCAGGGCAAGGCGTCCACGGTGCAGGAATAGTTCCTCATATTTCAAACCGTCGCAACACAGCCATGGGACGCGACACACGCTCAAAATGGCAGGTTATTGATGGGACAGGCACTAGCATTGCGCTACAAGCGTATTCGACTTTAAAGTGTTGCCGTGCCGATCACCCCGCCGCCACTCTCGCTGTACGTGCACATTCCCTGGTGCGAGCGGAAATGTCCCTACTGTGATTTCAACTCGCATCAGGCTCGCGGCGCATTGCCGCAACGCGAGTACATCGCCGCGCTGCTGGCCGACCTCGACCAGGAACTGCCCGACGTCTGGGGGCGCCGCGTGCACAGTGTGTTCATTGGTGGCGGCACGCCGAGCCTGTTCGACGCAGCCGCATTGGCCGAGTTGCTGAGCGGGGTACGTGCGCGGCTGAATCTGGGCGCAGACACGGAAATTACCCTGGAAGCGAATCCCGGCAGCAGTGAACAACAGCGCTTTACCGCATACCGCGAGATCGGTATCAACCGGTTGTCGCTGGGCGTGCAGAGTTTCGATGACGCGTCACTGCGAGCACTGGGGCGGGTGCACGACGCGCAACAGGCGCACCGCGCGATCGAACGGGCCCGCTCTGCGGGATTCGACAATCTCAATCTGGACCTGATGTACGGGCTGCCGGGGCAAACGCTCGCGCACGCGGAGCGGGACATCGAACGTGCAATCGCCGCGCGTCCCGAGCACCTGTCCTATTACCAGCTTACGCTGGAACCCAACACCTATTTCCACCGCTACCCGCCGCAACTGCCCGACGAAGCGTCGATCGCACAGATCGAGTCGAATTCAGTGCTGCAGCTGACCCGGGCTGGCTATTCTCGTTACGAAGTTTCCGCGCACGCGCAACCGGGGCGGCGCAGCCGGCACAATCTGAACTACTGGCAATTTGGCGACTATCTTGGCATCGGCGCCGGCGCGCACGGCAAGATTACCCATCCGCAGCCACCACGCGTCCAGCGCTACAGCAAGCAGCGCCAGCCCAAGGCGTATCTGCAATCGGCTGCTACGCCGGCGCGCATCGCTTCCCGACAGGTGCTGAAAGAAGGCGATCTG
>JAOTYY010000101.1 GCA_029861595.1 Gammaproteobacteria bacterium
CCTGTTACATCAGGAGCGGTAAGCCGTCTCCCAACCCCAGGTTTCCGGACGGCCGCCGCGGCGCAGTACGCGTTCGCGGTAGATATCGGCCACCAGGTCACCGTCACCCGCCAGCAGCGCCTTGGTCGAGCAGAACTCGGCACACAGCGGCAAACGGCCTTCGGCGATACGGTTACGACCGTACTTCTGGTATTCGGCGTCGCTGAGATCGTCTTCCGGACCACCGGCACAGAACGTGCATTTGTCCATCTTGCCGCGCACACCGAATGCAGATTGCTGCGGGTACTGTGGTGCCCCGAACGGGCAGGCGTAGAAGCAGTAACCGCAGCCGATGCACAGGTCTTTATCGTGCAGGACGATGCCGTCGTCGGTGGTGTAGAAACAATCAACCGGACACACTGCGGCGCAGGGCGCGTCGGTGCAGTGCATGCATGCCACTGAGATCGACTTCTCGCCCGGTACGCCGTCGTCCAGGGTGACCACCCGGCGGCGGTTGACGCCCCAGGGTACCTCGTGCTCGTTTTTGCAGGCGGTCACGCAGCCATTGCACTCGATGCAGCGTTCGGCGTCGCAAAGGAATTTCATTCTTGCCATGGTTCAGCCTCCTCTAAGCCGCAACGATTTTGCATAGCGTGACTTTGGTTTCCTGCATCTGGGTCACCGAGTCATAGCCATAGGTCATCGCAGTGTTACACGCCTCACCGCGCACGTAGGGCTGGGTGCCAGGCGGGTACTTGTCCGCCAGGTCCTGTCCCTCGAACCAGCCCCCGAAGTGGAACGGCGTGAAGACGACTCCCGGATCGACGCGTCGCGTAACCATGGTCTTCACCAGGATCTTCGACTCTTCCGGGCTGTGTATCCACACCATCTGGCCGTCGCTCAAGCCCAGATCGTTCGCCGTCGATGGATTGATCTCGACGAACATTTCCTGTTGCAGCTCGGCCAGCCACGGGTTGGAACGCGATTCCTCGCCGCCGCCTTCGTATTCCACCAGGCGGCCGCTGGTCCAGATGATCGGGAACTCTTTCGAGTAATCGTTCTTCTGGATCGACATGTAGCGTACCGGCAGCCGGTAATGCGACTTGCGGTCTTCGTAAGTCGGGTAGTCGGCCACCAGATCGCGCCGCGGGGTATACAGTGGCTCGCGGTGAATCGGTACAGGATCCGGGAACGTCCAGACCACGGCGCGGGCTTTCGCATTACCGAACGGCGCACAACCGTGCTTGATGGCAACGCGCTGGATACCGCCGGACAGGTCGGTCTTCCAGTTTTTGCCCTCGGCCGCCTGTTGCTCCTCGGCGGTGAGGTCGTCCCACCAGCCGAGTTGCTTCAGCACTTTGGCGCTGAACTCCGGATAACCGTCCTGGATTTCTGCGCCCTTGCTGTAGGAGCCTTCAGCCAGCAAATTGACGCCGTTGCGCTCCACGCCGAAACGTGCGCGGAAATTGAGTCCGCCTTCGGCAACGGATTTGCTGGTGTCATACAGCACCGGCGTACCCGGATGTTTCATCTCTGGCGTGCCCCAGCACGGCCACGGCAGGCCATAGTATTCGCCGTCTGCCGGACCACCCTCGGCCTTCAGCGTCGTGGTATTGAAGGTGTGCTTGTTCTCCATGTGCAGCTTCAGGCGTTCCGGGCTCTGACCAGTGTAACCGATCGTCCAGGTGCCGCTGTTCAGCTCGCGCAGGGTGTCTTCCACGTTGGGCTCGTCGGCGGTGACACCGATGCGTTTGGTGAACTCATCGGCGAAGCCCAGCTTCTTGGCCAGCTTGTACATGATGGTTTGATCGGGCAGCGATTCGAACACCGGCTCGATGACCCGTTCACGCCATTGCAGTGAACGATTCGATGCCGTGACCGAGCCATAAGTCTCAAACTGGGTGGCCGCCGGCAGCAGGTAGATGCCGTCCTCGCGATCGGGCAGCACCGCGGAGTGGGTCGGATACGGGTCGATGACGACCATGATCTCGACCTTCTCCATGGCTTTCTTCATTTCCGGACCGCGGGTCTGGCTGTTCGGCGCATGGCCCCACAGGAACATCGCTTTAACGTTGTCCTTCTGGGCGAAGTTGGTCATGTCTTCCAGCACGGCGTCGATCCAGCGTGATACCGGTACGCCCTTGGTGTTCATCGGCGATACCGGCTTGCCCTTGGCTTCTTCGTAGCTGGCGGGGTCGAAGCGGGACTTGACCCACTCGTAGTCCAGCTGCCAGACACGCGACCAGTGCTTCCAGGATCCCGCCGACAGGCCGTAGTAACCGGGCAGCGAGTGACTCAGGATGCACATGTCGGTGGCACCCTGCACGTTGTCGTGACCGCGGAAGATGTTGGCGCCACCGCCGCTGGTACCCATGTTGCCCAGCGCGAGCTGTAACACGCAGTAGGCGCGGGTGTTGTTGTTGCCGATCGTGTGCTGAGTGCCGCCCATGCACCAGACAATGGTGCCCGGCCGGTTCTCGGCCATGATCTTGGCGGCCTCGAACACGGTCTTTTCCGGCGTGCCGGTAACGCGTTCGGTTTCCGCGGGCGTCCAGCGCTTAACTTCTTCGCGGATCTCGTCCATGCCGTAGACGCGCTGCTGAATGAATTCCTTGTCTTCCCAGCCGTTCTCGAAGATGTGCCACAACACACCCCAGATCAGCGGCACGTCGCTGCCGGGGCGAAAGCGGACATAGTGGTCAGAATGCGCTGCGGTACGAGTGTAACGCGGATCGCAGACGATCATCTTGGAACCGTTCTCCTTGGCACGCAGGATGTGCTGCATGGCGACCGGATGTGCCTCGGCGGCATTCGAACCGATGAAGAACATCGCTTTCGAATTGTGCATGTCGTTGTAAGAGTTGGTCATCGCACCGTAACCCCAGGTGTTCGCGACACCCGCCACCGTTGTCGAGTGACAGATACGCGCCTGATGGTCGACGTTGTTGGTGCCCCACATCGCGGCGAACTTGCGGAACAGGTAGGCCTGTTCATTGCTGAACTTGGCCGAACCCAGCCAGTACACCGAATCGGGGCCGGAGCGTTCACGGATCTCGAGCAGCTTGTCGCCGATCTCGTCGATCGCCTGCTCCCAGGACACCCGCTTCCACTTGCCGGCGGTGAGTTTCATCGGGTACTTGAGACGCCGCTCGCCGTGCCCGTGCTCGCGCACCGACGCGCCTTTGGCGCAGTGCGAACCCATATTGAACGGCGAGGCGAAATCCGGTTCCTGGCCGGTCCACACACCGTTCTGCAACTCGGCGATCACGCCGCAGCCAACTGAGCAGTGTGTGCACACGCTGCGTTTCAGTTCGGTTTTGACGCCGGCTTTCGGCATCGTGCTTGCGGCATGCGTTTTTTTCATCATGCTCGGCGCTACCAGTGTCGCTGCCGCCGCGCCGGCCGCTGCCAGGCCCGAGCCCTTGATAAATGTGCGGCGATTGACCGCATGACCTAGCGCCTGTCCGGATTGCCGCATCGGTGCCGCTACGCTGCAGCTGGTACGTTTCTTAATCAGCTTCATGGTGTGTCTCTCCTGTGCCTAGAAGCGTGCTTTCGCGTAGTACTCGCGCACGTGTGCGGTTTCCCGATAGCCTTGCGACTCCGGCTTGGACTCGACTTGCTTCTCCTGGGGTTCCAGCTCAGCCTGGCTGCCGGCGGCTATGCCCGCCAGTACTGCACCACCCCCGGTAACAACCGCGCCTTTGAGAAATTTTCTGCGGCCGGTACGTAAGGATTTACTGCTCATACGTGGTTTCTCCTCACTCTTGCGTTTTCAGCAGGCTGTTGAAAACGTCATGCATTACGCTTTCGACAGTCCGCCAGTTCCACACCCCGTGCACCACGCCCGTCGCGCCGTGCAGAGTGCCGTTTGCCGATACCCGGTTGCCTCACGCCGGTATTGCCAGGTATCGCGACTCGAAATCCATCATTTCCTTGCCCAGGCGCGCCACGGCCTTGTAAAAAGTAGCCGCCTGCGCGTTCTCCAGGTCTTCGAAAAACAGCCGCATCCACGGCTGCATATGATTCTTGTAAAACGCCTGCTGGCGCGCGAAGTCGATCTCTTCTTCGTGGCCGATGATGATGGCCATTGTTTCGCACAGCGCGGCCACATGGTCTTCGGGTTCCCGCACTCCATCCTGGCGCGCAATGCCGAATTCGGCGAGATCCTGGCGCAGGTAAGTCAGCGGTTTATCCATCAGGAATCCCGTCATGTACCAGGAGCCAAACGGCACGAGCTCGCCGCGGCCAACGCCGATAAACAGCGCGTGGTACTCATCGTCGAGCGCCTCCACGGTGGAGTTCGCCGCGGCCAGCTTGAGCATGTGCCAGGCTCCAGCCATGCCTTGGGCATCCGCTTCGGCTTCGATCTGTTGGAGTCGTGCAAGTACTTCCTCATCCGGTGCAGCCGCCAGCAGTCGCGCCAGCAGGCCGTACACGTTGGCGCGCAATTGTTCTTCGGGCGTGTCGTTCATCACGCCTTGCGCTGCGCCAGGTTCAAGCATTGTTGTCGTACCTTAACTGACCGCAATTGCCGTGCCATAGATTTTCCGAAGTTACCGACTAATAGAGACAAATATCGGCATTCGAAACTGATTTTCCAAAGATTCACGACCATTACGCATCATTATGACGCACTCCGAAAACCTCACATGCGTCAATTAGTCTCAATCCGTTGTGCCCATCCAAGCCGCGGCTGACGGGCAACCGTTTACCGGGCAAGCTAGTTCTTGTCGATTTCGCTGAGCCCGCCCTCGACGCGCAGCATATCCTTGATGCGGCACTCATCGCATAATTTTAATCGCCGCATGGCGGCTTCGTCACCGAACATCCAGTGGTCCTTGAGCTTGAGCTGCATGGTGTCGATGATTTTCTGCGTCGCGAATGCCTTGCCGCAATCCAGGCAGTTGAACGGCTGCTCTTCGTGCAGCGTACGCGGCTCGCGCCGTGTGTCGGGATCGAGGAGCATGCGCGGGGCGAGCGACATCACCTGTTCGGGACAGGTAATGGCACATAATCCGCACTGCACGCACTTCGCTTCGATAAAACGCAGCAACGGGGTTTCGCTGCCGCCCTGCAGCGCGCCGGCCGGACACGCCGATGCACAAGCCAGGCACAGCGTGCAGCCCTGCGCATTGACCTGCACTTCACCGAACGGCGCGCCTCTGGGGAGCGTGATATTGTCTGTGGTCGGCGTGCTGGCCCGGGCTAGACGTTCGATGGCCGCGAATACGGTGTTGCGTTTTTCGTTGAACGTTTCGAACGGCGACCGGCACACAGTCTCGCGGCGCGCGGTCGCGAACGCCGGCGGCAGGGCGTCTGCGCTGTCTGCCAGCAGTAGGCCGATGCGATCCCCTTCAATTTCAAGGCCTTGCAGGAGGGCATGGCAGTAGCTCAACTGTCGCTGCAATTCGGCTGCTACGCTGGGTGCGGTGCCGGGGGCCGCCAGCAAGGTAATGTCGGCCGCACCGAACGCCAGCGTTGCCAGCCAGCTGTCCATACCCAAAGAACCGATTTCTTCCACCGCGACTGCCAGCACGTTCTCGGGCAGTGCCGCCGTTGCATTCTCCAGCAGTATGGCGCCGTGTTCGCGGTCGTAAAACAACACGCTGGGATTGCTGCCACCCGCCTCGAAGTAACGGCCGAGCAGCCCGCGCATATGGCCCAGCATATCGCTCGCGCTTGGATACGCATAGGTGATAGCCCCGCTGGGGCAGGCCGTTGCGCAACTGCCGCCACCCTGACAGAGATACGGGTCAACCTCGATGCGCTCGCCGGCAGAGCTGATCGCCACGGTCGGGCAGGCGTCGATACAACGCCGGCAGGCGTATTTGCCGTTACGCCCGTGGGCGCAGAGATTGGCGTCGTAGTCGAAGTATTTGGGTTTTTCGAACTCACCAACCAGCTCCTGCAGCTCCTCCAGCGCGTCCTGCAACCGGTGCGCGTCGCCGCGCGGCGCATAATATCCAGCAGGAAGAATGTCGTGCTGCAGGTGGGGCGTGCGCTGCAGGTCGAGCAGCAGGTCGAACGTCTGCTCACCGCTGCCCCGCAACAAGGGTGCCAGCTCAAGAGCACCGTCAGGGCCGTCCACCGTGACCCCGAAAGCGCCCAGATGGCCGCTGATTTCGCGCACATTGCCCACCATCGAGCGTTCCGGTGTGGCCGCTCCCCCGGCAATACCCGGGCGCGGAATCAGTACGTAGGATGTGATTTCGTCACTCAGTGTGCGGCGTGCTTCCTGTGCCGTAGCCGCATCGCCGACAATCAGGAGGTGGCCGGCAGAGCGGTATTCGAGCAAGGTGGTTGCAGCGGCGGGGTGGTTACTTGCCTGCAACGCCGCCCTGCGCGCCTGTCCGTCTTCGCTGCTGGCGGGCCACGCCTGTGCATCAAGCGTCATGGCGTTTCGCGTCCTCGTCGGCGGCGAGGTCTTCGTCCGACTGATGTTGTGCGGCTTCCTGTGCTTCGCCGGGGTTTTGCGCATCGCGGTCCGCGGGTTGCTCGGCCTCGTCGTCGATGGTCTCCTCGATTTCGGATTCCGCCTGCTGCTGATCGAGCGCCGCGCGTTCGCGCTGCTTTTGCGCTTCACGCTCCTGACGGTGCCGCATATCGGCGGTAATCGTGTCGCCCAGGGGTTCGAAGACGGTGAAATCCTCGTCGTAGTCGTCCAGCCCGTCGCGGACGTTATATATCGCCAGCGAAAATACTTTGCGCAGCGCGATGCGGCGCAGCTTATCGCTGACGCCCGGCGAAAAGAATCCGCTGACGTCGCTGTTTTCGGTGAGGCTGTCTACCGGCGGCATGTCGGCGTCGGTCAGCGGGGGCGCTTCGGATTGGGGATCGGGTGCTGGCGGCTGCTCGGCCGGATCAGTGGCCGTTGCCGGTTGCAGCGCGTCCTCGCGCGCGTGCGCTTTCCGTCGCGACCATCGCTGCAGGAAGTCTTCCCCGGCGCGTTGCTCAGTTTCCGCGGATGGGTCGTTGCGCTCGGGGTCTTTCTGCTTCATCTTGTTGATCCTCGCCCCATGCGGTGCGTTTGCGCTTGCTGCGCTTCTCCGGTTTGTAATTTCGTTCTACGAATTGTTCCAGCCACATGTGCAGACTCGGTGGCATGGCGATCGACAGTACCGTGTCGTCGGTTTCCAGATGCGCCGCTGCCTCATCGTGGTTCAGTGTCACTGTGGTGAGCGTCAGCTGCGCGTGTTCATCGTCATCTTGATCTTCGTTTTCGCAGCAAACAACGAACACCGAGGGCACGTTACCACTCAAGTTGTACCAGTATCCCTCCGCAGCGTCCCTGTGCAACGTGATCGGCAGGTGTGACCAGGTGAACCGCTCCGGTGAGGGTGGCACACCGGCGGTTGCCGGTTCGCCGCTTCCGCCGGCGGCGCTCAGATCCTGCACATGCGCGATGTGCCAACTGGGATATTCCCATTGCCCCATGCGCTTCATGGTCCGCTCCAGTGTTACCGAAACGTGCCGCTCGTCGGCGTTCGAGTTGTCAGGATCCGCTGGCATGAGGCCTCCAAAGACCACGCTGTCAATTGCCGGCGTCATTCTCACACGGCTGGACTAAAGCTGTACCATACCGCGTTAACCTGCATGTTGCACGAAGGCGAGGTATGCTGGACAAACCCGATTCGACACCGCGCTACATGACGGTTCGCCAGCTTGCGCAGTATCTCCAGATCAACGAGAAAAAAGTCTATGCGCTTGCTGCAGACGGTGTACTGCCCGGCACCAAGGCAACCGGGAAATGGTTGTTCCCGCGCGAGCTGGTAGACCGCTGGTTGCTGGAGACCAGTCACGGAGGAGCGCTCACCGACCGGCTCGTTGTGTCCGGGGGAGAGGACCTGCTTTTGCAGCGCGCGGTGTTGGATTGCACCAATACGTTGCGGGCGTACGCACTGATCTGCTATGTGCCCACCGATACCCGATTGGGCCTGTCGCTGCTGAATCGCGGCCGGGTAGATGCATCCGTCGTGCATTGGGGGCCGGCTGACGAGAGTGGCAAACGGCATCCGGCCTTGCTGCGCCACTACGCCGGCGCCAGTACCTGGGTGCTGGTACACCTGTTCCGGCGCAGCCACGGTTTGCTGCTCAATCCCGAATTGCCCGCGGCCGACTCGGTTGCTGAAGTGTTCGCGCGCGGCTACCGCTGGGCGATGCGCGGCGAGGGTAGTGGCGCGCAGCGCTTTTTGCACGAAACCGTGGCCTACAGCAGGGCCGATATCGACAGCCTGCACTGTGTCGCCACCGCCGCTTCCGAACGGGAAGCCGCAATGTTACTGCGCACCGGTGCCGCCGACGTCGCGCCGGGCAGCGGTGCGGTGGCAAGCGAATTTGGTTTGAACTTCGTCCCCAGCGGCTGGGAGGACATCGATCTGGCCGTAAGCCGCGGCAATTACTTTCGCGATTTGCTGCAGCGTCTGCTGCAGACGCTCAAGGACTCACAGACGGCGAGTCGGGCGCACACACTGGGCGGTTACGACCTGGGCCGGGTCGGCGAACTGCTGTGGCAGAACAGGTGACAGACATCAGCTACCGGAGGCTGGTTGCTCGAAGCGGGGTGAACGGTCGGGCCGCTAGCGCCCGGCAGAGGTCGTGTGTCCCGTTACCAAGTGAATATCTCACTGCGGTGCGTCGAGGCTTTTCTTACCTGGGGTGCACTGCCCGCCAGGCCGCATGTCGACACATCACGGCGCTGGCCATCCCCAAAGGGAAGGATTACGGTTTCCATCCGGTTGGCAACCGGGTTTGTACGGCCCTACAAGCAGGCCCCGCCGCCAGCGCCAACTGACCCGTACGCGACATAAAATGGCACGCCTGAAGGATTCTTCAAAACGTGGACGAACGTCGCCCCGTCGATAACGGCGATGGCCTCGATATCACCCGTCCAGGTTTCCACAATCGCCGTCGTATAACCCTGATAGTGACCGATGTCGTGAAAGAAGATGTCGCCGAAGTAGATGGAGAAACCGACGTGACGAAACTGGTAGTTGCTGTGAAACTGGTATTGCGAGACGCTGGCCGGAGTACCGCCGATCGTGGGGTCACCGACGAACGATGAATCCCAGCAAATGGGCGCGATCAGCGCGTTCCACCACTCCAGCAACAGCGCCTCCTGTTCGCTGTTCGTAGTAGCTCTGACGAACTCGGGCCCTGGTGCGCTCGGGTTGAAAACCTCGAAACCGCGCGCTGTGCCCCCACCACCTCCTCCTTCGCCGCCGCAGGCGGTGAGAGAGAGAACACATGCGAACAGTACCGCTTTGTTGACACCGCAAGCATTTTGCAAGCGCAGCCTGAGGCCACCTGCTTCACGAACGCACGGAAATGTTCCGCCAGCCATCGGCCTTGCCTCGGTCGGTTCCAATCAACCCTAGGCTAACACGGCGCCGATTTCGCACGCCGCATTTGCGCACCCAGGAAAGGGTGATTATTCACTTGACAGGTGCTCGGTACACGATAGCGAAGGCGTGGTCCGTGCGGAGACACGTGTCACGCATCCGGCGCAAGCGCCTGATCGATGACGTGATGTCACGCAAACGCTCACCGGACAGGCGAGTTCGTCGTGGTTGATAACGTAACAGTCGATAATCGCATTCTCGACGCTGCACGCTGCAACAGCAAAGGGCGTGCTTCAACGTTCCCAGCGTCACTACGTGACGCCTGCCAGCGCACGCTTCAACTGAGTTTGATGCTCTCGTCGATGGTCACTGACAAATCGATGCCCGGGATCTGCAGTGTCATCGAGGCTTGCAACGTCTCACTGCTTTTCAACGCACCGTTATCCAGCGCTGTGCGCACTGCCTTTTCGATTTCGCGCTGCGACGTAATGCCGACTTTTTTCAGAAACTTGCGAATTTGCTGATTGAAAACATCTTCGTCCATCGGTTGCCTCCGGGGAATACAGGGTGAGTCGAGGTTCGTTCGGTCAGGCGTTTGCCGCAAAATCGCCCCTATCGCGAACGGCGTTTTCGTAAACAGGCCGATGCCGCAGATAGACGTCCAGGCGTGTCCACTTTCCTTGTTCCGAGGCAACGGTGACGTGCCCGCCGTAATGGCGCACGATACCGTAACTCACGGGAAGCCCGAGGCCGGTACCGCCATCTTTTGATGTATAGAAGGGATCGAAAACGCGTGCTAGCTTTTCCGCCGCGATGCCTGCGCCATGGTCCAGTACGCTGAGTATCACACCGCCGTCGTGCCAGGGCCTGGAAGTTATTTCGATGCTTCCGCGATGGTCGATCGCCTGTATGGCGTTGAGCAGCAGATTCACCAGTACCTGCTGGAGCTCGCGGCGGTTTATATGGACTGTCGGTGCGGGATCCAGGCGCACATCGACGCGCGCATGTTTTTGCGCCAGTTCATGCTTCACCAGCAGCAAGGTGTCATCGACCAGCGATTTGATGTCCACCGCTGCGATGTCACCGGCGTATTGCGCAGGGCGGGAGTAATGCAGCAGCTTCTCTACGATGGCTCGCACCCGATAGATCTGCTCGATGATCAAATCGATTTCAGTTTGCACCGGCGCGACCTGCTGGCCCAGTTCCTTAACCAGCACGTCCAGGTTGCCGAGAATTACGGCGATCGGGTTGTTGATCTCGTGCGCGACGCCCGCAGTCAGTTCTCCCAGCGCGGCGAGTTTTTCCGCTATCGCCAGTTGCTGCCGCGTTTCGTGCAGCAGATCGATGGTGCGCTGCAGTTCCCGGTTTTTGCGACGCAATTCACCGGTTCGGCTGGCGACCTTTTCCTCCAGTTGATCGGTGAACGCCGTGATCTGGCGATTTTTCTCTGCCAGTGATTCCAGCATGGTGTCGAATTCACGCGCCAGCTCGCCGATTTCATCCTGCGAGGTGAGCGGACCTATGCGCCGGTCCTGACCCGCCTTGGTGGCGCGCACCACGCGCATCATCGACTCGATGGGCCGGAAGATGCCGTGTGCGCCGCGCGCGAGGATCGCGCCGAGCGCTACCACAGACAGCAGTACCACCGAGGCCAGCACCGTGATCGCGCGGAAATAAGCAGTGCGGTACGGCGTTTCCAGAAAACTCGTATGCAACATGCCGACACGCTTGCCCTGTACGTCGACAATAGGTTTGTAAGCCGATATATACCAGTCATTGACGACGAAAGTGCGGTCCACCCAGTTCGATCCCTGGTCCAGTACCGCGTGGCGGACTTCGGCCGATTCCCGGGTGCCCAGTGCGCGCTCGCCCTGGGCAAGCGGCACATTGGTGCTGATACGCACGTCGCCCAGGGTGACGCTTACCGTGCCCCAGCCGTCCGCGGCCACGCTGCCAGGACCGTAAACGAGATCACGGATGCGATCGACAAATTCGAAGTTGCGGTTGATCAGAACCCCGGCGTCCAGCATTGCAACCACCTGGCCGGAGCGGTTTTTCAACGGGTAGATCGAGCGCAGAATCAGCGCGCGATCTTCGAGATCCCGCGTGCTGGGCTGCGCGCGTGGCGTGGCCACCAGCGGTATTCGGGCGCGCTCACCGAGTACCTCACCGGATTTGACGAGTTCGTCGTAGGTATAGACCTCGACGCCGTACGCGGCTATGCCCTGACGCCGCACCTGCTCCATCAGCGGGGAGCTCTTACTGGTGGAATGGCGCCGATTGCCATGAAACCACCACCGTCCACGATGGTCGGTCAGGTGCACGAAATCGAATCCCGAGGTGACCGCCAGCAACTCGATGATGTCCAGCAACTGCCCGTCGTCATTGCCGCGCAGTCCGGTGCGGAAACTGTACGATTCCGCGGTGCTGGCGAGCGCGCCTAGATAGTCGCGCTGGATGCTCTGAAAGGCGTCACCGGCAACCGCCAGATCGGCCGTCACGCGTTGGTACAGCTGGTCGTAGCTGAAACTTCGCGACCAGTAAATCGTGCCACCGAGGATAGCCGGCACGATGACCACGAACGGCAGTGCCACCAGCAGCAACAGTTTGTAGCGCAGGTTCGATCTGATGACGGAGCGGAGCGAGCGCATGGGCATGAGATCCGTTAGTCCGATTCCCAGCGGCGCAGCCTGCGTTCCATGGTTTTGCGCGAAATTCCCAGACGGCGGGCGGTTGCTGATTTGTTGCCCCGCAGTCGCTCGAAGACTGTCAGCAGATGTTGTTTCTCGACCTGCTCCAGGGTCCATGTATCGGGATAGCCGCCTGCGGCGTGCACGGCGCCGGGGGCGGAATCCGGTTGGCACAGGTCGCCCGGTAGTTCGCCAAGCAACAGCGAGCGCTCCACGACGTTGCGCAGTTCACGCACGTTTCCGGGCCACGCATACTGCTCCAGCATTGCTCTGTCCGAAGGTTGTAAAACCAGCGGATGCACGCCCAGTTCGCCGGCCAGCGTGGCGTTGAAGTGATCCGTCAGGATTGCGACATCTTCGCGCCGTTCGCGCAGCGCCGGAACCCGCACGGTTACCACGTTCAACCGATAAAACAAGTCTTCGCGGAAGCCCCCTTCCGTCACGACGTCGCGCAGATGCTTGTTCGTGGCAGCGATCACGCGAGAGTCTACCGGCACTTCGCGGTCGGCACCTACCGGGCGCACGCTCTGCTCCTCGAGCGCGCGCAGAAGTTTCGACTGCAGCGGCAACGGCAGTTCCGCGACTTCGTCGAGAAACAGCGTGCCCTGGTGAGCATACGCGAACAATCCTTCACGCGCGCTGTGGGCACCGGTAAACGCCCCTTTGGTGTGGCCGAACAGCTCGCTCTCCAGCAGATCCGCCGCGATTGATCCGCAATTCACCGCGACGAACGCACCTTCGCGCCCGCTCTGCTCGTGAATGGCGCGCGCGATGAGTTCTTTGCCGCTGCCCGTTTCGCCCTCGATCAGTATGGTCGCCGAGGTGGGCGCCACCCGTTCGACGACCTGGTAGAGTTCCCGTATGCTGCTGCCCTCGCCGACGATCCGGGTCGTGGCCCCTTGACCGCCTACCTGGCGTTTCAGCAGGGTGTTTTCGCGCCGCGTCGCACGCCGCTCCAGGCAGCGCTGGATAGCTGTCAGGATCTGTTCCAGGCGAAACGGTTTCAGCACCAGATCTGCCGCGCCGGCACGTAGCGCCGCGACCGCCATATCCAGGTCCGCAAACGCGCTGATGAAGATGACCTCCGTACGCTCACCGTCCGCGCGCAGCTGCTCCAGCCACTCGATTCCCGAACGTCCCGGCAGGCGTATGTCCACGACCAGCAAGTCGAAATGAAAGCGGCGCCGCAACGCTTCGCCACTGTCCACACTATCGGCGACTTCGAGCAACGCGCACTCGCGTTGCAGGGCCCGGCGCAGGAAGTTGCGCATTCCCGGTTCGTCGTCGACCACGAGGATGGCGGTGCTGCGCAGCGCGGTGGTCGCATCCGTGTCCGCGATCGACGTTGTGGGCTGCGAAGCTTGCATAGGACCGGTACTTTAGCCTGCATGTCGCGCGAAGGCCATTTCCCAGCAGTGCGGCAGCATCGCCGGCGGGCGCGGTAAACTTGGTATTTTCGGCTGCGGCATAACCTGGAGAGTGAATGGACACGGCGTTCTGGACGCGACGTTGGGAAAGGGGCCAAATCGCTTTCCACCTCGATCAGGTGAACCCACGCCTGCAGAAATACTGGTCGCACCTGGGCGTCGCCAGCGGTCAGTCTGTGTTCCTGCCGCTGTGCGGGAAAAGTCTGGACATGAGCTGGCTGGCCGGGCAGGGACATCCCGTCACGGGCATCGAGCTGAGCGACATCGCGATCAAGCAATTCTTCCGCGAATACGGCCATCCGCCCGACATTGTCGACGCTGTACCTTTCACGGTGTACAGCGCGGCCGGGGTGAGTGTGTTGCAGGGCGATTTTTTTGCCCTGCAACCACAGCATCTGCCGGATGTTGCAGCCACCTACGACCGGGCTGCGTTGATTGCACTGCCGCCGGCCATGCGTGCAAGCTATGCGAGGCACCTCGCGACACTTATGGCGCCGGGCTCAGTGATGTTGCTGATCACGCTGGAATACGACCAGCACGAAATGCAGGGACCGCCGTTTGCTGTGCTCGAGGATGAGGTGCACGGGTTGCTGGGTGGCGAGTTTTCCGTCGAGCAACTGGAGCTGACGGGCGAGCTGGAATTGCCACCGCGCTTTCGTGAGAATGGCTTGCGGCGCATGCGCGAACGAATCTACAAGCTGGAGCGCCGTTAGATCTCAGTTGGCACGCGATAGCCCCCACCCTACGGTGCCAATCGTTCCGCCACCTCGCGGATCAAGCGAGGTCCGCGATAGATGACCCCGCTGTATAGCTGCACCAGATCAGCCCCGAGCGAAATCCGGCGCGCCGCGTCGTCGGCGCTGCAGATCCCG
>JAOTYY010000314.1 GCA_029861595.1 Gammaproteobacteria bacterium
CCAGCAACGCCGGATCCAGGCGCTTTTTCCGCCAGTTTATACGCCAGTCCAGGTGCGCGCCCGTGACCCGCCCGGTGGCGCCCACTTCTGCGATGACGTCGCCTTGTTTCACCCGCTGCCCGTCGACCACCAGCAGCTTACTGAGATGCAGAAACGATGATGACAGACCGTGACCGTGATCGAGTATCAGCGTGCCACCTGAAAAATACATATCCTCATAAGCCAGTGTCACGATGCCCGGCGCTGGCGCACGCACCGGTGTGCCGGTAGGCACTGCAACGTCCACACCGTAGTGCGGCCGCCGCGGTTTGCCATTGAGTATACGCTGACTGCCGTATACACCGCTGATCGGCCCGATGGCGGGCCACGTGAAATCGACAAGAAAATCGCTGCGTTCATCGTCACGCCCACGGGCTTTGCGGGCCAGAGCGTTTTCCCGGCGAATGCGCTTCAGGTCCTCTTCCGTGGGCGAGACTTGCCGCGGGGGCAGTCCATCGATGCGTTGAATCCGGTATTCGCGGCGCTTCGCGCTGAAGCGCCGGGTGGTTTCGGTGCGGTCTGAAAACACCACCTTCACAACCACGGGATCGGGTTCCAGACGGTGAAAGCCGACCAGAAACTTGCCCTGCGGTGAAACGCGTACGCGACCGCCATCAACGTAGACTTTCGCGTCCGGTTCGGTAGAGCCGATCAGCAACCCACCCTCGATTACTTCACCCGTGAAGTCCAACCGCGCGGCGACTGCCGGCAGCATCAGCAACAACAGTAGGGTGCCGGCAAGACGCCTCACTCTTCTGCTTCCGTCGTCACCACCTCGATCTCACCGTGCAGCGTCTTATGTACCGGGCACAGATCGGCAATTTCCAGCATGCGGCTGCGTCGTTCGTCGCTCAACTCGCCGGCCAGCGCGATGCTGCGATCGATGCGATCGATGCGTCCATCGCGCGTGTCGCAATCTTCGCAATCACGCGCGTGCACTTTGTCATGCCGCAAGCGCACAGTAACTCCCTGCAGGGGAATTTTTTTACGCTGCGCGTAGAGTCTCAGTGTCATGGATGTGCAGGCACCGAGCGCGGCCAGCAGAAAATCGTAAGGCGACAATCCTCGGTCTGCGCCGCCGACCGACAGCGGCTCGTCTGCATATACACAATGACGCCCACTGAACACCTGCTGCGTGAAACCGTCGAGTTCCCGCACGATTACTTCGCCGTCAGCGGGCTCGAGATCTGCCGCGCCGGCCTGCGGAGAAATGTCGGGCAGGTAACGGCTGGCCCAGGCCGCCAGCACCTGCGCTGCGTATGCCGATTCCCGGCGATCGCCGAGCAGATGATCGGCCTGATCGAGCGACACGAAACTTTTCGGGTGACGTGCCGCTTCGTAGATGTGCCGAGCGTGCTCGATGGCAACGATTTCATCGACTGGCGAATGCATCACAAGCAGCGCCTTGCCCATGCTCCGGACCCGCGCCGTAAGCCGCTGGTTTTGAATGTCCTCGAGAAACTGACTCCTGATTGTGAAGCGGCGCCCGCCGAGCACTACTTCTGCGGCGCCCTCTGTCTCGATTTCCTCGCGCGCGTCATCGAATAGATGACTGACATGCGAAGGATCGCTGGGCGCACCGATCGTGACGACGGCCTTGCATTGCTCAACGTCCGTGGCCGCCGCCAATACCGCGGCGCCTCCCAGGCTGTGGCCGATCAGCAGTTGCGGCCCTGCGTAGCGCTCTGCGACAAATTCGGCTGCGGCCAGCAGGTCGTCCACATTCGACGAGAAGTTCGTATTGGTAAAATCGCCTTCGCTGTTACCGAGGCCGGTGAAGTCAAATCGCAGTACCGCGATCCCAAGGCCGGCCAGCGCGCGGCTGATGCGGCTCGCGGCGGTGACATCCTTCGAACAGGTGAAGCAGTGGGCGAACAGCGCGTAGGCCCGCGGCTCCGCGGGAGGGCGTTCCAGCAACGCGGCAAGTTGCTCACCTGCGGCGTTTCGAAACTGGATGCGTTCACGCAGAATATCCACAGCGGTCATCGCGAACTCCCGTTAGCTCAGGCGGCTTCGCCGGCCTGATGGTAATGCACGTCCTGCTGCGGGTAAGGAATGCTGATGCCGTTGGCATCGAAAGCTTCCTTCACCCTGGTAAGCAGATCGGAACGCAGCCCCCAGTAATCGTCCGCGTTGCACCAGGGGCGAACGTTGAAGTTGACACTGGAATCGGCGAGTTCGCCGAGACTGACCGCGGCCGCGGGTTCTTTGAGGATGCGCTCGTCGTCGGCAATGATCTGCTCCAGCAGTTCCTTGGCTTTTTTCATGTCGTCGTCGTAGCCGATACCGAACACCAGGTCCAGGCGTCGCGTACCCAGCGTGTTCACATTGACGATGATGCCGCCGAAGATCGCGGAGTTCGGTACGATGACACGTTGATTGTCCGGCGTGTGGAGCAGCGTTTTGAACAAGGCGATCTCGTCAACGGTACCGGCCGTGCCGCCGGCATTGATGTAGTCGCCGACTTTGAACGGGCGGAAAATTACCAGCATTACCCCGGCCGCAAAGTTCGCCAGAGAATCTTTCAACGCCAGGCCGACCGCCAGGCCGGCGGCGCCCAGCACGGCGATCAGCGAAGTTATGTTGAGGCCCAGGCTGTCCAGGGCCGCCAGTGCCACCGCCACGAGCAGGACGCCATAGGTGATGTTGGCCAGAAACCTGACCAGCATTTCGTCCATCTGCGCCTTGCTCATGAGTCGGCGCGCCACGTTGGTCGCGATGCGCGCGACCCATTTGCCGACAAAGAATATAACCAACGCCAGGGCTATGTTGGTGGCCCAGGGGATTACGTACAGGTCGAGCCAATCACCGTTCATCAGTTCGTTCATCGGTCTGCTTTCCTTCTTGGGGGGTCCTGTCGATTATTGCAGCGGTGGTTCACAAGGGTACCGCCCGCTCGCGGGCGGTAGAGTAGCAGTCCATGCGAGTTGAAGGAATCGGGAAAACGCAGCGCCGGGGACTATCAGTCGAACATCTGCCCGCCAGTTCGGCCAGCGTCTTCAGGCCCTGCACAATGTCATCGTCCCACGGCCTTCCACAGGCGATGCGTAGATGGCATTTGGCAACTATCTGACACTGCTTGGCCGACTCGGTGCGGGTCGTACCGCTTACGCTACCGTGGTGTTTCCTATCGTTGCGCTGGCGATTTCGACGGCGTTCGAAGGCTACACCTGGCGCCCGGCCTCGCTATGCGGGGTGCTGCTGGTATTGCTGGGCAACCTGCTGGTGGTGAGCAACCGTCAGGCGCTGTACAGACTGAGTACGTTCCGCGCCCGTGCCTGATATCCCGCTACTCACGCTACAGCGAGTGCACCTGCAGCCCCAGGTCCCCCAGCTCATGCAAGGTCGCCGCATTGGTGATTACCGCAGTACTGGCCCGCTCGCGGCGCAGATAATCGCTGGCGACACGCTGCAGGTCCTCGCCCCTGACACGCAGTACGTTTTCGCGAAACGTCTCGCGCAGTTGTTCGCTGCGTCCATACAACTCGTTGAAAAACGTTTTGCGGGCTTCACCGGCGGGTGACGCAGGTTTGTCCAATGCACCCACCACGCCCAGAATCGCTTCCTCAACCAGACGCCATTCCGGTGCTGCGTCACACACCCAGTCGATGGCGCGGTCGAAATCGTCCAGGGTTTCCTGCAACCGTGGATCGCGATAGGAGAAGAAACGAAACGCTGCGGCGTCGGAATCGTGGCTCGCCCCGCCCCCGTAGGCACCCCCTTGTTCACGTACAGCGCGGTGCAGAAATCCATTGCGCAGTACCACACCCAGCACCGTCAACGCTGGCGCGTCCGGGTGTGCAAAGCTAACGGTAGGGTATGCACGC
>JAOTYY010000102.1 GCA_029861595.1 Gammaproteobacteria bacterium
GATAGTTCACATCGTGCGTACGGTCCCAGACTTCCTCGGCAAGGGTATCGAGGTCGACGTCCTCACGATGCATCTGAATTCCGGCGTTGGGGACCAGGATATCCAGCTTACCGTACGTCTCCACGGTTTGAGTGACGGCTGCCTCGACCTGATCGCCCGCCGAGACGTCCGTCGGAATGCCCAGCGCTTTGCCGCCGGACGCCTCGATTTCCCGCGCCACAGCCACTACGCCGTCCTCGGGAATGCCGACCACCGAGATGGAGGCCCCCTCGGCGGCCATCATGCGCGCCGCCGCCGCCCCGATGCCCGACCCTGCACCGGTAATCAGTGCTACTTTTCCTGAGAGTTTCACTGCCCTTCGTACCCTTTCGCCTTTGCTGCCATGCCCTGCCCTGTCCCGCACCGGGACGAACGATACATTATCGACGGACATTCACGTACGCAAAGAATACTGCGACGCGAAACTCCCGTGAACGACCTGGGCTCGTACCCAGTGAGTTCTGCACAAACGTCCGGCATCGTCGAGCCCCGACCAGTACCCGAGCGGGCTTTGTTACAATACCTCGATTCAAATCGCGATCGATCAGATTACATGGCAGACCCGAATTCCTCGCACCGCGCGGTACTGTTCGCTGACATTTCCGGGAGTACACGCCTGTATACTGAAATCGGCGATGTTGCCGCACGACAGCTGGTCGCGGATTGTCTTGATAAATGGGTAGCAATCATAGAGGTCAATAACGGACAAGTCGTTCAGCTACGCGGCGACGGTTTACTGTGTACTTTTCGCAGTCCGGAGTTCGCGGTACGTGCCGCGAGCAGCATACGAGATAGTCAGCTCAGCACGCCACTATCTATGCACGCCGGTTTACACGTTGGCTCCTTCATGCTGGAGGGTGAGCAGCTGTATGGAGACGTGGTGAATATCGCTGCACGTGTCGCTGAAATTGCGAAAAGCGACGAGATTATTGTGACGCAGGAAACGATGCAGTCACTCTCGACCGAACTTCAAGAACAAGGACGCTTGTTGAAGAAAGTGCCGATTAAGAATAGTGAGCCGATGAATCTATATCTGATTGCCGAGCGCGGCCCCGCCACTGAATATCTGCCACCTGCAACGACCAGTTTCATACACTTGCAACTACAATTGCGCTACCACAACCAAACCCAGCTGGTCGACGACGACAAACCTGAATTTGTCATCGGAAGGGTCGGCGATTGTGATCTCGTCATTGATCATAGTCTAGTCTCCCGCCATCACGCGATCATCGAGTGCAAGCGCGGGAAATTTTTTCTGCAGGATCAAAGTACCAACGGTACTTACGTCAGGGACAATGGGAGCGCTGACGCTGTCATTGTGCAGCGCGAGCTTGTTCAGCTCAAAGGGAATGGCATCATTTCTCTCGGCATTGATCCGAGTAACGACATGGAACATTGTATCGAATTCGAGGAGATCAGCTCATCTCGTTAGCCGACGATCTCATGCCGTTACGACTTTTCGTCAGCGACGGGTTAAATCGGGAATAATGTTGAACTGAACAAGTCTCCGGGCTTTTACTTGAATGGTCTATCGCCAGGTGACGAGTTCATAGCCGCCGACGGTCCGTAGCGTGCACAGGCGGAATTCCCCCCCCGGGACGGACAGTGCAATCCTCGGTGCATTATCCGAAATCACCGGCGGACTCTCCGAGTATGTCGACGGCCAAGTGCCCGCCCTTGCGATGCAGGCGCCGGTGCTGAACCGGGCCTGTATTTCCAAAAATTTGAACCCTTTTACGTTCTCGGCTGGAAAAAATAGCGAAAATAGCCGCCTGTTATGAGAGGCAATGCCAATTCTGGATTCCGACGACCAGGTTCCAAGTCATCTTCGGATTGGCCGTTTTTGCCATCGCGCGCCAATACTGCATGCACCACTCGACCGATGTTGACGTCGGTCTGGCCACGATGAGCGATCCCGCGGTCAATCCACTGGACCGAAACAGGCAATCCATTCCGGCACAGACCGAGTCGCCATAATCCGTACAGTCGGCTCCGGACGTGGTCGGCTTTCACACTTCAGGAACCGATTTCAGCAGTCGCTAAACACACTGTGAATTCGACAAAACACTTGAATGTTGTGCGATCAACCAACGCACAGGGCGGTATTGGCGGATCGGGTTTATCCAGGCTGCGGCCCGACCAGGTGTGATAGAACATCGCCGTACAAATGGGTCGGCATTAAGACGAGCAAGAGAGACGAATTTCGCGGATGGTGCCTTTGATTGATTCACGTCAACCATCTCCAGGCCCAGGTATTCGCGCGACGCGGCGCGTTGCTGCCGATTGACGATGCTGCGCGGTCCGCACGGTGGGCAAAAGCGTCTTTTTCAGCCGCGTCGACTGTTTACAGATTCTCGCACAACGTAACGCGCGTCTGCTTCCGGCGCCTCGACCATGGCACTCATCCGTTCGTAGCGGCTCGCCCCCGCTGAGGTCCCGCGAAATGCCAGTGCGGGGGCGGATGACCACGGACCGGCGCGTTGAAGCGGGCCACAGCATCGCCGAGCAGACAACCCAGGTACCCGATACTCAGGTCCGCACCGCCGAACGCCATGCTGGAAATGTTACGCAACCGGTTGCTGTGCGCGCCGTCGAGATGCGGGCGGCCCATCTCTCCGGCCTGATACGCTGTTTCCACCCAGTCGAGGTGTTCGGGTTCGCTATCTTCCAGCACCACCGTCTGCCGCCCCGCGCCGTCGATATGAACGACGCGGTTGCTCACGACGCTGGTTATCCAGACGTCGCCGTTCTCGTCGAAGGTAAGACCGTCTGGAAACGTGCCGGCCCCGAACTCGGTGATCACGCGCTTGTCGGCGAGCGCGCCGTCCTCGGTAATATCGAAGCATGACAGGCGCCGCGCAAAAGTTTCGTTCACGAACAATCGCCGGCCGTCCGGATGCACGAGGCATTCGTTCGTGTAGCCCAGGCCGTCCGCCACGATGCGCGCACCACGCTGATCCTGCAGAACAATGAAACCGTCGTCACAATCCGCTCGATAGCCGAGTGCCCGTGGCTGCAGCCGCGTGCTGACCGTGATCCATATTCGCGCGGCTGCATCGAGATGCACGAAGTTGGTCGGCGGCAGCTCGATCCCTTCGACCTCGGTCAACCAGGGCCGCAGCAGTGCGCTTTCATCCAGATGGAATACACCGCCGTCCTCTGCACCCAGGTGCGCGAGCAGCACACCGCCATCGGGCAGCAGACAGATGCCGTTGGGGAGAACCTCGAAGTCACTGTTGCTCGCAAGCAACTGCCACTGTTCGCCATCCGGTTCGATCACCGAGATGCCGCCGCGCCAGTCCGACACGTACAGGCGCCCGTCAGACGTGCTCAATACACACTCCGGTCGACGTAGATCGCTGCCGACAAAATCCACCGAGTCGAGTGCTACGGCTTGCATTGGGACAGTGTACTTAATTCACCGGCTGGCGGTGATACCCCCGTCCACCAGCAGGTTCTGACCGGCGACGAAGTCGGAAGCGGGTGAGGCGAAGAACAGCAGCGTCTCGCGGGCAGCACGCGATCGCGAACTGAGCCCGCTCGCCAGGCACTCGACGCTGTCTTTCAAGTTACGCGACGACACCGTACGCCCCTTCCGTCCGCTGGCGCCGTTACTTGTCCTGGGTCTCTATCACGTCGAGGACCAGGCTACCCGGCGGTGTTTTTTTATGCCGCGTTGAAAGCGTCGATCATCGTGTCCCATACGGGGGCCACGTCCATGAGATCGTCCCAGAAAGCAGGGTCGCGGCGCGCGTCGAAGTCCGCCAGCGCGACGCCCTGCTGCTCGACCCAGGTGTAGTAACCCAGATTGAAAATCCGCTCGCGATCGCGGCGATCGGTCTCCAGCAGGTGGTCGGTGGCAGCACCGAGCAGATAGCGGCCGAAGACTTGCGCCGCGGCCAGCTCGTCGAACTCACCGGCGAAATACCGGTCACGGGCCTTGGCCAGTTCCGTCGAGTACATTTCCGCACCGTCGGTTGCGACCGTGAGCACGGCATCGCTGGAACCGAGGCGCAGATATTTGGCGACTTTGATGGCCGCAACGACATTGGCGATAGAAGACAGACCAAGCCCGGCGAGCGCCTCCGCCGCGGCCGGGTCGAGACCCTGCCGGGTCACCAGGTAGTCACGACCGACCCGGGTGTTGAATAGCAGGTTGAGCCCATCGCTGGCCGCGTCCGACACGCCGACGACGAAATCCGTATTCATGACATTGTGAATAAACGGAACGTGCTTGTCGCCGATGCCCTGAATATTGTGGTCACCGTAGCCGTTGTACAGAAGCGTCGGACATTCCAGCGCCTCGACCGCACACACGGCAGTGCCCTGTTTGGCCTTGAGATAGTCCCCCGCCGCGAGCGTCCCCGCCGAGCCGGACGCGCACACGAAAACGCGCGCCCGCAGCTCGCCCTGTCCCTTGACCGCTGCAAACACACTTTCCAGCGCCGGGCCGGTCACCGCGCGATGGATGACATAGTTACCGAATTCGCTGAACTGGTTGAGGATCACGTTGTCCGGCTCCTTGGCCAGCACGTGGCAAGCGTCGTAGATTTCCTTCACGTTGCTTTCGGTGCCAGGGGTGCGCACGATGTCGGACTCGTCGGCAACCCAGTTCTCCAGCCATTGGAAGCGCTCCCGGCTCATGCCTTCGGGAAGCACCGCGACACCCCGGCAGCCCAGGATGCGCGAAATCGCTACGCCTCCCCGGCAATAATTTCCCGTCGAAGGCCACACGGCCCGGTGCCGCGCCGGATCGAAGCGGCCAGTCACCAGGCGCGGCACCAGGCAGCCATAAGCGGCCAGCACTTTGTGCGCCCTGATCATCGGAAACCGGTTACCCAGCGCAACGACGATCCTGGCGTCGACACCCGTCAGTTCGGACGGCAGGACGATGTGTTCCGGAACCGGTGTGAAGCTGCGGCGATCTGCGCCATTGTGCCAGTGCACGCGGTAGAGATTTCGCGGATCGGGAGCATCGGGATCGACAGTCCCGAGCTCGATCGCAATTGAGCTGTCGGGCGATGGATTGGAGAGTTCCGCAATTTTCGGCAAGTGAATCCCTGCGTCGCGGAACCGCTTCGCAGTACGCGCGTAAACACCTTCATCGGCCATGTCGGTATCGAGTGCAGTAGACATCAGTAGATTCCCGGTTATTCGCCAAGTGTCACCGACGTTCAGTCGGGCCAACTGCACCTTTGGTTTGCGTGCCCTGAGACCGGTAGTGCGCCCGGTAAATTGTTGTTCTCTGGTTGGTGTTGTTTTGCAATCGGTTTGCCGGATTGTCACATGCGCGCAAGCAACCTGCCAGCGCAATGCCCCATCATCCACTAAACCGCGCACGCGATCGCGGCGTCAATGTAAAACCCGTGCCGTTGATATATTCTGCACAACGCTGTTCCACCAGCTGTTTACTCGAACATGAACTACTTCGTCTCATTTTGTCTGTGTGTGCCGGCGTTGTTGGTGACCGCGCTCGCCAGCGCGGACGACGCCCAGTTTGCGCAACGCCGCGCGGAGATGGTCGCCCTTATCGAGGACGATGTTCGCCGCACGGCGCAGTATACCGGCCTGGGCCGCTTCGATAAGCGCGTGATGGATGTCATGGCTGATGTGCCCCGACACCGGTTTGTGCCGGTGGACCGGGCGGACGCCGCTTACGAGAACCGGCCGTTGCCGATCGGTTACGGGCAGACGATTTCACAACCCTATATCGTCGCCCTGATGACCGAGCTGCTGGGCGTTACTGAGGGCGACGTGGTGCTGGAGATCGGCACCGGCTCGGGTTATCAGGCAGCGGTGCTGGCGGCGCTGGTGAGCCGCGTTTACAGCATCGAGATCATCGAACCGCTGCAGCGCCAGGCGGGACTGCGGCTGGCCGATCTTGGTTACCACAACGTCACTACACGCCTTGCCGACGGTTACTACGGCTGGGCCGAGCACGCGCCCTTCGACGCTATCGCGGTGACCGCTGCCGCCAGCCATGTGCCACCGCCGTTGATCGCGCAGTTGCGCCCCGGCGGACGCATGGTGATCCCCGTGGGCGGGCGGTTCACGGTGCAGCAACTGCTGCTGATCGAGAAGAACGCCGACGGCTCACTCGTCACCCGGCAGGTGCTTCCGGTTCGTTTCGTGCCTTTGACCGGCGAGCATTGAGCCGTGAACACCGGTGTCCGGGAGCAAATATCTGTGTGGTCACGCTGAAATGGCGCGAATTCGTCGGACAGGGGGCTGACGCGTCATTGCCGCGCCGGTGAATTCCGCGCCTCGCCTTCTGCTGCCTTCGGTGGCGCTGGTCTCGGCGGCCGCCATCGGCTACGAAGTACTGCTGATGCGGCTGCTGTCGATTATCCACTGGCATCATTTCGCCTACATGGTCATCAGCCTCGCGCTCCTGGGTTACGGCGTGAGCGGCACGTTCGTCGCGCTCGCCAGACGCCGCCTGCAGAAGCGGTTTGCAGGCAGCTACATGGTCAGCGCGCTGGCGTTCTGCATCGCCATGCCAGTGTGTTTTCTGGTGGCGCAGCGCATCCCCTTCAACGCGCTGCAACTGGTGTGGGAACCTGGCCAGCTGTTGTTCCTGTCGGCGCTGTACCTGTTGTTCTTCGTACCGTTCTTTTTTGCGGCGACCTGCATTGGTCTTGCGTTGACGCGCTTCAGCGAGATTGCCGGGCGTATCTACGCCTTCGACCTGGTAGGCGCGGGTTGCGGAGCGCTGCTGGTGATCGCGGCGTTGTTTGTCATGGCGCCGCAGAACGGGTTGCGGCTGCTCGCAGCGTGCGCACTGCTGGCAGCTTTGATGATGGTTACCGAGGTAACGCGCACCCGTTCGCAACTCGTGTTCACGGGTGCAGCGGCGGCGGCTCTGTCCGCTCTGCTGCTGACGCTTCCCGGGCACTGGCTCAGCTTGCGGCTCTCGCCATTCAAAGGTCTCAGCCAGACGCTGGCAGTGGTCGACACACAACTGCTCGGCGAGTACTCCAATCCCCTGGGTCAGCTGAGCGTAGTTGCGAGTCCGACGATACCGTTCCGCTACGCGCCCGGCCTGAGCCTCAATGCCACGCACGGACCGCCTGAGCAGCTCGCCGTATTCACCGACGGCGACGGGCTGAGCGTGGTTACGCGCTATGACGGTGCGCTCGAGCCGCTCAACTATCTCGGCGCGACGACTGCCGCCGCGCCGTATCACCTGCTGCATTCACCGCGCGTGTTGATCCTCGGCGCGGGCGGCGGCCAGGACGTGCTGCAGGCACGCTACCACGGCGCGAGTCATATCGACGCCGTCGAACTCAATCCCCTGATGATAGACCTGCTGACCGGCCCGTACGCCGAATTCGCCGGGCGACTCTACGATGCAAAGGACACGCGCGTTCACGTCGGCGAGGCGCGTGCTTTCATCGCCAACAGCACCGAGCACTACGATCTGATCCACATGGCGCTGCTCGATTCCGCGGCTGCCGCAAGCGCAGGGGTGCAGGCGTTGAGCGAATCCTATATCTACACGATCGAAGCCATCGACGCGTATCTCGAACGGCTTGCGCCGGGCGGTATTCTCGCCATCACACGCTGGCTGAAACTGCCGCCGCGCGACAGCCTCAAGTTGTTCGCGACCGCCATCGAGGCGCTGCGGCGATCGGCTGTGCATGAGCCGGGACGCCGCCTGATCCTGCTGCGCGGCTGGAACACGACGACCTTGCTGGTCGGCAATCGTGACTTCACAGCGGCCGAGTTGGACAGGTTGCGCGAATTCTGCCGGGCACGTTCATTCGACGTCGTCTACGTGCCCGGCATGCGCAACGACGAGGCGAACCGGTATAACCTGCTCGATCGCGCCTATTTTTCGCACGGCGCGATGCAGTTGCTGCAGCGACGTGACGAATTCATCGAACGCTACAAGTTCCACATCGCCCCGGCCAGCGACGACAGCCCCTATTTCTTCCATTTCTTCAAGTGGCGGGCGTTACCGGAACTGCTTGCAATGCGCGAGCAAGGCGGGGCAGCGCTCATCGAGTGGGGGTACCTGATCGTGCTGGCAACGCTGTTGCAGGCGCTGGTTGCCGGCGGCCTGCTGATCCTGCTGCCGCTGACAATTACCGGACGAACTGTTTTCGGGCGCACCGGCCTGCGCATGAGCGGTTACTTCTTTGCGCTCGGGCTGGCCTTCCTGTTTCTCGAGATAGCATTCATCCAGAAACTGGTGCTGTTTCTGGGCCATCCTTTGTATGCGGTGACAGTGGTGCTGAGCGGCTTTCTGGTATTTGCCGGCCTGGGCAGCGGTCTGGTGTCCGCGCGCCTGGCAAAACGACCGCCGGACGCGCGGGCGCTCACGGTAAAACCGGCGGTTAGCGCCATCCTCTTTCTCTGCGTGGCCTATCTTCTGACACTGCCCGGGATCCTGCCGCTGATGATCGGCTGGCCGGAGCCGGTCAAGGTGGCGCTGGCGCTGATTCTGATCGCGCCGCTGGCATTCTGTATGGGCATGCCGTTTCCGCTCGGCCTGGCCCGGGTGCAGGCATGGGCGCGGGATTTCGTGCCCTGGGCCTGGGGAGTCAACGGCTTTGCATCGGTGCTGAGTGCCGCGCTGGCGACGCTGCTGGCGATCGAGTTCGGATTCACGGTGCTGATGGCAGCGGGGGCGGCGCTGTACTTTCTGGCGTCGCTGATGCTGCCCCGTTGACCCACAAAGGCGAGAAACCCTGTATCCTTTGCCGACGGGCAAGAATACGGGGGATCGCCATGATCAATGAACATGCGGATAAAGCTGCGCACGACATCGCCGACACGCTGGCATCGCTTTCCGAGACACAGCAGCAGGAAGTGCGCAAGATTGTCGAACAGGCGATCGTCGCCTCGGTTCGCGAGACGGTGCAGGAATGCCGAGACGCCGCGACCACGTGTTGCGCGACAGACTCCACGATGACCAAACAGATCCGTGACGAAATCAAACGCACGGAAACCGCGCTTATCGCCAATCTCAGTGCATTGCGTTAGACGCTGCTTCTGCCTGTCCCGCGCCTCGCGGCCCGGTTCCCCGCAGGGAGACCTTCACGCAGGTAGTAGTCAAGCCCTCTGTTGCCCCCCTCTCCCCCTGTGAGAGGCGTTGGGGTGAGGGCTGTTCGTTTGTTTCCGCCGCTAACGGTTCAGGTGGTGTAACGCCAGACCCGGCCGCGGCCAGTCGACTGCCACCAGCCGGCCGCTCAGGGACAGCGTGATGTAGGCGGTGCGCAGCTCCGGGCCGCCAAAACAGATGTTTGTCGTGTACAGGTCCGGAAACGGAACGTGCTCAATCTGCGCCCCGTCGCCGGACACCACCGTGATGCCACCGTTGATGAGCGTCGCGACGCACACGTTGCCACCGGCATCCAACGCCAGGCTGTCGAAACGTTGATAGCCACCGGGTCCCGCCAGCAGACGCCCGCCGTGCGGTGAGGGCCACGGCAGTTGGCGGATCTCGCCGGGCGCCACGATTTCGAACTCCCAGAGCCGTCCGGGTTCGGTTTCCGCCACGTACACGCGGCTGCCGTCTGCCGACAGGCCGATGCCGTTCGGCATCACCATCGGGTAGATGGCTTGGCGGCAATCGCTGCCATCCGCCCGGGCGTAGAAGACCCGGCCACGGTCCTGTTCATTGACCCGCAGCTTGCCGAGATCGGTGAACCAGAAACCGCCGTGCGCATCGAACACGATGTCATTCGGGCCCTTGAGCGCTATGTCGCCCGCGTGGGTATAGAGGACTTCCACCTCGCCGCTCCCCAGGTCCACCCGCTCGATGCGACCGCCGCTGTAGTTTTTCGCCTGCAGAACCGGCCGCAGACCCTGTGCGTCCTCCTGCCATTCGAAGCCGCCGTTGTTGCACAGGTAGCACTTGCCGTCCGGGCCGATCGCAGCCCCGTTCGGTCCGCCTCCCGGAGCCGCAACTACCTCCCGGTGCCCGTCCGCCTCGACCCGGGTAAGCGTTCCGCGCTCGATCTCGACCAGCAGAATACTGCCGTCCGGCAGTGCAACGGGGCCTTCCGGGAAGCGCAGCCCCGAGGTTATCTCGCGTGAATTCATGATCGATTGAATTTGTGCAGTGGCACGACAGCGGGGATGGTAGCCTTTAACACCGGGCGGAGAAACAGCGCACGTGGAGGCAGCGGGTGGCGCCGAGGTAGTCAGCGTGATTCTCCATGCGCCATAACCAACAACCAGAGGAGTGCAGTGAATGGGCAGCGAACTGAAGTTGCAGGCCGAAGACGGCCATGAACTGGGCGCCTATCGCGCCGACCCCGATGGCAAGCCGCGCGGCGGCGTCGTCGTCATCCAGGAAATCTTCGGCGTGAACTCACACATCCGTGCGGTTTGCGACGGCTACGCAGCAGACGGCTACGCATGCATCGCACCGGCTTTGTACGATCGCTCGTCACACAAGAACTGTCAGCTCGGCTACGAGGCTGACGACATTGCCATCGGGCGTGAACTGCGAGACGAGTTCTCATGGGACGACTCCGTACAAGACGTCGCAGCGGCGGTCACCGTGCTCAGCGGCGAAGGGCTCAAGGTCGGCACCGTCGGCTATTGCTGGGGCGGCACGATATCGTATCTCGCCGGTACCCGCCTGCCGGTTCAGGCGGCCGTGGTCTACTACGGTGGGCAGATCATTCCCTACGTGAACGAGACGGCGGGGTGTCCGCTACTCATGCATTTCGGTGAGCACGACGCCGGCATTTCGCTCGACGACGTCGAGCAGATCCGCGCGGCGCATCCCGAGGCACAGATTCACCTGTACGATGCCGGGCACGGTTTCAATTGCGATCACCGCGGCAGTTACGACGAGGCGGCTGCGAAAACCGCACGCGAGCGTACGCTCGGCCTGTTTCGCGATCAGCTCGGCTGATCACATGCAGCCGGATTGGCCATGAGATGGTAGGCGCGGCAGGAGTCGAACCTGCGACCTTAGTTGCGTCGTGACGACGTTTGTTGAACCGCCGTCACGGTGTAACGGTGCTCTGCCACTGAGCTACGCGCCTGATGTATCGGGCGTCTCATGCCGTTTTCGTCGGGCCGGTCGCACCCGCGAGCAATCTGCGTCCAGGATGGTATCAGCACGCAAGAATCGTGCGACGAGACGGAATCCACAAAAACAACGCGTTCGCGGCACAGGCCGCGATCCCCTGAATCAATCGGTGGTGCACAGGACGGCGGCCTCGAACACCAACGGTCCGAGGCCGCCCCGCGCTTCAACGATGGGCTGGGCCGCGCGAACCAGTTTACAGCAACCGGAATTTGCCGTGGCAGCGGTGCGGTTCAACCTCCCGGCGGCGTGTAGTCAACGCTCTTTGCGGCCGCCGCGTCAATCTGCTCGGGTGTCAGCAGCACGATGGTGCGGACCTGCGTCGCACCGGCAGCGCTGGCTGTCATACTGGCTGCAGCCGCGCTTTCGTGATCCGGCAGATCGAGGATTACGTACACATCATCGCCGCCAAAGGCGAAGTAAAAACACTCGACGGTCCCCCCCATACCGGACACCAACGCCTCTATCGCTGCTCTGCGGGCGGACCCGCCATCTTTGAGCACGCCTTTGGCGCCCCCAGCCGTGTAGGTCGCCTGAAACATGTACTTAGCCATCGACAGTCCTCCGTGTTGTTCGCTCATGGAATTACCTAGGCACTGCCGGCGTGTAGTCCAGGTCGCGTTCCAGTGCCCGCTCGGCCAGCCGGGACGCCGTTGCGCGGCGGCGGCTTTTCCGGTATGAAAGGGCCACAAACCGCATTCCCGCGTGCGGGGAGCATCCAGCGGATAGTTGATAACACAAGCGCGTTCAGGTTCGGGTGTGCCGAACCACCGCGTTGGAGGAGCTATTGATGAAGATAAAACACCTGTTAATCCCCGCCATTGCACTCGCAATGTCGATGCCGGCCGTGGCTGCCGACAAAGTCAAGATCGGCTTCGTCACCACACTGACGACCGGCGCCGGCGTCATTGGCCGGGATATGGCCGATGCCGTGCAGCTCGCGCTGGACCACATCGGCAACAAGATGGGCGGCCTGGACGTCGAGTTGATCCTCGAAGACGACGGCTTCAAGCCGGAGATCGGCAAGCAGAAAACCGACAAACTGGTTAAATCCGACGATGTCGATTTCGTCGCCGGGTTCATCTGGTCCCACGTGCTGCTGGCGTCGCGTAAGTCGGCGCTGGACGCGGGCAAGTTTCTGATCAGCTCCAACGCCGGCCCCTCGCCGCTGGCCGGCAAGCTGTGTCACGAGAACTTCTTCTCCACTTCCTGGCAGAATGACCAGACGCCAATGGCGATGGGTGAGGTGCTGAACAGCAAGGGGGTGAAGAAGCTTTACGTGATGGCGCCGAACTATGCCGCCGGCAAAAACATGGTGACGGGCGTGGAGCGAACCTTCAAGGGCGAAGTCGTTGGCAAAGACATGACCAAATGGGGTAAGGATGCCCAGCTCGATTTCTCCGCCGAACTGAGCAAGGCAAAATCCTCCGGCGCGGACGGCATTTTCGTCTTCTACCCCGGCAAGGCGGGCGGCGCTTTCATCAAGCAATACGAACAGGCCGGCCTGCGCGGCAAGATCCCACTTTATTCCGTATTCACGGTCGATTCGATCAGTCTGCCGAAACTGCAGGCCGCCAAGCTCGAAGGCGTGCTTGGTTCGGAAATGACCCAGTTCTGGGCGCCGGACCTGGATAACGCGCAAAACAAAAAGTTCGTATCCGGGTTCAAAGCGAAATACGGCCGTTATCCGTCTTTTTACGCCGCCCAGTCCTACGATACGATCTATTTGATCAAGAGTGCGGTGGAAGCGGTCAACGGCAACCTCGACAATATGGACGGGATGCGCGCGGCAATGATGAAGGCCGACTATCCTTCAGTACGCGGCCCTTACAGCTACGGTAAGAACCATTTTCCCATTCAGAACTTTTACCTGCGCAAAGTCGTGGTCGACGACGAGGGTAACTGGACCACGAAAGTCGTCGATACGGTGTACAAGAACCACCAGGACACCTACGTCGGCGAATGTAAGCTTTGAGCTGCTCCGGTAAGGTGTTGCGGGCGGCGGAAGCGAAATGCTTCCGCCGCTTTTGATTCGGCACCAGGCACGTTAACGCGCCACCCAGTTACCGATGGACTGGCCGCTAACCGTCACCCAATTCCTCAACGGCGTGCAACTGGGCGTGCTGCTGTTCCTGCTCGCCGCCGGCCTGACCCTGGTGTTCGGCATCATGGACTTCGTCAATCTGGCGCACGGTTCGCTGTACATGATCGGGGCGTTTTTCTGCGCGACCATGACGCTGTGGTGGGGTTCCTTTCCGCTGGCGGTGCTGCTGACTCTGCCGGCGACGCTGCTGGTCGGTATCGTGGTGGAAGTCCTGGTGGTACGCCATCTCTACCAGCGCGAACATCTGGATCAGGTGCTGGCCACCTTCGGACTCATCCTGGTGTTCGATACCGGCGTGCACCTTATCTGGGGTCCTGAAGGCCTGACTTTCCCGTTACCGGAAGTTCTCAACGGTCAGGTCACGGTGCTGCCCGGCATCGAGTTTCCGATCTACCGCCTGCTGATCATCGCCACCGGCCTGCTGGTGGCCGGCGGCCTGTATCTGGTCATCACCCGCACCCGCATCGGCATGTTGATCCGCGCCGGTGCATCGAACCGCACCATGGTCGGCGCCCTGGGCGTGGACATCAAAAGCCTGTACACACTGGTGTTCGCGGCGGGCGCCGTGCTGGCGGGCCTGGCCGGGCTGATGATCGCACCGATTACGGAAGCCAGCATCGGCATGGGCAACGACATTCTGATCGTCGCTTTCGTCGTGATCATCATCGGCGGCATCGGCTCGATTCGCGGTGCCTTCCTGGCCGCCATGATCGTCGGATTGATCGACACCCTGGGCCGTTCGTTTCTCGACGACTTCATGAAGCTGTTCCTCTCCAACCAGGTCGCGGAAACCTCGGCGCCGGCGCTGTCCGCCATGCTGATCTACATCCTGATGGCCGGCATTCTGTATTTCCGGCCGCAGGGACTATTTCCGCCGCGCGGCCACCGCTGAATGAAGCCGCCCGCCATGCCTGACCGTCGCGCGTGGGTGACGCTCATCGGTCTTGCGGTGTTTGCACTGCTGCCCCCGATTGCCGAATGGATCGGCAACCCGTTTTTACTCGACATCGCCATGCGCATCATGGTGCTGTCG
>JAOTYY010000315.1 GCA_029861595.1 Gammaproteobacteria bacterium
CCCCGGCGCTCGCCGTACAAGTCCAGGTGAACACGATGGGGGTGTTGGCGATGAGTGGTGAGCTGGCCGGAAACGGGCCGGAGCACACCGCACCCGCTCCACCACTGGGCGTAATCGTAAAATTCGTGGGCGTCACCAAGCTGTCATTGGTGTCCGACTCTACCTGCATGGTCACCTGAATCGGATCGCCAACCGTCACCAGCGCGCCGCCGGCATTCAGGGTCACGGTCGACCCGGCTTCGGGAGGCAGCGTCCAGTCGACAGTCAAGGTCGGCGCGGTGCCGCCCTCCTTGCTGTCGTATTTGGCATCGGATGTCTCTGCGCCGCCAGCAATCAAGCCGAATCCATAGTTCGGACTGGCGCCCTGCACCCAGCCGTCGACAGTGCTCAGCAGCGCACCCGAGGTAACGCTCTGAGCCCCGGATAGACTGTTGTCAAAGGTGCCGAGCACGGTACCAATATAATCACTAGTGCCAAAGGTCCCAGCCAACCAGTCGCCAGCGCCGCCGCCATCGGAGTCGTTCCAAGTCGCCCCAATCTCGGTCCAGTCGGTGCTCATTTCGTGCACATCGGCCGCATTGTTCTTGGCGGTGTTAACGGTCACTTGCAGGCCCGCAGACGTGAGCGTGGCGCCCGGCGGGATATCGATGGTATCGAACTTGACCAGCGTGTTCTTGACCATGCCCGACTCAGGATTAATGAGCAGATCATTTTCGCCGCCGCGATTCTCGTCGGGTTTGTCCTCGTTAATGTAGGTATCGGCAACGGTGGTCAGGACCGTCGGGCCGGAACAGCCGCCCACGGTCGGTACCAGGTACTTGATAACCAGCGTCGGCTCCTTGCCGGTGACCCCGGTGCGCGAATGGAACTTCACCTCGCCGGTGTCGGCGCCGTCGGCGAGCAGCACAAACCCGTTGTTGGTGCCGCCACTTAGCCAGCTGCTGACCGCTGTCGAGACATCGGCGGCATAGGTCTGCTCGTCGATGGCCGGGGAGATCCGGTCCAGCTCGGCGCCCCACGGCGCTGCCGTACCGAAATCGCTCCCGGACCAACTGTCGGTGCAGTTGGGGGCATTCCAGGTGGCGCCGTTGCCGACGCCGGCGCATGCGTCGTTGGATCCGGTGCCCTCGGTCCATGGACTTGGGGTACCCGGGGCCAGTTCACGCACGCTCACCTCGCGGCCTGCATTTTGACCGCTTTCCACGGTCATCAGAAGATCCGCACGCCGAAACACCGAGCCCGCGGGCAAGGCGCTTACATTGAACTGCACCAAGCCGTGCCGGATCTTGTCGACATCGATGTTGATCTTGGCATCGGCGCCCCAGTTGTTGCCGGCGTCGGCTCCATCCGAACTCAAGAACGTGTCCTGGCTGGCGGTGAGCGTCTGCGTGGCCGGACACAGGGCGGAGCCGGGTACCACGCCCGGGGTCCCCGGCGTGTTGCTGCCGAGATCCCACACCACCGGATCGGGGCCGCTGGATTGTGCCGGCGTGGCGGACTGAAAGATGGTGTTGGCCGGTACCGGATCGGTGACCTGAACGTTGGTCAGCAGGCCCGGATCAAGATGCCTGGGTGTGATGGTATAAGTCACAAAGTCGCTGGCTTGGAGTTCACCCGATGCATTTGATGTCTTGGTCAACTCGAGAACCGATGGTGCGTCGGCAAAGCCGAAGTCGTTGTTCGCATCGATGATATCGACGGACGCAAAGTTAGCCGTCTCGACATTATCCGTGGTCAAACTAGCACCAACCGGCAAGGTTAATACGTCCATCTGCATCACGAAGTTGCCGCGACCCAGTCCGCCAAAACCGTATTGACCGTTGGCGTCCGTTATCGTGGTGTCTACCAGCGTATCGCCAATATCGACTTGGCCGTCGTTGTTTTCGTCGATGTAAAGGCGCACTGTCACGCCAGGCCAGCCGGGCTCCGTCGGCGCATTGAACACACCGTTCTTGTTGAAATCGGCAAACACGGTGCCGAGCACGGTATTGGTGAGTCCGTGATCGAAGAAATCGTTGCCGGCGATCGTTCCCGTTGCCGCGATGGTGATGGATGCGGGCGGGTTTCCTGGGCCACCGCCGCCAATGACATTGCACGTATTGCCGGCGGTGCAGTCTGCGGGGTCAGTGTCGATATCCCCGGTGCTCGCGTAGTCGACCAGATCGGTCTCGACGATGATGTAGTTTCCAGCCGCGATACCGACGAACTCGTAACTGCCATCTTGCCCGGTGCTGGTGATTTCCACGAGTAGGTCCGTGCCGGGCTCAAATATGCCGGCCAGGCCCATATCCTGATAAAGCCGCACGGTGACTCCCCCGAGGCCGCTATCGCCCGCCGATAGACTGCCGTTACCATCGCCATCCCCATACACGGTCCCAGAGATCGCGTTGGTGATACTGCTGAGAACGAGAGACGTCAGCGTTTCGGGGCCGGACGGCGCAACGAAAGTTACCGAGGCCTGGTTCCGAACTGTGTCGCCCGCTGAGCCGGACGCTTGGCCGCATACGAAAATCGTTACCGACTCGCCAGGTTCCAAGGTCGAGATATTGCTCCAAGTCGCGGGATCCACGGTGGCGCTACCGGCGGTATAGACCGCACCGGTGGACGGACCGCTGAATACTCCGTCATAGCTTGAATAAGGGCAATTGGCCGTTCCCGGCTCGAGCAGCGTCAGGTCAAGGATCGCAGTATCCGACAGACTGACATTCGTAAGCTGCGTCGGGCCTGTGTTGGTAAACGTGATCTCGTATCCAAGGACGTCACCGGACGACAGTGCAAAACCGTTCCCGGGCTGACCATTCACGAATCGTGCCTGTTTGAACAGATTGCCGCTGGGGCTCAGTTGCACACAGGAATGAGCAGCCTCGTAGTAGCGCCAATTGTTGTCCTTACCGGCGGTATCGCTGGTATCGCCCGGGACACTCTCCGCACAGAACGTGTCGTTCTGCCAACTGTCCTGGAACGCGGTGGGATCGGTTATCTCAAAGGTAAATCTGACGAGTTCCAGGTCGCCAAGACGGCGCGTCCCCATTACCCAGCGGATGCTGTTGGTGTTCGATGGCAGCGGCCCGTCGACGGCATAATCATGCCCTATGCTGGTGGGCTCCGAGGTATTGGTGATCGCACCGGCGACCGTCGCGGGGATGGGCGTCGGTTTAGTCGATAGCGGTCCGCCGATCTTGGAATTTGAATAGGCAATCCGTTGCCACGGACCTATGCATTGCACATCCCTGGCAAACTCTTGCTCCTGGGCGCTAAGGGAGGGTTCAGTGGGTATTACCCCATCACAAGCGGGATCGTAGTCGTTGGTATAATAAGCATCTGCGCCAGCCACCGGCGCACCAACCCCCGTCCAGGTAGCGCCGCTGTCAATGCTAACCAGAGGCGTATTGCCAGTACCCCCATTGCCAGACAGCGCGCCAGCAACACCGAAGGCAAGCACCTGGTCCCGGTCCCACACGTTGTAGACCAGGCCTGCTGGCACACCAGTGGGGTCGACGATCTGAACTCCCGCCCCGACGAGGGCAGTACGAGGATCGGTACTGAAGAAGATACCGGAGTCCTGTTGAACTTCGTTGACATAGCCATTTTCAAACTGCACGGTCCCGACGTCAGGATCATAGTTGCGGCTCCCGCGCGCGCCCCAGCCGTCGTAGCTCGCATCGGTATCTTTGGCGGGAATCGGAGAGTAGCTGCCGTCATTGTCTTGCTTAACGAATTCAGTATTAACGACGGTCGCGCCCGGGGGTATATACAAGGTCGTCCACGCCGCGTGTCCTTCGGTCGATCCCGTATTTCTTGGGGCAACCTCGACGATATAAGAGATTT
>JAOTYY010000103.1 GCA_029861595.1 Gammaproteobacteria bacterium
GGATAATCCAGCTCCAACGTGGCTTTGGTGAACCCACCGGCCTCGGCGTACTCGAGCAGCGCAATCTCGGTGGGATCTCCGATAGCACGCCCCGCCTCATCCTGTTGTACGTCGTTGCTCAGCGTCAGAACTATCGCCAACCGCGGTGCACGATCAACCAGCTCGGGTGCGAGTTTCGGATAGCGCGTCTCACCAATTTGCACGAACTCCGCACGCATGCGGTTTTCAGTCACCGTACCGGTCTTGTCAGCGCAAATGAAAGTGACCGAACCCAGGGTTTCGACGGCCGGGAGGCGCCGGACCAGAGCCCGCCTGTGACTCAACTTACGTGCGCCCAGGGCGAGAGAGACAGTTATAACTGCGGGCAACGCCTCGGGGATTGCCGCGACTGCCAGGCTCACAGCGGTCAAAAACATCAGTATCGCCGGCTCACCGCGCAGTATGCCGGCCAGAAAAATGATCCCGCAGATCGCGAGGATAGCTAGGGCGAGACGCTGGCCGAACCGGGCTAGGCGTCTCTGCAACGGGGTCTTGACGATCTCGGCGGCACGCAACAGTTCGGCGATCCGACCCAGTTCTGTATCCCGGCCGGTTGCGACGACGATCCCGGTCCCTCGGCCGTGGGTAATGACCGAGCCCTTGTAGGCGAGATTAAGCCGGTCCCCCAAAGGGGATGCTGGTTCAGTAAGCGCCGCTGTATTCTTCTCTATAACGGCTGATTCACCGGTCAGCGCCGACTCGTCCGCTGCGAGTTGCTGAACGTCGAGCAGCCGAAGATCGGCCGGCACTGCGTTGCCGGCCTCGAGTATCACTATGTCACCGGGCACCAGCGCGTGCGCCGGCACGGCAAGAGCGACGCCGTCGCGCCGCACTCGCGCTTCGGGCGCCGCCAGCAGTAGCAAGGCCGCGACTGCCCGCTCCGCGCGGTACTCCTGAACCAGGCCGACTATCGCGTTCAGCAGCACGATGACCAGGATGGCGATGGCGTCCTGCGGTTCCCCGACGACCCCCGAGACGACCGCCGCGGCGATGAGCACCAGGATCATGAAATCCAGCAGTTGATCGACAAGCATCCGCACTGCGCTGCGACGCCGGCGGTCCGGAATACGATTCTCGCCTGCGCGGGCTCGCCGACTCTCGACTTGATCATTGTCGAGCCCGACCGCCGGGTCCACTTTCAGCCGCTGCACAACAGCTTGGGTATCGAGCGTGTGCCACGGTGTCGGTGGGGCGCTGTGGTTCATGTCATTACTGTCCGTCGGGGCTGACAGACAATCGGAAAAATCTACTCGATCAGGGAAATCGGTGGTAACGGTGCGTCAGTCGCGCGGCGCCTTACCGAACTCGGTGATCTCGGCGAGAATCGGACACGTTGCGGCATGGGAGCCGAATCCGTCCGCATAATCGTCGCGTGGTGTGTGACCACAGGCCGGACACGGCGCATGCCGCATATAAATCAGACTCACCGTGTTCGCCACGTAGCTCGCGTACTCTTGAAAGGCACGTTCTTGCTCTTTCCACTTGAGCCGCACCAGGACATGCAGTGCCAGTCCCAGCAGCAAGCCGCTGCAAACGCCAAAAATAAACGGCTCGGGCTGATTCCAGACACTTGCCGCAACCATAAACGAGCCGTAGGCAAACGCCGCCATCAGGGCTATCGACGGCAATAGTCGTCCATTCATTGAATCTCTCCGTAGTCACCCGTGTCCACGCCGTTGTTAAATTCTAGTGGTTCCCCCGTGCTCACAGTTGACATAGATCGATTCGCGGACTTCGACGATGATGTAAACAGAGTTACCCGAATGACGAACACAATTACCGAAAACCAGGCGCATCCCGAGTGCCCGTCGCGCGACGAACAGTCGGCTGACGCACCCTTTCCGATTGTCGAGCATCTCCCCGTCAGCCTCGCGGATGAGGCTCGCACACGGGCCGAGTGCCTCGCGCGGTCAATGCTCGATTCGGATCCGCGACTCGCCACGATCGGTCCTTTCGGCGAACACGTGCACGCGGGGTTCTCGCCCGGCCCTTGCCTGTTCATCGAAGACCACCACGCCATCAGATTGTTCGAGATTCTCGGCAACCAAGCTTACAGCTATCGCACGCTACTGCTCGCGCGACCCGGTGACCTGGTCGTGATAGGCGGGCGCCGCAGCCCTGATTTTGAGCGTTACTGCGCGCAGACACTGGGATTCGGACCGGTGGAGATCCTGGAACCGGCTCTATCGCAGCGAGTCGAGTCGCTTGCGGCACGCTGTGGGCGTGATCGGGCCGCGATCGACATAATCGCCGCATGCGCACGCAGCCATCGCGGCATCAACATCGTTCCTTACATGGGCAACGGCGCTGTATGGGCATTGGCCGGCGTGTTGGCTTCACGCGCCGGTACCCCCGTGCATGTTTGCGCACCGCCGCCCCGACTCACGCGCAGCGTAAACGACAAAATCTGGTTCAGCGCGGCTGTCGATCGACTCCTTGGAAAACGGGCGGTGCCGACTGTCTGGCCGGTATCGGGTTCGGCCGTGCTGGCTGTGCGCGTCGCCCAGCTTGCGCGTGATCACGCGTCATTAGTCATCAAGCTACCCGATAGCGCGAGCTCGAAAGGCAACTTGCTGCTCGACTCGGCATCCGTGGCCGGCCGGCCGCTCCGCGAGCTGCGCCAGTATCTGCTGGCACTCATGCGCCGGGCCAACTGGCAGAAAAACTTTCCCGTGCTGGTGTCGGCCTGGGAACAACCCGTCCTGGTCAGTCCATCGGTACACCTGTGGATCCCGGCAGCGCACCTGGGCAATCCGCTGGTCGAGGCGATTTTCGAGCAGAAAATCGTCGGCACAAGCGGCAAATTTACCGGCGCCGTTCCGACCACACTGCCGACGCACTGGCAGCAACGCCTGGCCGACGAGGCCGCGTTACTGGGCGTGCTGTTCCAGCACCTCGGATATGTCGGCCGCTGTAGCTTCGACGCGATCCTCGTGGGGCCAACGCTCGAGCGTGCCGCACTGCACTGGATCGAATGCAACGGGCGCTGGGGCGGTGTTTCCCTGCCGGTAACGCTAGCCGCACGCCTGTTCGGTGACTGGCAGAGCAGACCCTTCATTATTGCGGAGCGGTCGGGATTGCCAGGCGCATCGCACAGCTTGAGCGAAATCCTCGCGGAACTCGGCGACGAACTACTGGTCACCGATTATCGGCAAGCCGGCGCGGTGATCCTGTCACCTTCCCCGCTGGAGATGGGTACTGGCTACGACGTTATGGTCTTCGATGACGATATCGAGGCCGCCGAACGTCGCGCCGCTCGCGTCGATGCGATCCTGACACGCACGCTTTAACCCCTGTGTTGCACGAAGGCGGTTACTTGGAATCAGTTTCATCAGCTCAATCAACGCGTTACGAGCCGATTTGATCCGTAGTGGTATGCACCTATTCACTTTCAGGAAAAATCTGGCGTCGTATATCGAACGACCTCCCCTTGAACCGTAGCGACGGCTATGCTCCGGCGGGCGATCGTCCAATCTACTCAGCCGGATTTCCCCTGAGAAGCGAATCCTTCGTGCAACACAGGGGTTAGGATGATGGCCCAGCGTATTCGCGAAGCGCCTGGCGTGCGAGCGTGTCGAAATAAACGGCTCCCACCTTCATCACCGCCTCGTCGACGTCGAACTCCGGGCTGTGCAGAGGGATGTACTGGTGTTCGTGCGCACGGGCGCCGAAACGCACGTAGCAGCCCGGTATCGCCTCGAGATAATAAGAGAAATCCTCCGATCCCATGCTCGGATGATCCATTGTCATCAGCCCTTGATCCCCGATCACCTCACGGGCCGCCCGGTAGCAGACCGCAGTTTCGCGTTTGCTGTTGACCACCGGCGGATAGCCGGATTCGATCTGCAGGTCGATGCGCGAATTGTGCAACTCCGCGAACGCGTCTGTCATACGCTCCAGACCTTTGTGCAGGTGTGCACGAACCTCTGGGAGCGTGGTCCGGATCGTGCCCTCCAGAACGGCGTTTTCCGCAATCACGTTAGCTGCGCTACCGGCGGCCACACGGCCGATGGTCACTACCGACGGATAGATCGGATTGATTTCCCTCGAAACCAGCGTCTGGATGGCGGTGATCAGCATTCCCGCGATAACGACGGCGTCGGTGGCCTCGTGCGGGCGCGCTCCGTGTCCGCCACGACCTTGTACACGGATCGCGAACCGGTCCGATTGGGCGGTGATGACGCCGTCGGCGACCATGATTTCGCCGACCCGGTAGTGCTGCGTAACGTGCCCGCCGAAAATCGCGTCAACGCCATCCAGGGCACCGGATTGCATCACCACACGCGCGCCACCGCCACGCTCCTCGGCAGGTTGAAAGACGAACAACACGTTACCCTCCGGAGGCGACTCGGCGAGCAGCGCAGCAGCACCCAGCACCATTGCCATATGTGCATCGTGGCCGCAGGCGTGCATTTTGCCTGCTACACTCGATGCAAACGGCAGATCGGTATTCTCCGCGCCAGGCAGGGCGTCCATCTCCGCACGCAGCGCAACGGTGGGCGTCTGCCCGTCAAGCAACCGGCCTATGACGGCACCTCCCTTGCCAGTGTAGGAGCAGTCGATGCCCAGACGGTCGAGTTCCCGCACGATGCGTCGCGCGGTGTGCTCTTCCTCGAACGCCAGCTCGGGATGGCGGTGGAAGTCCCGCCTGAGTTCGACCATATGGGGAAAAATCTTTTCGGCCTTCTGTGCGTAATTCATGGTGATCGACCACCTCCCGCTCGCAAGTCGCTCACTATCTAACCGCGACGCTCAACGAAGTCGATGGATGGTACCGGCGTAAGCGGGCTCCCGGCCAGAACAGCCCCTTGGCAGCCGTTACGCCCGGGATCATCCCGTAGAGATGGAACGCGCAGCCAACTCAGGTGCAGGCAACCAGATCCAACACCATGGTGGCCCAAGCACGCGCACCGATGCATTGATACGGATCACCAAATCCCGCGCGATTGACCCGAATACCACCTGGCGTCTCGCGTCACCCCGTACGGTGTCGCAGAAAAACCGTTGATCCAGGTCATGGTCGTAGCAGAGCGAGAGCGGCTAGGTTATCTTCACACGACCAATTTCACGCCTGCCGCAAAGGAGTCTCGCATGGCCACCATCAAGCGCATCGTGCTCGACGTATTGAAACCGCACAGCCCCAACGTCGTGGAATTCGCTCAGCGAATTGCCGATGACAGTACCGGCTGCCGCGTGCAGGTCACCGTATCCGAGGTGGACGAGAAAACCGAATCGCTGATCGTCGTGATAACGGGCGAGAGCATCGAAATCGAAGCCGTCGAAAACGCCTTGAAATCGATGGGGGCATCGCTGCACAGCATCGACGACGTGGAAGTCATTCACGGCGAATGAACATGCTCACGGAACTCGGCCTGTTGATCCGGCTGTCGCGTTCACACCAGATCGCGCGACGATACTTTGTGGTCAATGGTTTTGATGGAGCCCTCACCATGCTGGGCCTAAATTTGGGTTTTTACATCAGCGGCAGCGTCACCACGTCCACGGCTGTGAGTGCTTGTATCGCGACGGCGATAGCGCTCGGCATAAGCGGTCTGAGCAGCGGTTACGTCAGCGAGATGGCAGAAAAAAAACGCGAGCTCCGCGAGCTCGAACAGGCCATGGTGAGCGATCTGGAGCATTCCGTGCATGCAACGGCGGCGCGCCTGGTGCCCGTGCTTATCGCATTCGTGAACGGTTTGGGGCCCTTTCTTATCGCCATGCTCGTGACGACTCCGCTGTGGCTCGAACAGGCAGGTTTCACCATGCCATTCGGGGCAATCAGCTCTGCCATTGCGACGGCCTTCCTCGTCATCTTTATGATGGGTATGTTGCTTGGGTGGATAAGCGGCACTTTCTGGCTGTGGAGTGCTTTGCGCACGCTGGCGATTGCGGTCGGCACCAGCCTGTTAATCCTCCTCTTCACGCCATAGTAGCGGTGCTCGTGTCGAGCCAGAACCTTGCGTCCTATCCAATCGGCTCGGCCGAATCAACCTGAAAGCTATCGTTCGCTAAGTGTTGATTTTCTCGCGCTCGACAATCCCGGTTAAACATCCGATGTTTCCAGCGGCTTTGCTGAGTTCCCGGGTAGGTGTTGTCAGACACTCTATTCCCAAGCCAGCAAAAAAGGACTGTGCTACAGGCAGGCCTTGAACCATCAAGATACGCCTTGGTCCCAGAGTTACAAAGTTCATACCACGATAACTTTCCTGATCATCGTCAAATGGTGGAAATGCAACATGATAGCCTCGCTCCTGAAGGATACGCACCGAATTGTACGGTATGCGCCGAGGCCAGCAGATTGCCAGATCGGCGTCGACGATTCGCAGCATGCCCATAAGATGCATGGTCCCATAGGGCATATCGACTGCAATAAGATCTATACCGATCTCTGCTAATACCTGCTGGATTTGTATGATGGCTTGCTGATTAGTTCGGTGGCCCCGGCCAATCATCGCCGTTGTCTCATCAATCCACATGAGATCCGCACCTTCGAAGGTGCCTGTACCGGTGATTGTCTTCAGGATTGGTATACCGATAGAAGCGAGCCTGCGCGCAACCCCGCGCTCTTCACCTGCGCGTACTGTTGAAGCCGGTCTGGCAAGGATTGCACCTTGTGGTGTCATGGCGAATAAATCCGCACAAAACATCTGGTTGGGTCGGCAGGGGGTGTCCGGGTTCACAAGATGTACATTGACACCCTGTGATTTATAAAGCTGCGCCATAGCTTCATGTTCCTGAACGGCTTTTGTAACATCTAGGGATGCCAACATTTGAACGCTGCATGGTTCTTCTTTGGCGGCCATCAGTTCCTGCCCTGGGACATGCAAAAGCACGGCCTTGAGTTCGCGCCATTCGGAATCAATACCGCAACTTTGCCAAATACTTCCTAGGTCCTGTTTATGCGTCCGCACTCTCTGCGACCAGCCTTCCCCTCCGTAGGCAGCCGCTCCAAAAGTACTTTGCCGAGTTTTTTTAGCGCCTGACATCGTCCCTGCCTGACCGATCCCGCATTCTGCTGCCAGTGTATATCACAAAGCCGATAGTGCTTCGCGTACCCCACCTGCTGGCAACGCAGCCTCTGGTTTGCCGCTGATGTTCCGGGTCACGGGCGGTTGCCTTCGAGACCTACGGCACGTTGAGCGAGGCCGGAGATAATGGCGTATTGGTACCGGATTTTCATAGCAATTCCCCCGCACACTTATGCTGCACTCTATCCCATTGCGGTCCGACTCGTTACAGAAATCATCGCTCGTGTACTGTCCGCCTCGGCCGGAATGGTAATGCTCCCATGGCTGCTGTTGGCCGTCTGACGCCCATTGCGACGCGACCGGGGATACACTAGCCATACCATGCATAACCCATCCGATCCCGCGACCGATAGACGGCGACTGCGTAGGGCCTTTGCCGTAGCACTATCGTTCGCCCTGCTGCTATGGCTGATAAAACTCGCGGAGTTTCTTGGCGGTTTCGACTTTTCCCATTTCGGTATTTATCCGCGCCAGCTGAACGGGTTGTTCGGGATTCTCACTGCACCATTTATCCACGGTTCTTTCACACACCTGTTCGCCAATACCGCACCGACCATAGTGATCGGTACCATGCTGCTCTACGGCTACCCGCTGTCAGCCAGGGTGCTGCTGGCGATCGTTTATATTGGCGGTGGCGTCGCAGTGTGGTTATTCGCCCGCGAGGCGTATCACATCGGGGCAAGTGGGATAGCGTTTGGTATGTTGTTCTTCGTCTTCACAATAGGCGCACTGCGCTGGGACCGGCGTGCGATTGCTCTTTCGCTGGTGGTGTTTTTACTTTACGGCGGCATGATCTGGGGCGTTCTTCCGTCTACGCCGGACGTTTCATTTGAGTCGCATATGAGCGGTGCGCTGATTGGAATAGTCCTGGCCTTCATGCTGAGGCATCGTGATCCTGAGCCACCGCGCAAGCAGTACAGCTGGGAGCGCGAAGAAGAGGATGACGACTACGAATGGCCCAGCGGGCTATAGGCAGCCTGGAACGCATCGACGGTTATCTGTGACCGATCAAGACTGGCGCGCATTGGGGGTTCTCGCGGTATTTACTGGCGTATTGGTTACGTCGTTCACTCGTGTATCTCCAATGAGAGAGTTGGCACAATCGGACTTCGTGCCCACCGCAACCTCGCGTGCTGAGCTGCGACGACTCAGGCCGTATTCGGTGCATCGTGCGCGATCTTGAACGCGGCCCGCAGCGCGGCCGATGCCTTTGCCTGCGCCGCGACGGCGTCGTCGATCAACGGGGCGAGCGCGAAGAAGCCGTGGATCATGCCCGGGTACTCGACCTCCTCGACCGGCACGCCGGCAGCGGTGAGGCGTTCGGCGTATGCGGCGCCCTCGTCGCGCAGCACGTCGCACTGTGCGAGCAGGATGCACGCCGGAGGCAAATCGTCCAGCCGTGCAGCCTGCAGCGGGGCCGCGCGCCAGTCCGCGGCGTCCCCGGGGCCGCGCAGATAGTGATCTCGGAACCAGTGCATCGTCGGGGCCTGCAGCGAACCAAATCCGCTCGCGTACGTCGCGTACGAGGGAGTGTTGCAGGCAAAGTCGGTGACCGGGTACACCAGCAGCTGCAGCACCAGCGCCGGCTCCCCCGCCTCGCGGGCCATCAGTGTGGCCACTGCCGCGAGGTTGCCGCCCGCGCTGTCGCCTCCGACGGCGATCCGTGTCGCGTCTGCGCCGATCTTGCCCGCATTGGCGGCGATCCATTGCAGAGCGACAAAGCTGTCCTCGGCCGCGGCGGGGAACTTCGACTCCGGTGCCAGCCGGTAGTCGACGGAGGCGACCAGGCAGGACGCGCCGTTGGCGAGCGCTCGGGTGATCGCTTCATGAGTCTCGATCGAGCCGATTACGTGCCCGCCGCCGTGGTAGTAGACGAGCACCGGCAGCGGTCCCTCGACGTCGGCTGGCCGGTACAACCGCACCGGAATCGGTCCGCCGGGGCCCGGCACCGCGATGTCCTCGGTGGCGCCGATCGGTGGGGGTACGACTTTACGTACCGCGATCGTCCGCAGGTACTGCGCCCGGGCCTCTTCGGGATCGAGCTCTTGGGTAGGACGAAAGCCATAACCGGCCATGCGGTTCAGAAACTCGACGATCTGGGGATGCAGACTCATGTCCTGTCCTCGATATGCATGTAGAGAGAGCCGGGTGTCACCAGAGTTCGCGAAACCGGCTGGTCTAAACGGATCAATAAGCACTTAATCTTAGAGAGATAAGAATCGTTGTCTACTTTGTGATCGATATCGCCGCGCGGAATGCGTCTGCGAAACCTTTGTCCCCTGCGATTAAGCGGTTTCGCTGTAACTGATCGATGAGCTTCGGATAGAGAGGCACGGCGCGGTCAATCTGCCCGGCACCACCGATAGCCAGCATCCCAACTGGCGCCGCAAGCTGTCGGTAACGCTCGAGAACCTGGGCGCGGAACCGCGGTTCAACGTGCTGGCTAATCTTGATCGCAGTACTGCGCTCGGTCTCTGACGGTACGCCTAATCCACACTTCAGTAACTCCCGCGTCGATAAGAACCGGTGCATCCAGGACAGCAGGCGATCCCGGCAACATGGAGATCATCCTCGAGGTGGCCGGCCGTCACGGAATCGAAACGGTGCTTCCCCGAGGATAGCCGCGCAGCTCAATTGCAGAGCGCCGTTATAGTTTGATGAAGACGTAGGTTCGCCAGCGTCCGCGGCACCGTGGTAGAAGCCAAGACCTATTTGATCCAGGTCAGTCGTTATTCTTCGAACGTTTTGTAGGCTCACGGCCAGGATGACTCAGAAGTTGCGATGGTCGATTATTTACCTTGGCTAAAAAGTTACGACGTTTCGTAAAACCGCCGGCCGGAGCGCGGCTGATACGTTGACGCGCTTGGATTTTATGGCAACTGCGGACCTGAGTTTACAGCCGAGAACATCGCGTTAGATCAAATTCCCATCAAGTCTCTCTGCCCAAATATACAGCTCGCATTCGGAGGATGACGTCATGAAACTTCTACGGCTTTTTTCGCTGTTTCTCGCTTCGTCAATTCTATCGGCATGTACGCTGTGGGAGCAGTCCGAAGATCATATATATAACCGAAACGATGGAAACGTAGGCGTGGGAACTTCGACTCCCGATAGCAAACTTACCGTCATTGATGAGTCGACGACGCCGATCGGGAATTTTAGCGGCATGTCAGCAACGATCTCTTCGCCCAGCGAGGCGAGGGCGATTTATGGGGCCGCTATTAATCCGAACAGTGTGTTCAATTACGGGGGCTATTTTACAAGTGCAGGCAACAGTTACGGAGTTTTCGGGGAAGCATCCGACGAAGAGCGCGGGAGAGCCGGCGGGCTTTTTCACTCCTATGGCAAGGAGGGAAGAGGCGTTGCGGGTTTTGCATTCAACAACGGCGAGGATGTCGAGAACTACGGGGGTTATTTTGATGCAAGAGGAAAACGGGGAGTCGGCGTATTCGCTAAAGGTGGCGAGGACGGTTATGCAGGTATGTTCAACGGCAATGTGAAGATTAGAGAAGACCGTGTAACCCAGGCCCTGGTAGTGGACGGCAAAGGCGGAATAGGAGGAACGCTCGCTACGGAACTCAAGGGCGGCCTGGGCGTGAATGGCGGGGCCTATATCACTTCGCAGCAAGGCTATGCCATTTGGGCTCAGGCGCAAGGCATTGCGGCTGCTGCGCTTTTCGATGGTGAAGTGACGGTTACGGGGCCGCTGATCAAAAGCGGCGGCGGATTCATGATCGATCATCCGCTTGATCCGGCGAACAAGTATCTCTACCACTCGTTCGTGGAAAGTCCGGACATGATGAATGTGTATAACGGAAACGCAACGCTGGACAGTAAGGGTGAGGCGACCGTGAAACTCCCGCTGTATTTCGAGGCCTTGAACAAGAATTTCCGCTATCAACTAACTGCCATTGGTGCGGGCGCGCCAAACCTGCACGTCGCCAAAAAAATATCTGGTAATTCGTTCACCATCGCGGGCGGGAAACCGGGAATGGAAGTTTCCTGGCAGGTAACTGGAACTCGGGATGATGCTTATGCGAAAGCGCATCGCATCAGTCCAGAAATAAGCAAGGAGCTGACGAACCGAGGGAAGTTTCTGCATCCCAAAGAGTTCGGCAAATCGGAAAGCCTGAAAATAGGTTGGCGAAGGAACCGAATTGACGGCGATAACCGGTCGCAACCGCTGATTAACAGCGCGGTTGGACTGGCCGGAAGATGATCGCTAACAGACCGCGGTAGCTAGCTGAGGTTTGCCGCGCGAGTCCGGCGGCAAACCTGTACGTTTATCGTGCAATCGGGACCGGTTGCCCGCTGTGAATCGACGATTCTGCGGCGGCGCCCATGCGTACTGCAAGTGCGCCGTCGAGCAGCGAAACAGTCGGTGTACCGCCTTCTCGGATCGCGCGCTGCAGTTCCAGATGCTGGAGATAGGTTGAGCCGTGATGATCGCCGGCTGCAGGACCTCGGGAGCAACCTCGACGATGTGCCGCTGCGGCTTTCGCGATCCGCGTGGCGAAATAACGATCTCCGCGTCGCGCTGCTCCCCGTCGCCGCAGAAACGCGCCGGTCCGGGAATGAACGCTTCTATTTTGCCACGGTCGCCTGCCGCCGTGATCTGTTCCTGGAAAAAACCACCCATTGTTGAACAGGTAGCGGAAAACGACCTGGATCAGGTTATGCCGCGCTCTTCGTGGCGCGTCAACGAATCAAGCGACGCGTCTCGTCAGCAGGCGAAGGTTTGTACAAGCAACCCGTGTTCATACAGCCCGGCGGCTGCTAAGCACTTTCATACAAGCGCGTCAGCACAAACTCGCGGTGGCCCAGCGCTTCCGCGGCTGTGAGACGTCCGTTGGCAGTGCGAAGCATCATGTCCAGCAATGCGTCACCCGCCTCATCCGGTGTCAGTTCCTTGCGTAACAGGCCGGACACGTCCACATCCATATGCTCGCCCATCGTGCGCACCGTGCGAGGATTCGCGCATAGTTTGATGACCGGTATGACCGGATTGCCGATGATGTTGCCCTGACCGGTCGGGAAAAAATGCACCACGAAGCCGGCCGCCGCGCACAGCGTAACCATCTCGGCAGCCGCGGAAGACGAGTCCATAAACCACAGCCCGGGATGCGTCGGCGCTTCCGCTTTGTCCAGCACGCCGTCCACCAGGCATTCGCGGCCGATTTTCTGGATGTTGCCCAGCGCCTTCTCCTCAATTGTCGTGAGACCGCCAGCAATATTGCCTTTGGTTGGTTGCGATTCCGACAAGTCGCTGGTTTTGTAACGGTCGATCATGTCCTGATAGCGGTTGAACATGAACATGAAACGCTCGCGCACCTGATCGTCGCGGCATCGCTCGGCGACCAGATGTTCGCCACCGGTAATTTCCGATGTCTCGCCGAACAGCAGCGTGGTGTCGTGTTTGTACATCTTGTCGAACGCATTACCGACAGTAGGGTTCGCCCCGCACCCCGATGTCGTATCCGACTCGCCGCATTTCGTCGATACCCACAGCTCCTTCAGCGGCGCGTCTTCGCGGGCGAGTTCTGAGGCCCACTGTACGTATTCGCGTGCTGTCTTCGACGCCCGCATAACCGTTTCGTGATCACCATGCAGTTCTATCCCGTATCCGGTTACGGGTTTTCCCGTTTTTGCGATGCCATCAACAATGCGTTGCGTCCAGCCCTCTTCGATACCGATCACCACAACCGCGGCGACATTCGGATTGGCACCGGTACCGATCAAAGTGCGGAAATGCAGTTCCAGGTCCTCGCCGAATTGCAGACGGCCGTAGGGATGCGGTATCGCCATGGCACCTTTGATATTGTTGGCGACCGCCTCGCTGGCTGCGTTGGACAAATCGTCGACCGGCAGGATGATGACGTGATTGCGCACGCCGACGCGCCCGTTTTCGCGCCGGTACCCGCGAAACGTCGCATTTGCTAATTCCATGGTCATAGCTTCGCTCCTACCAACGCTTGGTTTTGATGTTGTGCACATGGGCGTGTTCGCCCATTTCGATATCCGCGACGACCCGGCCAATGTCGACACCGTATTTGATGACGGTGTCCCCGTTCTTGAGCGGCGTAATTGCGAGTTTGTGACCTATGGGAATGTCGCTGGCCGCGGTGAACTTGATTTCGCTGTCCTGATCCATGATCCAGCCGGTCAATTCCTGCCCGGCCGTTACGCCTTCAACTACCACGACGCCGACGCTGTCGCCCTCGTCGTGCACTACAAAATCGATCATCATACGTCTCCGCGGGTTGTCTGCCTTCAGGGTCTGAGAATAATTTTGGCGGCCGGGGTGCGATTGGCGTTCAGGTCGATAAACGCCTGCCCGCCCTGGGACAGCGGCCGTTCCTCAATCCAGTCGAGCTTGCCCAGTCGGCCGTCGTGGAGTGCTGCGAGGGAAGCCCGCAAATCAGCGTCAGTATAAGTGTAGACGCCGATAAAGGTCACCTCGGACAGCGTCAAGGTGCGTGCGTCGAACTCACCAGCCCAATCCTGCAGACCGACATGTGAGATGACCCCTCCGGGCCGCACTGCGTTGATTGCCGCCGCCCTGGTTGCCACCGCGCCGACCGCATCCAGAACCAGATCGTAGTGCGCGTTCGCCGCTGGCGTGGAGACGGGATCAAAAACCTCAAGGCCTGCCGCCGCCGCAGTCTCCCGGCGTAACTGATTTGTCTCGGCGAGGTGCACGTCGCATGCGCCCCAGGCTTGCAAAATCAATCCGCCGAGCAATCCGACTGATCCGCCGCCGATTACCAGGGCACGGCACTCCGGAACAGGCCGCCACGTGGCGCGAGCCGCCAACGCCAGAGCGTGCCAGGCGGTCGCACAAGGTTCGGTCAGCGCGGCCCTGGACGGATCCAGGCCTTCGGGAACAGGAATCAGGTTGCGGGCCGGCAACGCGACCTGCTCAGCGAATGCGCCGGGCAGTCGCATTCCAATCAACTCGCGCGCAGGACACAAATTGGAACGACCGCTTTGGCAATACGCGCAGGCGCCGCAGGTGATCAGAGGATTGAATACCACCCG
>JAOTYY010000104.1 GCA_029861595.1 Gammaproteobacteria bacterium
AACCTGGGCGTCTACCATCCCTCCTGGGTGCAAGCTACCGCGACCATTCCCCGTATGGAATTTGTGGGGCCGGTTACAGACAGGCCCGCTGAACAGTACTGCTTTCTACGGGAGCGTCTTGATGAGCTTGCTTTCGCTGAAGCGGACGCGGACGAATGGGACAGCAACTGGTGGCAGGTATCGAGGCACGTATCGGTTGCCGAACTAGGGGAATCAGTAATGTCCGCATTTGAGAATCACGCACTGCCTTGGTTCGACAAATACTCCAAGCTGGAGGACGCTGTTGCGTACTTGGATCGCGAGTACATCGGCAAAAACAATGCGTGGTTAGAGAAGATTTCGGCTATGTGCGGCCAGGCGCTTCTGGGCAATCTGGATCGTGCCGGGGCGTTGTACGCTGCCGCTCTCAAAGAGAGTGTGAACCGAAACGAGATGCAGAAGGAGTTTGCCGATTGGAGAAAAGCTCACGGTATTGTGGCGCCGGCCTAACAACACTCTGCGATCGAGCTGTTCTCGTCGATGAGCTGACAAATTGGTAACTCACTGAAGAAGGTATCAATACACCCCTCATTGACGTCTTTCTCAGCACCACTGAGAAACACCACGCGACGGCGTACTTTCAATACGACTGGACTGTCCGCGATGGAACTTTTGATCACGTTTAAAGTGATGGATCTCTTCACTTTTGAGCCGAGCGGCAGCAAAGCGAAGTACCTCGAAATCATCTACGACACTTACCCGATTCGCGCATCTGCCGGGAACAAATACGAGAGCGAATCACCCTAACAGTGTTGCGCAAGATACGCCGCGACGGTTTCCAACCCCTCCAGGCTGTGCCCGGGCGCCACGAAATCCACCAGGGCCGCCAGACCGCGGGTGACATCACCGTTGACTTCGTTGGCGGCGTCGCGCCGTCCCAGCATCGGATTGATCCACACCACCTGGCGTACGCGTTCACGCAACAGCGTAAGCTGCTTCGCGAGATCATGCGGATCGTCGGTGTCGAATCCGTCGCTCATGATGAGCACCAGGCATTGCCGGTTCGCAAACCGGGATGCATACAGTTCCTGAAAACGCCGCAGGGATTCGGCGATCTGCGTTCCGCCTAACCACAGGTGCTGATACTGTTCCAGACGGCGCCGCAGCTCGAGCACGTCGGTTTCGCGGTACAGGTTGCTGACCCGATACAACTGTGTGTGAAACACGAACGCCTCGCTACGCGGAAACACGCGCATCAGACCTCTCGCGAAACGGGTCAGCAGCGGCGAGTAGCCCGCCATGGAATGAGACACATCCTGCAGCAACACGAGCCTGGGCAACTCTAGACGAGGTGCGAGATAGCGCAGATGCAGGGGCAGCCCTCCAGTCGCCAGGCTGCGGCGGAAGGTGCCCCGCATGTGAACCACTCGTCCGCAGTACCTTTCACGCCGTCGCCGTGTTGCCCGCCGTCGAATGCGCAGCGCAAGTCGCCCGGCCAGTTCCTCCATTTCCCGCTGACCCAGAAGATCAGTCAGGAAACGGAAGTCCGCGCGTGCGAGTGTGCGCTGGCGCCCTGCCCCGCCGCCGCGCACCAGTTCTTCGTCAGACTGCGATGCGCCGGCAATTCCCGTAACGCCCCCACGCCGCAACTGACCGATCCTTGGATCGATCCGCGCCGCCGCATCTTCACGCACGGCCACGCTTTGCGGGAACCAGAACGCCTGAAAAATCTCCTCAAAGCGGTGCCAGTCACTGCGATCCCGGCAACACAATCCACGCAGGCAACTGCACAACAGGCGATTGTCGAGAAGATTTTGATTGCCCGCTACGCGCAGTGCATCGGCAGTTTCCCTGATTCCCACGTCAAATCCCTCGTGGCGCAAGTGGCGCACGAAACTGGCGATCTGCCGGCTCGGATTGGTTCCAGCCATCAGGCGATAGCCGCCAGCACTTCCCTGGCTGCACCTTCGCGATACGCTTTCAGGTCTTCTTCGGTTTTGAGCAGGCAGGCGAGCGTGTTTTCGACGAGCTCGGGGGCCTCCACCAGCGAGCGCACCTCGAGAGTCGAAAGTGCGCTTGCCCAGTCCAGCGTCTCGGCGATGCCCGGGCGTTTGCGCAACTCGCGCTGCCGCAGACTCTGCACGAACCCAACAATTTGCCGCGCCAGGTTGCCCTCGATGCCCGGTACGCGCCGATGCACGATGGACAGTTCTTTTTCCATGTCGGGATAGTCGAGGTAGTGGTACAGGCAACGGCGGCGTAAAGCGTCGCTGAGTTCCCGCGTACTGTTGGAGGTCAGCACAACGCGCGGGATAGAACGTGCCTTGACTGTGCCGATCTCCGGAATACTGATCTGGAAATCCGACAGCACTTCCAACAGGTACGCTTCGAACGCTTCGTCGGCCCGATCGATTTCGTCGATCAATAACACAGCCGGCCGGGTCTCCTGAATGGCCTGCAGTAACGGCCGCGCCAGCAGGAAACGCTCACTGAATATGTCGTCTTCGCTGCTCGGAGCGTGATCGGCGGATTCATGCAGCTTGATCGCCAGCAACTGGTGCGGGTAGTTCCATTCGTACACTGCGGTGGCAGTGTCCAGGCCCTCGTAACACTGCAAGCGGATCAGGCGTGAATCGAACCCCCTCGCCAGCGCCTTGGCAAGCTCGGTTTTGCCAACTCCCGCATCCCCTTCGATCAACAGCGGCCGCTCCAGCTGCAGCAACAGACTGAGCGTTGTCGCAAGCGTTGTATCGGCGACGTAGCCGGCGGCGTTCAGGCGATCATGAACATCTTCGATCGTACGTTGCATGCGCGTATTCAAGCACAGGCGACGCCTGTTTTCAGCCGTTCCAGGTCAGTGAAAAAAGGGAATCTGGTCTACGAAGTGACGGCTGTGACGCTGGGCTCATCGATCGCGATCAGGCGGTTCCACCGATATTTGTCTTCCGTATCGCCGCGCTGGATATCGGTAAGGCGCTCGTACAGCCAGCGCGTGATCTCACCGGCCTGGTTATCCTGCACGGTCAGTACTTCGTTCCTGTACGAAAACTTGCCTACCGGCGCGATGATGGCGGCCGTACCGGCGCCGAACACTTCCAGCAATTCGCCGTTGTGCACGGACTCTACCACCTCGTCTATCGCCACGCGCCGCTCCTCCACCGTATGACCGGCATCGCGCAATAACGTGATCACACTGTCGCGGGTAACACCAGGCAGAATTGTGCCGTGCAGATCCGGTGTAACAATAGTGTCTTTGAAACGGAAGAAGATGTTCATTGCACCGACTTCTTCCACGTACCGGTGCTCGATCCCGTCCAGCCAGACCATTTGCACGAAACCGTCCTGTACACCCCGTTGGGTGGGGTAAAGACTGGCGGCATAGTTGCCTGCGGTTTTGGCTGCGCCGATTCCACCGGGCGCGGAACGCGTGTAAGTCTCCTCCACTTTCAGAGCAATCGGTCCGACACCCTCATCGAAATACGCGCGCACCGGCGCCGTCATGACGATGAAGCGAAACTCGGTCGAGGGGCGTACCTCGAGATGGTTCTCGATGCTGAAAATCAACGGTCGGACATACAGGGCCTGACCGCGCTTGTGCGGTATCCATGCATGATCAAGCGCTACCAGTTCGTCGATTGCGGCGCAGAAGGTTTCTTCGTCCAGTGGCGGAATGCACATGCGTTCGCAGGAAGAGAGCAACCGTCTGGCATTCATGTCGGGGCGGAATACCCGCGCAACGTTGTCACTGCCGATAAACGCCTTCAAGCCTTCGAAAACCGACTGACCGTAGTGCAGTGTCGCATTGCCGGGCGCAACTTCGATATTTCCATATGGCAGAATCTGCGGATCGCCCCACTCACCGTCGCTGCAGGTCATACTGAACATGTGATCGGAAAATACGTTGCCGAATCCGAGCGCGTCGAAATCCACTTCAGCAAGCCGGCTGTTAGCCGCTCTGGTTACTTTCAGATCGCGCCACATTACTTCGCTACCCCGCTCGACGTCGAATTACCCAATGATTCTCAACCCTACCAGTTTCCCCGATTGAAGCAAGGGTTGTGCCGGGATGTACCCAATCTCCGCTATACTCAGGTGCCTGTCATCGAGAGAGTAGTTACGTATGGGACGCACGAATCTAGCCACTACGCGTGCGGCATGGGCAGTATTCGCCCGCGCCGTGGCGGTCCCCCTGCTGCTCGCCGTTGCTTTGATTGCTTGCACCCCCCAAACCGAACCGCCACCACCACCCAAGCCAATGAACTACTACAGGTTTCCCTGGTTGGAAGAATGCAAGTCGCTTCTCGAGGCCCGCTTCGCGAAGGAGAGGAAAGCAAACGCGAATTTCGGCTATCAGCTGGTGTACTTCGACCAGTCGTTGAAATCGGTGCCTAACTTGCGCGGGTTCATCGAGCTGTCGAGTCGCGAGTACCAGACTGAAACACTGGCTTCGGTGGCGCAGGATGTTATAGACGAGTGTTACCCGACAACGACGCGAAAAATACTGCTGGAAGACAGGAAGTTCCGGTCGAAGTTACGACAAACGCGCCTGCTGGCGCGCGGCATCGGTGCTCGGCATATTTATGCGCGGATTTCCGATAAGCACCTGCACCTGTATTTTCCAGGAAAACAGAAACCGCCCCCGCAATAACGGACGCTAGGGCATCGGCACCTCGTTGACTTTCTTGGGCACCTGGTAACCACGTTGCACGGCGGGCCGCTCGGCAATGCGGACATACCAGTCGCGCACGTTGGGATACAGGTTCAAATCCACTTTCTGCCATTCGAAGCGCGATATCCATGGCCAGGTGGCCATATCCACAATCGAGTATTCATCGATCATGTAATCGCGGCCGGTCAGCCTGGTGTTCAAAACGCCGTACAAGCGGTGTGCTTCCTTGGAATAACGCTCCTCGGCATAGGGCGCTTTGCCGGGGTTGTAGTGGACGAAATGGTGCACCTGCCCGAGGAAGGGACCGATGCCGCCCATCTGCCACATCAACCACTCCATGGCCCGCCAGCGTGACGCCTCGTCCGTTGGCATGAATTTTTGATATTTGTCCGCCAGGTAGAGCAGGATCGCGCCCGACTCCATCAACACCGTGCCATTATCGTTGTCCACTATGGCTGGGATTTTGTTGTTGGGGCTGATGGCGAGAAACTCGGGCGCCTGCTGCTCACCAGCCCCGATATTGATGGCGTGAGCTGTGTACTCTACGCCCAACTCTTCGAGCATGATGGACACCTTGCGCCCGTTGGGTGTCGTCCAGGTATACAGATCGATCATAGAGGTGTCCTGTCTTTTCTTGACCTCAGGGGTCGTCAAACACACTGTCGCTGCCAACTTCGTACATGGAACGGCTGGAACGCGCAGCTAAACTGCAGCCGCCGATCGACGCGTGACGCGCGCGGGTCGATCAGACGAAGGAAATCCGCATCACGTTCGACGGCGCCGGGCCGCCATACACGAAAATTGCCGGCATCCTACAGGGCAACAGCCAGTTCACCAAGAAAACGCTGCTGCGCGACATCGATTGGAGCCGGTTTCGGCCGGTGATTTATATCATAAAATACATCAACTACATATTATAATCATTTGATAAATCTAACTTTAGGAATTTTACTCCGTGAAAATCACGTGTATAGAGTCGTTTGCCACGGAACCGGTCGCCTTCGTGCGGGTGACCACCGACACCGGCGACCAGGGATGGGGGCAGACTTCCACTTACAATGCGGATATCACCGCACAGGTATTGCACCGTCAGATTGCACCCCATGCGCTCGGTGCCGATGCGCTGGACATCGAGCAGCTTGTGGAGATGATTCCGGAACGTGAGCACAAGTTTCCCGGCTCATACCTGCGCCGTGCCCTGGCCGGGCTGGACACAGCGCTATGGGACTTACGCGGCAGACTGGAAAACAAAAGCGTGTGCGAGCTGCTGGGGGGCAAACCGCGCGCACTCCGCACCTACGCCTCTTCTATGAAACGCGACATCACACCGCATGACGAAGCGCAGCGTATCGCTAAGCTTCGCGATCGTCACGGTTTCGACGCCTGCAAATTCCGGATCGGCACCGAGTGCGGCCACAACGTCGACGCCTGGCCCGGTCGCAGCGAAGACATCGTGCGCACGATGTACAAGGAACTCGGCGACGACATGGCACTGCTCGTCGATGCGAACAGCGGCTACTCGCCCAAGCGAGCCATAGAACTGGGCAAGCTGCTGGAGGACAACGGGGTCAGCCATTTCGAAGAACCGTGCCCGTACTGGGAACTGGAGCAAACCAAACAGGTGACGGACGCACTTTCGATCGATGTCACGGGCGGCGAACAGGATTGCGACCTCGCGACGTGGCGTCGCCTGATCGATATGCACGCGGTGAACGTCGTGCAACCGGACATCTGTTACCTGGGCGGCATCGTACGCACACTGAAAGTGGCAGACATGGCTGCGCAGACGGGACTGCCGTGCACGCCGCATTGCGCAAATTTATCGATGGTGACGCTGTTCACCATGCACCTGCTGGGCGCGATTCCCAATGCCGGCAAATACCTCGAGTTCTCCATCGAGGGAAGCGACTACTATCCCTGGCAGCAGGACTTGTTCGTGGAATCGCCGTACGCAATAGTCGATGGCAAGGCCACCATCCCGAGTGCACCGGGATGGGGCGTGGAGATCGACCGGGCGTGGCTGGCCAAAGCGGATTTGCAGGTAAGCGCGGTGGACGGTTAGCTCTGCCGGCCAGCAACAGCCGCGGTTATCCTTGCAAGCGCGGTCACGTATTTTCCAGACTGTGCCTTCGCGCCTTTATTGTTACTCGAGATCCGCAAGCTGCCCGACGGTAATCGGCTTTACGGGCGGGCGAATCCGGAAATAACCAGTTTCCTGCATACCGAGTTTATGGTGGTTGTCGAGCAGACGGCTGACGGTGATTCCACATTCCCGTCCCATGCATGGCCCCATTCCACAACGCGTGAACGCCTTGCCCTGATTGGGTCCCGTGCATCCGAGTGCGGCCACCGCCTTGATTTGCGCCACGGTGATTTCCTCGCAACGGCACACCAGGGTATCGTCGTCCTCCGGCAGTTGAAACGCCGCGGCAGGAACGTAGTAGCCGTCCAGGAAGTGCCGCAGCGCAACAAGTTTTCGTGTTCCGGAATGCGCCGCGTTCTGCGCCTCCTGCACTTCAACGCGCGTCGCGGCACCGAGGCTGTGCGCCACGTGCAGTGCGGCAAGTCGTGCGCGAATACAGGCCAGGTCACCGCCGACGATGCCCCCTGCATCGCCGGCGATCGAGATTCGCTCATGGCTGGATACGCCGTTGGCCTGTATTCGCGGGTGCCAGCACTGTTGTCGCGTATGCCAGTAGTGTTCGCAACCGGCGGACATCGCCAACCAGGTGTTTGGAATCACGCCATCATGAACCAGCAACAGATCCGCACTTACTTCCAGCCACCTTCGACGCTGGCGGAATCGAATTGTTTGCAGTCGTTCACCGCCGATCGCCTGCAGGCCGGTTACCCGGTGGATGTGCTCGATCGAAGAATCCCGAATGCGCTGCAACCACCGCATTCCCCGGCGCAGCTCCGGCAACGCATGAACCGCAGCCGGAGCCAGCACGGCAAGCGCCGTCAGGGACATCCGCGTCGTAGTATCCAGGATACACACCGGCACACATCCGGATTGCAGCATCTGCGAAGCGAACAGATACAGCAGAGGTCCCGATCCCGCCAGGACCACCCTGCCCTCCGGCACCAGTCCCGACTCCTTCAACAAAGTCTGCGCCGCCCCAGTGCTCATGACGCCCGGGAGGGTCCAGCCAGGAAACGGTGTGGGGCGCTCCATGGCGCCAGTGGCGATGAGTGCATGGCGCGCGCGAACCGTTGCAGCTCGGTTGTCATGTAACAGCCCGAGCCGCACTTCTTGCGGACTGCTGCCATCGAGTTCCCATACGGCAGCGCCTGGAACATAACTGACCGCGCTTTGCCGAAAACGCCGTACATCCCGCAGCCCGCGCGCATACTGTTCGCCCAGCGTGTGCAGGTCAGCCGGCCGCTGTTCGGTCACTTTTTCGATGCTGCGAAACACCTGGCCGCCCGGTGACGCCTGCTCATCGTACACTCGTACCCCGACCCCGCGCTCCGCCAATTCGGCAGCCGCCGCCATCCCTGCAGGCCCCGCGCCGATTACCGCAACATCGACAGCATCACTCATAATCGAGGTCTCCAGCACCGCGCTGCATCTTCACCCGCATACCTTCACGCACGGCAACCATGCACCCCTGGCGGTTTGCCTGCCCGTCTATTTCCAGCAGGCACTCGAAGCAATTTCCGATCATGCAGAAGGGCGCACGGCGGGTACCGGAGGCGGGCGATTCGCGAAAGTACCCGACGCCGGCAGCCAGTAACGCGGCCGCGACGGAATCGCCGCTTTGCGCGATTATTTCGCGTCCTTCGAAGTCGATGCGTACTGGTTGGCTGATCTTATGCGTACGTTTGAACATCGAACCGTTTAGCGCTGAAGCAATCGTATGCCTGCGGAATTGCGCCCTGCCGGATCCAGGCGCAGGCGTCCAACGTATGTACCGCGGCAAGTGTCACGCCGCTGTGACACGCAAATGAAAAAACACCCGGATACGTCGGCGACTGGTCGTAGATCGGAAAACCGTCAGGTGTCATGATGCGCAACGCCGCCCAGGCCCGTTGCACACGCAATTCACGCAAAAAAGGAAAGGCACGCGAGCATTGCCGCGCTATGTTACGTAATGTGACGGATTCCGTGTTCGAGTCATAGCCAACGTCACGTTCCGACGGACCCAGAAGGTAGTTACCCTCGTCGGTCTGGCGCACGTAGTTAGTTGGATAGTTGAAACGGAGCCGGGCTTTTTCAGTGACCACGATCTGACCCTGCACGGGAAATACGGGCACCTGCAGATCCAACTGCCGCGCCAACGCCAACGACCCGTGGCCCGCAGCAATGACAACTTTTTCCGCCCGCACCTGAAGCAGGTCATTCGCAGCGTCGAGCTTAAATCCCCCGCCGTCAACAGGGGCGATATCCGTCACGCGCCTGCGCGGCAGATAAGTACCGCCGTTTTGTTGAAAACCATGGTGCAGCGCGCGCAGCAGTTTCAGCGGATTTGCATGGCCATCATGCGGACAGTAGGTACCGCCGGGAACATCGGCACCGATGCCAGGCAACGCTTTCTTCAGCGCGGCATGCTCCAGAACTTCGAACGCATAGCCTTCGTCGCCGGCCTCGTCACGGAGTTGCTGCAGCAACGCGAGATTCCGGGCGTGTTCCTCGTGATCGATCGCCACGTGGAAACCGCCTGGACGATGGAAGCCGACGTCGATACCGGTTTCGTCGGCCAGGCGTCGCGCGAAGCCGCTCCATAATTGCGAAGAATGCAGCGTCCAGCGGGCGTATTCGCGCATGCCCCGCCCTTTACCCTGCACCCATACCAGCCCGAAGTTACCCCGAGCCGCACGGATGGCAATGTCACCTTCGTCAAATAGCGCGACCCGCAGGCGCATCGCCGCAAGCCCGAAGGCGAATGCAGATCCCAGTAAGCCACCGCCGACTACCGCAACGTCATAGTCGTTCATCGTGTTGCGTGAGGGGAACGCGACTGCGTCACTGAGAGTGCCCACCCCATCCAGAATGCGCTGAAATGCAACGTGCGTCGTGAAGCATAGATGTAACCGCGCTGAATTTGGCTAGTGTTTATCCGCGACTCCGGCGAGCGGTGGCACCCGCGACTCTGCATCCTGCTTATTTGCTGTCGGCGTGAGGTAGCCGTCTCGCGTTTGCGGCAGTTTGCGATCCAGAATTCGCGATGCGATAACGGTGCGCAGAATCTGCGCGGTGCCGCCGCCGATGGTGAACATCCGGGCATCGCGCGCGATGCGCTCCAGCGGCAGGTTTCTCGAGTAACCGCGCGCACCGAATACCTGCAGCGCATCCATGGTTACCTTGATCGCCATCTCCGATGCGAACACTTTTGCCTGAGCGGCAAGTAAGGCATCCGGGAACACATTACCCTCATCGGCCGCACTGCCGGCAGCTGTGTAGATCAGTTGTCGTGCGGCGATCAATTGCGTGCTCATGTCCGCCAGCATCCACTGCAGTCCTTGAAACTCGCAAATCGGCCGGCCGAATTGCTCGCGTTGCTGCGAGAACTGCAGTGCCTGAGCATAGGCGCCTTCGGCCAATCCAAGCGCCACGGTCGCAGCACCCACTCGTTGGCTGTTGTATGCATTCATCAACTCTGCAAAACCGCGCTTGAAACCGCCTGGCGGCAACAGCACACGGTCGCTTTCGATCCGCATATTGTCGAATATGATTTCCGTCTCCGGAATACCGCGCAACCCCATGGTCGGTTCCCGGTCGCCAATGATCAGCCCGGGCGTTTCGTCTCGCAGCGCAATGAATCCGCCAATACCGCGGTCCGTGCCGCCTTCGTCGATCACCCGGGCGAATACCAGATGAAAGCGGGAAACACCGCCGCCGGTGATCCAGTGCTTTTTACCGTTGACGATATAACTGTCGCCCTGCTGCCGGGCGCTGGTAGTCATCTGCGAAGCAGCGCTTCCCGCTTCCGGCTCGGTGATGCAGATGGCCGGTTTGTCTCCGGCAAGCACCAGTTCGGCCGCATGACGTTTCTGCTGCTCGGTTCCGTAGTGCATGATCGCGGAAATCGCACCCATGTTTGCTTCCACCGCAATGCGTCCGGTAACGCCACAGACACGGGCCATCTCATCGATCACTAGTACGGCGTCGAGAAAACTCAGCCCGCGTCCACCGAATTCACGCGGGATCGTCATACCCATGAAACCCGCTTCCTTGAGTGCCGTGACGTTCTCCCAGGGGTATTGCTCGTCGCGGTCGACAGCGGCCGCTCGCGGTGCGATTACCGTTTGCGCCAGTTCTCGCGCCCGCGTCTGCAGATCACGTTGCTGCGCAGTCAATGCGTTTGTCATGTTAGGGTCTCCGTATGCCGGCGCTGGCAGTCTTTGTGCCCGGCGCATAACCAGTCATGGTACACAGCAACTTTTGGCGAACAAAATCAAATATCCTGACGCTTGTCATTTGTGCCACTCAAGCGTAACGGCGTACCGGCCAAGGGCTGGCAGTATAATTATTAATTACTTTAAATATTTTCTTTAACGAATTGTTATTTATACTTATTTATGTCAGAAAATTCGATGCATACACTACTCGGAAACGATCCGCTGCAAGGACTGCAATTCGACAATCGCTTTACACGTGAGCTGCCGGCGGACCCGACGACGGATAACTTTCGCCGCCCGGTGAATGGTGCCTGCTTCTCGCGCGTGCGCCCCACACCCGTGGCGTCACCCCGCCTCGTGGCGTATTCACGCGAAGTTGCGGAGTTGCTGGATCTACACCCCGAGTTATGGGACGTCCATGCACTGACCGAGGTCCTGGCGGGAAACAGGCTCGCGTCAGGCATGGACCCGCACGCGACGTGTTACGGCGGCCACCAGTTCGGCAACTGGGCGGGCCAGCTTGGCGACGGGCGCGCAATCAATCTCGGCGATGTGATCAACCGGCACGGTGAACGCTGGACGCTGCAGCTCAAAGGTGCCGGCCCGACACCCTACTCCCGCACCGCGGACGGTCTGGCTGTATTGCGCTCCTCGGTACGGGAGTTCCTGTGCAGCGAAGCGATGCATCATCTCGGAGTGCCCACCACACGCGCGCTGAGTCTTGTCACAACCGGCGAAGCAGTAATGCGCGACATGTTTTACGACGGCCGGCCGAAAGCGGAACCGGGCGCGGTCGTGTGCCGTGTCGCGCAATCGTTCACTCGCTTCGGCCATTTCGAAATTTTCACCGCGCGAGGCGAAACCGATGTGCTGCGACGCTTTGCCGAATACACCATAAGTACCGATTTTCCTCATCTTGGCGAACCGTGCACCGAGACTTACGTTGCCTGGTTCGACGAAGTGTGCCGCACCACTGCACGAATGATCGTGCATTGGATGCGAGTAGGCTTCGTGCACGGTGTGATGAACACCGACAACATGTCCATTCTTGGTCAGACCATCGATTACGGACCCTATGGATGGCTGGAAAACTATGACCCGGACTGGACACCCAACACTACGGATGCGGCGGGCCGCCGCTACCGGTTTGCCAACCAGCCCGGTGTTGCACAGTGGAATCTGCTGCAACTGGCGAATGCTGTCTATCCACTTATCGAACAGACCGAACCGCTGCAACACGCGCTCGCCGGATTCGTGGACACCTACACCCGCGAATGGCAGGAAATGATGGCTGGCAAGCTGGGCCTTGACAGTTACCGGGCAGATGCGGATGAGGCACTGATCGCCGAACTTCTGGAGGTGCTGCAGCTGACCGAAACCGACATGACCATCTTCTTCAGGCAACTTGGTGAGTTGCACGTTCACGTAGAGAATGACGCCGCGACTGATCTCCTCCAGCCACTGGCACCCGCCTACTACACCCCGAAATCCGTAGATGATGACTGCCATTCGCGGACCGTGAAATGGCTGAACGATTATCTGCAACGATGTGCCGGCGATGGTCGATCGGGCGTTGAGCGGCGCGCTATCATGCACCGGGTCAATCCAAAGTACGTGTTGCGCAACTACCTTGCCCAATTAGCGATAGACGACGCCGAACAAGGCGATTACGAAAAGATAAGCGAACTGCTGGAGGTGCTGCGGCATCCGTATGAGGAACAGCCGGACCGCGACCACTACGCGGAGAAGCGCCCGGACTGGGCGCGTAACAGGCCAGGATGTTCGATGCTTTCCTGCAGCTCGTGATCCGTCCCCTCATCCCCAGGGAGATTCCCGTTCTCCATACGGGAGAAAGGTTCTTTACCCCTGCGAGTGAGGCCGGTTTTATCGCTCCCCTCTCCCCGCACAAAGTCGCCAGTTGCGGATCGCCAGACGACGCACCGGCGGTGAACAGTCGCCCGCCCTGCATCCACTACCAGATCTTCGATGCAAAGGCGTACACCAGTGTACCGTCAACCGTGTTGCTCATGCTGGCCGCTGTGAGCTGGCTCGATGCAAAACTGTCAGCAACTGAGGCGACAGCTCTGGATTTCGATTACAGTGATGTCACGAACGTCGCGCAACCGATAACGGAAGTCAACTCTGATCACCGTACGGCGGCTCGATACGCTGACCCACTTGCTTATATGCAATTGAATCGAGTACTTTCGGCGCGTTCTGGTTTCGAATCCATCGCCACCAAGCATGCTGCATACAAAACGGGCTTTTAACGGCATGGTGGTGGCGCCCCACCATCTGGCGGCCGATGCCGGTCAGCGCGTGCTGCGCGAGGGCGGCAACGCGATCGAAGCGATGATCGCCGCTGCAAGCACCATCGCGGTGGTCTATCCGCACATGAACAGCCTCGGTGGTGACAATTTCTGGTTGCTGTACGCGCCTGGCTCCAAGCCGCTTGGCATCGATGCCTGTGGCGCCGCGGCGGCCGCGGCGGATGTCGATTTCTACCGGTCGCGGGGCATGGAAACTATTCCCGACCGTGGGCCGTTGGCCGCCCTGACGACAGCCGGAGCCGTGTCGGGCTGGCAGACCGCGCTGGAGCACAGCGCCGCTGAGTGGCAGGGGCATCTGCCGCTCGCGAGGCTGCTCGAAGATGCGATGTACCATGCACACAACGGTGTCGCGGTAAGTGGAACACTCGCGAACCATGCACGCAGCAAACTCGCCGAACTTCGTGAACAACCCGGGTTTGCCGACGCCTTCCTGAGCGCCGGCGAGCCGCCACGCCAGGGGGATCGTTTCAAGCAACCGGCTCTGTGCCAGACTCTCGCTACGCTGGGCAAAAACGGACTCGATGATTTTTACCGCGGGGTACTGGCACAGGTAATTGCCGCCGAGCTTGCCGATCCCGGGTCGCCCCTGAGCGGGGCGGATCTTGCCGCTCACCAGGCTGAACAACCAGCGCCGTTAACGCTGCAGGTCGCCGGACACCGCGTTTACAACATGCCACCCCCGACCCAGGGCCTGACTTCGTTGATGCTGCTGGGTGTTTTCGAGCGTCTGGGTGTCGCCGAGGCGGA
>JAOTYY010000316.1 GCA_029861595.1 Gammaproteobacteria bacterium
CATGACAGCGTTGCGCCGCTTAGCAATAGCGATAACTCACTGGCACGACGTCTTGTCCTGAACCGCGACACGCGCTCAGAATTACACGCTATTTAGGGGACAGCACACTTGGGAAACCCTGGAGCTCCGACAGCGGCCAGCGCGGACGTGCGGCTATCTCCAGCGTGTCGCGCTGTCCGGCAGCAAGGCGTAGACACCCGGCATAGGCGATCATTGCGCCGTTATCGGTACAGAACTCCACCCGCGGGTACACCACACGTACCGCCAGCCGTGCATCCAGTTCCTCGCGCAAACGCCGATTGGCGCCGACACCTCCGGCGATAACCAGCGTGTCATACCCGGTCAGCTGCAACGCACGTTGCGATTTGCCGAGCAACGTCTCGACTACCGCGATTTCGAAGGCACAGGCAATATCGGCGCGATCCTGATCGCTGCCCGCGCATTGGCGCAGCGTGGTCCGCACATGGGTCTTCAAACCGCTGAAACTGAACTCCAGGCCGGGGCGGTCCAACATGGGGCGCGGGAATACGAAGCGTTGCGGATTGCCCTGCATCGCGAGTTCCGCGAGCGCCGCGCCCCCGGGATAGCCCAGACCCAGCAGCTTCGCCGTTTTGTCGAACGCCTCGCCGACCGCATCGTCACGGCTTTCACCCAGAATCCGGTAGTCACCGTGCGCACGCACATCCACCAGCTGCGTGTGCCCCCCGGACACCAGCAGGCACAGGAACGGCGTCCGCAGCGCCTCGTTGTCCAGCCGCGCGGCCTGCAGGTGTCCCTCCATATGGTGTACACCGATCCCGGGTATGCCCAGCGCCCAGGCCAGGGCGCGGCCGACGGCGGCGCCCACCAGCAGTGCACCGGCCAGGCCAGGGCCTGCCGTGTAGGCGACCCCCTGCAGCTGCTCGCGCCCGCAGCCAGCGGCGGCAAGCGCGCGGTCGATCAATGGTAACAACTTGCGTACGTGGTCACGCGAAGCAAGCTCCGGCACCACGCCCCCGTAATCGGCATGCGTGGCGGCCTGAGTGTAGAGCTCGTGTGCCAGCAAGCCGCGCGCTGAGTCGTACACGGCGACGCCCGTCTCGTCACAGGATGTCTCGATTCCGATGACCAGGGTCACGCTTAGATCTTTCCTTGCGCGGGATGTATGTTTAAAATGGCCGGTTCTGTCGAAACAGCAGGAATGGACATTATCTCTATGCCTTATGTGCGTGTAAAAGAAAATGAACCTTTCGAGTTCGCGATGCGCCGTTTCAAGCGATCCTGCGAAAAGGCGGGGGTGCTGACCGAAACGCGGCGGCGTGAATACTACGAGAAGCCGACTACCGAACGAAAACGTAAAGCCGCCGCGGCGGTAAAACGCTACCAGAAAAAACTGGCCAAAGAAAACGCGCGACGCGTGCGCCTATACTAATACGCCACTCGCATGGCCGACGCCCCCCTGAAAACCCGGGTGTTGGAAGACACCAAACGCAGCATGAAGGGCCGCGACAAGCCGCGGGTGGCGGCGTTGCGCCTGATTGCCGCAGCCATTAAACAGCGCGAGGTCGACGAGCGCTGCGAACTGGACGACGCGCAGATCGTGGCGGTACTCGACAAGATGGCCAAACAGCGGCGCGAATCCATCGAACAGTACGCAAAAGCTGCGCGCCACGATCTGGTGGACCAGGAGACTTTCGAACTCAACATCATCAAAGACTACCTCCCCGAGGCCTTGAGCGACGCCGAGATCGCGGCGCTGATCAACGCCGCGATAGCGCAGACCGGCGCCCAAAGTGCCCGCGACATGGGCAAGGTAATGGGACTGCTCAAACCCCAGGTGCAGGGCAGAACCGATATGGCGACGCTGAGCAGCCGGGTAAAATCGCAACTGGCGTAACAACTACGGCGATATCGTCCAGGCGACGTGTATCGCATACTCTCCAGCGAGGCGTATGGGCAACGTTCTACAGTTCATCGAAGTACCGCGCCGCGATCCGCCCAAAAAACCCGCGCCGCTGCGGGTGCGCGACAGCCAGGAAATCTACGCACAGTACGACGCCGACTCGGCCGCTGCGCAGGCCGACCGCTGCCTGGCTTGCGGCAATCCCTATTGCGAATGGAAATGCCCGGTTCACAACTACATTCCTAACTGGCTGAAACTCATTGGCGAAGGCAGGCTGCTGGAAGCCGCGGAACTCTCGCACGCTACTAACTCGCTGCCGGAAGTGTGCGGGCGGGTATGTCCGCAGGACCGTTTGTGCGAAGGCGCTTGCACGCTCAACGATGGATTCGGTGCCGTGACTATTGGATCGATCGAAAAGTACATTACCGACGAGGCACTGAAACTCGGCTGGCGGCCGGACATGAGCGCTGTGCAGGCGACCGGCAAGCGAGTCGCGGTGGTCGGCGCCGGCCCGGCCGGACTGGGTTGCGCCGACGTGCTGGTGCGTAACGGCGTCGAGGCAGTCGTCTTCGATAAATATCCGCAGATCGGCGGACTGCTTACCTTCGGCATACCGGCATTCAAGCTGGAGAAACGGGTGGTCGCGGAGCGGCGCCGGATCATGGAAGATATGGGCGTGCAGTTCCGCCTGAACACGCAGATCGGGGTCGATCTGGAATTCGCCAGCCTGCTCGAGGAATTCGACGCGGTATTTCTCGGCATGGGGACCTATACGCCCATGAAAGGCGGGTTTCCCGGCGAGGAACTGCCCGCGGTGCACGATGCATTGCCGTACCTGATCGGCAATATCAACGCGGTCATGCAATGGGCGCAGGATACGCACCCGCTTATCGACCTGCAGGACCGACGGGTGGTCGTATTGGGCGGCGGTGATACAGCGATGGATTGCGTGCGCACGGCGGTCCGCCAAGGGGCGGTGTCGGTGACGTGCGTGTACCGACGCGACGAGGCGAACATGCCCGGGTCACGGCGCGAGGTCGCCAACGCCAAAGAGGAAGGCGTGCGCTTCGTGTGGAACCGCCAGCCGATCTCGATCGAAGGCGCTGACAGCGTCAGCGGCGTACGCACGGTCGCCACGCAACTCGGCGAAGCGGACGCGCGCGGACGCCAGGTGCCTGAGCCGGTGCCCGGCTCCGAAGCAGTGCTGAACGCGGACGCAGTGATCATCGCGTTCGGCTTCCGCCCCAGCCCGGCACAGTGGTTCCAGGCGCACGGTATCGCCATCGACGCCCGCGGGCGGGTAGCAACCGGCGGTACACAGCATTTACCGCTGCAAACGCGCAATCCCAAGGTGTTTGCGGGCGGCGACATGGTGCGCGGCTCCGATCTGGTGGTGACCGCTGTATACGAGGGTCGTGAGGCTGCCGCCAGCATTCTCGACTACCTGCAGTTATGAGCGCGATGGACGACCAGCGCGTGCCTAACGACCGGCTGTTGCGCGCATTGCGCCGCGAAGCGGTGGACCGCACGCCGATCTGGATCATGCGCCAGGCAGGCCGGTATCTGCCCGAGTACCGCGCTACCCGCCAGCAGGCGGGAGATTTCCTGACCTTGTGCAAAACGCCCGAGCTGGCCTGCGAAGTGACGCTGCAGCCGCTACGGCGCTTTCCACTGGATGCGGCGATCCTGTTCTCGGACATTCTCACCATCCCAGACGCGATGGACCTCGGCCTCGCATTCGCCGAAGGCGAGGGGCCCACGTTTGCACGGCCGTTGCGCGACGCACGCGCGATCGAAAAGCTCGGCGTGCCGGACCCCGAGACCGAACTTCGCTATGTGCTCGACGCAGCGCGGCTGGTGCATGCTGAGCTTGGTGGCAAGGTGCCCCTGATCGGATTCGCCGGCAGCCCCTGGACGCTCG
>JAOTYY010000105.1 GCA_029861595.1 Gammaproteobacteria bacterium
AGGCATTTTCGGCCATCCGGCACACACCCACCTGCGAGGCGTTCATGAAGTAACAATAGCCTTTGACATCCTGCATGCGCTGGTGGGGATCGTTCGGAATAGGCGCGCAGCGCGCGGCGGGCTCACCTGCCGCGTTCGCTACGAACAGGCCGAGGTACTCGCGCAACGCCTCGGCCAGCGGCCCGACAGGTGCCGCGGTGTACGCGGGGGCGTCGACCTGCGGTCGTGCAGCCTCCTGTGCAACTATGGACTCGTCGCGCGGTAAACTCTCCAGCGGATAACCGCCGAGGTAGTAAGGCCGGTAGTTGGCGGCGTTTCGAAAAAACATCGCGGTCCCCTTCCCGCAGCGCTCGGCACCGAGTTGCCATCTTCGCGCAGCGGCGGGGCATTTACCACAATGATGTAAAGCGGCCAAATCCACCGATCCGAGCCGCAGATCACGCCGCAACAAAACCGCCAGTTCGAAGGAAAGGGATTACCGATGAGCAGGAGGTGCCGTATCCAGCCAGCGGCGCTCAGGGGCAGGATCTGTTCCGGCCTCAACGGAATTTCACCAGGATGTACGGGCAGGCGCTTCTATTCCGGGGCGGAAATCCCCGCTCTCCGCTCAACGATTGTGCGTTGCATGCACTTGATTAGAAATCGACAGCAAGTGCTGCTTGTCGGCGCCACCGGCCAATGCATAGGCGAGTCGCCCGTCCAGCCAGTGCACGATCCCTACATCGTGGGTGCGGGTGTAGCGTAATGGGGTGTTCCTATCGTCATCACCGACCTGACGCACGAAGAGCGTGATGCGATTTCCGTCCCCGTCCTCGTACATAAACTGCGCTGCCGCCACTCCGGCATCCGGCAGTAATCGCCCGCCGATCAGCGTGTAACCCGCATCGCGAATATCGGGGGCGACCACCGGCCCTGACAATCGCTTGGACAACCACGCATTTAGATGATCGACCTCTACGGCGGTTACTTCGACGGCGTGGCGGCGTTCCCGCGTGTAGAGTGCATGCGCATACGCCGCTTCCTCCGCCAGGGGCCTCAGAGCGGTGGTTTGTGATACCGACATCGTCACCCCGACGCCTAACATGGCACCCAGCCCGATCCACGCGATCACGGCAGCAGCCCGCAGACCGGGATAGCGCGCCCTATCCGCGAGAATGTTCAACAACGGATGTGGAACAGGGTCAGCGAGCATGACGTCGTAGCGGCCGTGCAGGCGCTCGTTGATAATCCAGTACTGCTTGATGCGCTTGGCAAGCGCCGTATCCGCCGCCGCCGCCGCCGCCACGGCATCCCGACGGCCCGACTCCAACTCACCGTCGACGTAGGCCTGCAGTTCTTCTGCGCTGATTGACAGATGCTCGTTCATCGAATCTTCGTCACGCCGACTATGTTGCTCTCGAACAACTGTTCGCGCAGTTGTTCCCGTGCCCGGGCTAAACGGGACATCACGGTGCCTATCGGCACGTCCAACACGATCGACGCTTCCTTGTAGGGCATCTGCTCCAGGCCCACCAGCAACACGATCTCGCGATGTTCCGGTGACAAACGCTGCAACGCCTGGTCAATTTCCTCCAATGCCTGATGCCCCTCCGAACCAACCCGGGTGTCCGCCAAATGATCGAAGTCATCCACCGCCATTTCCTGCGGTGCACGCGCGTCGCGACTCACGTCGTTCACATGGATGTTGTGCATGATGGTGAACAGCCAGGGGCGCATACCTTTTGCACGAATCCACAAATGACGACGACTGAGTGCCCTGGCGAGGCAATCCTGCACCAGGTCGTCGGCCCGTTCCCGGCTACCCTTGAGCGCCCACGCGTAGCGTCGCAAGCGTGGCATATGGGTGATGAGCTGACGTTCAAATCGATCCATCTACGCTATCCGGGTACTCTTTAAATGATCCATAACGGCCTCGGCACTCGATGTGCGGGGTTCCGGGAACAATGTTGACCGTTTGATCATCGTAAGTACACATCATCAGCGTATACACGCTGCACCGCCGAATATTCCCTGAACCGGTCACACGCCGTTGCAGACAACCGCTCGCGGAATATAATAGGCTGGCTGCTGTATAAGTATCAGGGAGACTGCAAACGTTTCCCGTTGCTTTCACGAAAATTGACAAAATCTCAGGAGAAAAACGATGAGGAATGTCCTTGTGACAATGTTGTTGACCACCGCGTTGTGCAGTCCGGCAATCATGGCCGCCCCCGACGCCAATGAAAAGGCCATCAATGCCCGCCGCGGCGAAATGCAGCTGAGAAGTTTCAACGCCGGACCCTTGTTCGCGATGGCCAAGGGTAAGATGGCCTACGATGCGAAACAGGCGAGCATGCACGCGAACAACCTGAGCCTGTTGACAAAATTGAACAACGGTGCTGCGTGGCCAAAAGGCTCGGACAACAAGGCCTACAGTGGTAAAACACGTGCCCTCCCCAAAATCTGGAACGACTCCAACGTCGGTGACAAGGGAAAAGCTTACAAGAACGCCGTGATGAGCCTCGCCTCCAGCGCCGGTAACGGTCTGGATGCGCTCAAATCGAGCGTCAGCGAGCTAGGTAAAACGTGCAAGGGTTGCCACGACGACTTCCGCGCCGAAGATTTTTAATCAGATTGAAGCTGCACCATGTCGCCGATATGGTGCAGCTTCTGGCCCACAACCTCGATGAAGGTGTGTTGTGTCAATCACCGCCCACGGCATTGTCCACGGGCGTTAAAGCTTGCAGATAGTCGACAAGCGCCTCGCGGTCCGCGGCCGTAAGGCGCGTAAGCTCCTCGGATACGGGCTCCATGGCGCCCGCCGCGTACTCACCGTCGGGAAGTTCGCCGAATTCGAGAAACTGGCGTAGCTCGTCACGTGTCCAGTCGCCGATCCCGGTTTTCGGGTGCGGGGTGATATTAGGTACCTGCTCGTCATCCGGACCGTGCGCGGTCCCCGCGTAAGCCAGATCTGCCTGAGTGGCGCCAAATATGCTGCGTGGGGTGTGGCATTCACCACAATGCGCCAGCGCTTCCGCAATATAGGCACCGCGGTTCCAGCTCACCGACTGCTGCGGACGTTCCCGATACTCACCCGCCGTAAAGAACAAGTACTGCCAGATCTGCGCGGCTATCCGAAATTGCAGATACCACGGCAGTTCATGCTCTCGATTGGGCTGCGAGGATGCGGGCAGCGACTTGAGATAGGCCCACAAAGCCCGTACATCCTCCGTGACTATGCGAGTATAGGACGTGTAAGGGAACGCCGGATAATAGCTCTCGCCATCGGGCGCAACGCCCGAATGCAATGCGTCCCGGAACTGACTCTCGCTCCAGGCCCCGATGCCTGCGGTATCGTGCGGGGTGATGTTCGGGGTATAGAAGGTCCCGAACGGCGTCTCGAGCGGCCGCCCGCCCGCCAGTTGTTCGCCGCCATCGGCCGTGTGGCAGTGCACACAACCTCCGATTCGCAAAATGTATTCCCCCCGCGATAGCAGTTCCTCGCCCGACGCTGCGGCGTTCTCTGCGCTGATCGATACCACAAAGGCGATAATGATTGGTTTAATGTACATCGAGAATATTGCAGATCGAAGTCCCGCAAGATTTCGTAGCCTGTGCAGAAAACGCCAAGCGGTGGGTGATGATAAGTTGCAAAGCTGGCTGCTCAGCGCGATTGGATTTCGATCTCGGGTGTGCCTGTTCATAACGGCGGCAATTCCACGCCTATCTGTTCGAAAATACCGTGCGATGCTCCCAGGGGCACGAGGTCCGGACGTATCTCGATCAGAAGTTCTTCCTGTACTTTGTTGTAGAAGCAGTGCTCGGGTGTCGACACCGCCCGATTGGTCGGCGCAATCGTTGGGAACCCTGGCCGTTCCAATGCCCCGGTATGTGTGCCGCCCTGCCGCCACTTGACTCGCCAGCCTCCATCACCTCGATGCTCCGGCGGAGCGTTATCGTAACGCAAGTCTGGAAACCCCGTATACAGTGCGCGCGAATACCCGAGTGTGTGTGTCCATGCTGCGCACGGAAGTCACGAACATGATCCGATCAGCAAAGGTGCTGGCGATCTTGTCAATATCGTGCTCGCGTAGTCCGTCCATGCAGGTCGCAAGGGCGGCAGGAATTTAGTCATCGTGGCGTCCTGTCAGTCCCATGCCACCTGCGCGGCTATGAGCGCCGCACCGGCAACGAAGGCGTCCGCCGAAGCGACTTCCTGCACCGCTGCACCGAACTGCCGCAGCGCGGCCGCATAGCGCACTGCCAGGCTACCGTCCGCAATCAGCAGCACGGACTCCAGCATGCCCGCGTCGCGGACCTCGCGAAGCTCCGCGCCGATCAGGATACCGGACAGGTAGTCGGCCGCCTGATCCAGCCGTATCCCGCCAAGCAGCGCGTCGGCGCGCACGCTGAACAATGCGGACAGCAGACCCGGCTCCGCGGTCGCGCGTTGCAGACCTTGAGCGAAACCCGCCCCCGGCTCGGTGTCGAGCACCTGCTCATGTGGAATCAACGCACCGAGCAGTGTGTGACGGCGCACCGCGTCGAACAGTTCGCCCGTGCAGAAAGTCGTAAACTCGGCGATTCTGCCAGCTGCCAGTCGCACCCATTTGCAATGCGTGCCGGGTAGACACACGCTCGCGGCGTCCGGTTCGAGGTGCATGGCGCCGCTGCACTGCACTTCCTCGCCGCGCATAACGTCGCCGCTGCCGCTCGCCCGGCGGCACGACAAGCCGGGCACGATGCGCACATCCGGACGCTCCGGAGGCGCGATGGCGTGCGCGGCCAGATCGGAGACACCTGCTGGACAGGGACAGTAGGGCACTTCCTGCCAACCCGCGCGGCTGCCCACCATGCCGGCCAGCAGAATCCGGGCGGGCGCCTCACCTAACTCGGTGAACAGTTGATCGAGAACATCCTGATAATCGGCCTGGCTGGTGTTTTTACTGCCCATGGATGCCCGAGTCTGCGCAAGCACCCGCGGCCCATCAGCGAGCAGGAATGCACGCACGTTGGTGCTGCCCCAGTCCACGGCCGCCCAGCTGGTGTCGCTGTTCAACGGTCGTACCGTTGAGCGACGAGGACGAAGTAGTTGTTCTCCGCATTCTCGGCCATGGTCATACACACGCTGTGCTGAATCGCTAGACTGCGTGCATGGTAAGGCAGCGCAGCACGGAATGGCACAAATGAAAGAACCGACGTTCGCCATAACACCGCCAGGCATCTCGATCAGGACCGACTCCGGTCCCACCTGGTGCTAACGCAGACGTTACTGACACTCGCGGAGCAGTGACGCCCCGCCGCGTGTCATTGCACGCAAATCGCCATCTACAGTACAGTCAGCCGGCCACACCGGCGTTTAATCCAGCGACCTGGGATCGCGAGCCCTTAGATGACTGTGAACAAGCCGAAATACGCGACACGCCTTAATTCCTTCCTGGTTGGCGCCGAGGCATACTGGCCTGGAAAGAATTGCGTCACCACCAAAGACCTGCTGTCGCGCGCAGCCACGGTGCCTGACTTGAATGCTGCGGATCTCAACTTTCCCGACCATTTTGTGCACGAGTCGGCAAGCGACCTGCGCGCACACCTGGACACTATCGGAGTTGAACTGAACGGTTTGGCAATGCGCTATTACACCGATCCGCGATTCAAGCCCGGTGCTTTAATGAACCCTGACGCGGCAGCGCGGCGCGCGGCGATCGACCTGACCAAACGCGGCCTCGATGCGCTCGCAGAAATGGACGGCGATCTGATGACCTTGTGGCTGGGTCAGGACGGCTTCGACTATTCTTTCCAGTCGGACTACAAAAAATCGTGGGACGACACTCTCGAAGCGCTGGGCGAACTGGCCGACCACAACCCGGCCGTGCAGATCGCTCTCGAATACAAGCCCAACGAACCGCGTGCCTACTCACTGATGCCGGATGTCGGCACCAACCTGCTTGCACTAAGCGAAATCGGCCGTGCCAATACCGGCATCACGATCGACTTTGCCCATGTGCTGTACGCCGATGAAATGCCCGCCCACACCGTCACCATCGTCAACCGGTATTCGCGCCTCCTGGGTGTGCAGATGAACGACGGCTACGGTAAACGCGACGACGGGCTGATCGCCGGCAGCGTGCATCCGGTGCAAACCGTGGAACTACTGGTCGAACTGGAACGCTGCGGTTACCAGAGAGCAATTTATTTCGACACCTTTCCCGATGTGTCCGCGCTCGACCCGGTGGAAGAAACGCGCACCAACATCATGCTCGTCGAAGCCCTGCGTTCGGTAGCGGCAAGGCTGTCCGCAGATGTACGACTGGCAAGCGCGATCGAGCGCCAGGATGCCGCGCTGAGTCAGAGGATTGTTGCCGAAGCGCTCTACCGGCAGGCCTGAAGCGGTGGCCGGGGGCAGCGTGTTCGTGGTCGGCTCGCTGCATCTGGATGTGGTGGTCGACGCGCCGAAGTTGCCAGCGATCGACGAGACCGTGACCGGTTCCGGCGTGGATTTTGTCTGTGGCGGCAAGGGCGGCAATCAGGCCGTCGCCGCAGCGCTGCATGGAGCGCGTACCCACATGGCCGGCCGCGTCGGGGACGATCTGTTCGCTGAGCAGCTGCTCGCGCATCTCGATGCCTCGGGGATCGAGCGTTCGCAGATCCAGGTTGGCAGCGGCAGCAGTTCCGGGATGAGCGTAGCGATCGTGCTCGGCAACGGTGATTATGGTGCGGTAATCGTTTCCGGTGCGAATCTCGAACTGAATGCAGACGCCATAGACGTGCCGGCGGATGCAACGGTTGCCGTGCTGCAGAACGAAATCCCCGAAGCGGTGAACATCGACGTGGCGAGGAAAGCCAATGCGCTTGGGGCATTGGTAATTCTGAATGCTGCGCCCTGGCGCGCAACGTCAGACGAACTTCTGGGGCAAGTAGATCTGCTGGTTTTGAACCGCGTCGAGGCCGCTGCGATGACGGGTACCACGCCAGTGTCACTGCTGCACGCAAAAGAGAGTGCAAACTCGTTGGTCACGCCGCGGCGCGGGATCATCATCACGCTCGGTGCCGACGGTGCGGTCTGGTGCGATCCGCAAGGGAAAACGCTGGTGCAGCCGGCATTCGCCGTGGACGTGGTATCGACGCATGGTGCCGGAGACCTGTTCGTCGGTTCGCTGGCGTCTCGCCTGACAGCCGGTGACGCGACGGAGGCCGCCTTGCGCTACGCCGCTGCCGCTGCCGCTATGCATGTATCGACGCCGTTGGCAAACCGGCTTTCTATCGGCGGGCAGCAGGTCGAGAAATTTCTGGCAAATACCGAATGAGGTTACCCGCTGCTGCCGATAAGCGCTTCCACTTCTGCCAGTGTGGGCATGGACGGTGCGGTCCCGGGCCGGGTAACCGAAATGCCTGCCGCCGCGCATCCGAAGCGCACGGCCGCGAGAGGTTCATCGCCTCGCGCCAGCGCAGTTGCAAAACCACCATTGAAGGCGTCACCGGCACCGGTAGTCTCCACGACGGGCCCCACCGCGACGGCCGGGACGAGTTCGGACTTTTGCGACGAGTGATAAAGCGCGCCTTTGTCGCCGAGAGTTATCACCGCCGCACCCACGCCCTTGGCCAGGAACACGTCGGCCGCCCGCCGCGCATCGTCAACCGTCTCGACTTTCACACCCGTCAAACCCTCGGTTTCCGTTTCGTTCGGGGTGACGTATTCGCACAATGCCAGCATTCCGTCAGGCAGGCTGTTGGCGGGCGCTGGGTTCAGCACGGTGCAAACACCCGCCTGTTTCGCGATTTCCAGAGCACGGACCGCGGCTTCGATGGGTTGCTCCAGCTGCGTGACGAAAACTGCTGCTGACTCGATCAACGCTGACCTGGCCTCGATGTCGGCAGCCGAGATCGTCGCCGCTACTCCGGGACAGATGATGATCGCATTGTCGCCCGTCGCCTCCTCGACAAAAATGTAGGCCGCTCCGGTGTAGCTTTCGCTGCTCTGCTCCACCATCGGTTTCACCCCGGCTTCCTCCCATGTCTTGAGCGCCATATCCGCGAACGGATCGACACCCAGCTTCGAGAGGAAAGCGGTATCCGCGCCCAGCCGCGCGGCGGCGACGGCCTGGTTGGAACCTTTGCCGCCGGGGCCCAGGGCAAAATCGTTGCCGAGTATGGTCTCACCCATGCGCGGTGCGCGGTCCGCACGATACGCTGTGTCTGCCACGAACACACCGAGAATCACGATCTTGCCGGCCATGATCTGCGCCTGCCCTATTCAGCGTCGGGCGGGATGACGCCCTTGCGAAACGCAAAACAACCATAAAATCGCCGCTCGCCGGTCTGGATCACGCAATAGGCCTGCTTGGCGCGTTCGTAGAAAGCAAAACGCTCGATCGACATCATCGGCCAGGACTTGCCTTCGGCTGCGTCGAGTACCGCCTGCACCTCCTGCTGCACGGGCGGAATTTCGTCCGGCGAGTCGACTATCTCCATGCGCGCCGCGGAATCATCCACGAACGAATCGAGAGGCATCAACGACAGCACAGCCTCGACCGCCTGCGCAGCCGTCGTATTGTCGATGCGCAATAACTTGCCAAGCGTGGTCTGGCGGGCCACGGAATCCGACGGAAAGTTCGTATCGGCGATGATCAGATCGTCGCCGTGTCCCATGGCACGCAGCGCGCGCAGGATGTCAGCGTTGAGCAGCGGATTGATTCCCTTGAGCATGTTCGCTCCCTTCGGTACGCAGTCGGAATTATGGTGTGTATGAGTGTCTCAGATACGTGCACCCGTTGTGCTATCGAACAGGTGCGCCTTGTCGGGCCGTGGACCTAGATGCACTATCTGACCAGGTTCGAAATCGTGCCAGTCATGGAAGATAGCGATGAGATCGGTCTCGCCGAAGCGCAGGAACACCAGCGTTTCCGAACCCGTCGGCTCGACGACGGAAACACGGGCGGGAATGCCTTCGTCGACCAGATCGAAGTGCTCGGGTCGGATTCCATAGAGTACCGGCTGCCCGTCTCCGACGCTGCTATCGCTGCCGACCGGAAGCCGGTGACCGTACGCTTCGACGCCGAAGTTTCCGTCGCGCTGCATGGTGCCCGGAATCAGATTCATGGCCGGCGAACCAATGAATGTGGCCACAAACACATTATCGGGATGGGCAAAAACCTCCAGCGGCGTGCCAACTTGTTCGATCCTGCCATCCTGCATCACCGCTATCTTGTCGGCCAGCGTCATCGCTTCGATCTGATCGTGCGTGACGAACACCGTGGTCGTCTCAAGGCGCTGGTGCAGTTCTTTGATCTCGGTACGCATCTGCAGTCGCAGCTTCGCGTCAAGATTCGAGAGCGGCTCGTCGAACAGGAACACCTGCGGATCACGCACGATGGCCCGCCCCATCGCCACCCGCTGGCGTTGGCCGCCGGAAAGCTGGCGCGGATAGCGCGCCAGGTAGGGCGTGAGGCCGAGAATCTCCGCGGCGTTGTCGACACGCTCTTTAACAACAGCAGGATCGGTTTTACGCAACTTCAGGGCGAACGCCATGTTCGCGGCCACCGTTTTGTGCGGATAGAGCGCGTAGCTTTGAAACACCATGGCGATGTCACGTTCGGCCGGGGGCAGGTTGTTGACCAGGCGCTCACCGATATGGATGGTCCCCGCGGTCACGCGTTCGAGGCCCGCGATCATGCGCAGCAGCGTCGATTTCCCGCACCCCGAAGGACCAACGAGCACCACGAACTCGCCGTCCGCTATGTCTATGTCCACGCCGTGGATGATGTCGACGGAACCGAACGATTTACGTAGATCTCGCACCGCAACCTGGGCCATGTTTGTTCTCTAATTTCTCAGACTCTGCCGCGCGCATCTGGCATGCTCTACCTTGTTGACAGTTCGCGGCTTGCTGCATACTCTCAATCTTCCATTGGGCACTCGAACCCAGGCCAATCAAGAGTAGCGGTTGGGTGATCGCGGCAAGCCGCACTCAACAAGCTTGTCGCGCCTAGTCAATCGCGCGCAATGCCAGGTCGCCGATAATAACAAGACGGTGCGAAGCAAGTGAAACTGATATCTACCCGCAGGAGGATGATCAATGAAAGTTGAAGTATTTGAGCGCCTCATGGCCGCTCAGCTGAGCAGGCGAAAAATTCTGCAGCGCGGGGCCGGGGCCGGCGCAATGGCCGCGTTGACCGCCAGTGGACTCGGAGGCTTCGCCTCCTCAGCCTGGGCCATGAGCCATGTGCGCGAGGAGATTCTGAAAATTCCGGGCGTGGGTGTCGGCTCGCCCAGCGACTCCGACTGGCAAAAAGTCGGCGCGCTGTGCCTTGAGCCCACCAAGGCACGCGTCTCCAAGGGCGAGTTTGCGGGTGTTGAGCTCGCCTTCCTCGGGCTCAATAACCAGAACCTGCATAATTTTCTGTTCCGCGGCTTCCTGAAACCATGGGAGGCGTACACGGGGGCGAAAATCGACTGGATCGATCTCGCGCAGGCAGACTACAACGCGCGCCTCCAGCAGTCGATCGCCACCGGCACGGTGGATTTCGACATCATCGAAATGGGCGCCCCCTTTGAAGGTGACGTCTGTGGCAAGGGTCTCGCCTCCGAGATGCCCGGCTGGGTCATGGACCAGATCGAGATGGACGACTACGTGGGTTATCTGAAAGCCCCAGTCGGCACCTGGGCCGGCAAAACCTACCGCATCTCTATCGACGGCGACTGTCACAATTTCAACTACCGCACCGACTATTTCGAGGACGCGAAACTCGCTGCCGCATGGAAAGCCGAGGGCCACAAAGGCGCATGGGAAGTGCCCAAGACCTGGCAGAAAGTGCAGGAAGTAACGAAGTTCCTCAAGGGCAAGAAAACCGGTGGGTTCGATGCCTACGGCTATCTCGATCCGCTAAAGGGCTGGGGCGGCTTCGGCTTCTACTTCCTTGGCTCGCGCGCGACGGCTTATGCCAAGCACCCGGACGACCCCGCCTGGTTGTTCGACCCCGATACGATGAAGCCGCGCGTCAACAACGCCGCCTGGGTGCGCGCCATTCAGGACGTGCTCGACGTGCTCGACGCGCAGCCGGCCGACCAGATCAACGCGGATCCGGGCACCACCGGGTTTCAGCAATTCCTGGCAGGAACCGGTTCGATGCTGAGCTGGTGGGGCGATATCGGCTCAAACGCCAAGACCTCCGATACTTCGGTGGTTGGCGACACGGTGGGCTTCTCGATTCTGCCGGGCTCGGACGACGTCTACAATTCCAAGACCGGTAAGTGGGACACGCTCGCCTCGGGGCCGAACTACGCACCCAACATGGCCTACATCGGCTGGGGCGTATACGTAATGGCCCGCGTGGACGGCGACGCCAAGAAACACAAGGCCGCATGGTCGGCCGCGGCGCATCTGGGTGGTAAGGATATCTCGCTGTGGTGCGCGGCGTACCCGTCGGGGTTCCAGCCCTACCGAAACTCACACTTCGATATTCCCGAGTGGGTAGGCGCCGGTTACGACGAGGGCTTCATCGCGGACTACCTTGCCTCCGAAGCGGATTCGTACAACCATCCGAACGCCGCCATCGAGCCGCGCATCCCGGGTATCTTCCAGTACTACTCGGTGGCCGAGGACGAGCTGGCAAAGATCTATGCCGGCCAGTATTCCGCGCAACAGGGCGCCGACAGGATCGCAGCGGCGTGGGATAAAATCACCGACCAGATCGGGCGCAAGAGCCAGATCGAACTGTACAAGGCGTCGCTGGGCATATAGTTGCCTGACGCTGACCGGCTGGCGGCCGCGAGGCCGCCAGCCCACGCACTCACAGGGTTCCCTCGCCAGCATGGCTGTGCAGACCGAAGGCGATCGGCTTCACACCGTAGCCTCTGACCACATGTCACCCGGCCGAATTTTGGCCGGGCGAGCGCTTGTATGGGGCACGGCGTTGGTGCTCGTCGCCACTGCAGTCGTGCAGGCGCTCAACGACTTCGGGCATATCGCCTTCGGTTTTGATAACTGGCGACCCGTGCTCTACGCCTATGTGCTTTGGGCCATTTCCCTGGGCGTCGCCCAGGTCCTGATCCGTGGTGAGCAGGGCAAGCGCGCGCTGTTCGTGTTGCCGGCCGTGCTGTTCGTCATTTCCATGGTGGTTTTTCCGCTGCTGTTCGGCCTTTACATCTCGTTCACGGACTGGAACCTGTCTTCCCTCACTGGGCGCAAGTTCAACGGCCTCGACAACTTCCGCCAGATGCTGAGCGATCCGTTCTACTGGAATGCGCTGAAGAACATGGTCTACTACGTGCTCGCGATCGTCGTCGAATACGCCATCGCTTTCAGCCTCGCGTTGCTGCTCAACGCCGAAATCCGCGCCCGCAAGTTCTTCCGTGTGGTATTTCTGCTGCCGCTCATGCTCTCGCCCGTTGCGGTAAGCTGGATGGTCGGAAAGTCCATGATGGAGATCCGTTTCGGACCGCTGGCGAACCTGGCACGGTTTCTGGGCTGGGAGACGCCATCGTTCTTCGGCTCACCGATCGTCGCGCGCCTGACTATCGAGGTCATGGACGCCTGGACCTTCATTCCTTTTATGATGATCATGCTGCTCGCCGGGCTCCAGGCGATGCCCAAAGAGGTTCTGGAAGCGGCGAAAGTGGACGGCGCGACGCGCTGGCAGTCGTTCTGGGAAGTGATCTTTCCATTGATGCTGCCCGTCAGCATCACGGCCATAGCGATTCGCATCATCTTCAAGCTGAAGCTCGCCGACATCATCATCAACGTGACTGCCGGCGGCCCGGGCGGCGCCACCGACTCGGTCACCAGTTTCATTTTCCGTGAATACCGAGACCGCTCCAACGTCGGCTACGGCACGCTGCTGGCCATGGTCTATCTGATACTGATCGTCATTTTTGTCACCTCACTATTGAGCATCGTGAATCGCTGGAGCAAACGAGCCGGCTGGGGAGGCAGCGGTTGACTGACAAACCCCGCCAGATTTTCGCTGATACCGACTCCGATCTGGCATTCCGCGCCAAATGGACCAGTGAGCGCATACTGATCTACACGGCATTGGGTATCTGGGCAGTTATCTGTTTCTTTCCGATCTACTGGACAATCACGACATCGTTCAAGATGGCGCCCGACGTAATGAAGGGGCACCTGGTTCCGTGGCTGGATTTCAGCCCGCGATGGCGCGGCTGGCGCTCACTGGGACTGTCGCCCGAAACCATCTTTGAAACATCGACGGTGCGCGAGGAGTTTCTCAAGCGCTTCATGAACAGCGTGATCACGTCGCTCAGCGCTTCGACACTGGCGGTGATGCTGGGTTCGCTGGCAGCCTACGGCCTGAGCCGCTTCTCCTACCGGTTCGGCTTTATGAAGAACAGCGACATCTCGTTTTTCTTTCTGAGTCAGCTGATCCTGCCGCCGGTAGTACTTGCCCTGCCGTTCCTGGTGCTCTACAAGCAGCTCGCGCTGCTCGACAGCCGCATCGGCATCATCGCACTCTACACGCTGATGGTGCTGCCCATCGTCATCTGGATCATGCGCGACCAGTTCAGCGCAATCCCGGTGGAACTCGAAGAAGCCGCGCTGGTTGACGGTCTCTCGAACTGGGGCGCGTTCATGCAGATCGTGCTGCCCATCGCCCTGCCCGGCATGGTCGCCGCGTTCATTCTCTCGCTGGTGCTGTGCTGGAACGAATATTTCTTCGCAGCCCTGCTGACCAGCACCGATGCCAAAACACTGCCGGTGATGGTCGCCAGCCAGACGGGCAGCCAGGGGATCAACTGGTGGTCCATGGCCGCGCTCTCGGCCGCAGCGATCGCACCACTGGTGATCATAGGTATCGTGTTGGAGCGTTACATCATCAAGGGGATGGCAGCCGGCGCGGTGAAATAACAATTCGAGGTAATAAGGGGACATTCTGCTTTTTTCCAGCCTGAGGCGAAAAAAGCAGAATGTCCCTTTAAATCCCTCTGAGGCGAAAAAAGCAGAATGTCCCCTTTAAATCCCTCGGGGATGAGGGGCAGCGGTGTGCTATTGCGTATCCAGTTCCCGGGCGATGTCCTTGGTC
>JAOTYY010000317.1 GCA_029861595.1 Gammaproteobacteria bacterium
CGCTTTCCCTGGGAAGACCTGCCGGTCGGCAAGATCCGCACGCTGGAGGGCTTGCAGTTACGCAGGGACGGCGGGAGGAAACCCGTGGAGGTCCGCGTTGCCGCTATCGAGATCGGTGGCGCCAATTACGTCATCGCGATAAGCCGCGACATCAGCTTGCACCTCCAGAACCAGGAGGCACTGACTTGTGCCATGGAAGCCGCGGAGGCCGCCAGCGAGGCGAAATCGCAGTTTCTGGCGAGTATAAACCACGAAATGCGCACACCGCTCAATGCCATCATCGGGTTAACCGAACTGCTGCTGGCGAACTCCCTGACAGCTCAGCAGCGCATGCAGGTCAACACCATCAGCAGCAGCTCCGAGCTGTTGCTGGAACTGATCGAAGAGATCCTCGACTACACCAGCATGGAGAACCGCGATCCGCAGTCGGACAACAGCAAGTTCGCGGTGGCGGAAGTCGTGCAGAGCGCGCTGGTAGTGCTGGCCGAGCGCGCCAGCGACAAGGGTCTGGAACTGGCCTGCCAGGTCGACTGCTCGACACCGCAAAAGGTATTCGCCGATGCCGGACGCGTGCGGCAGATCCTGATCAACATCATCGGCAACGCCATCAAGTTCACCGACCGGGGAGAGATTACCGTGGCGGTCTCGGCGGTCACGCGGATCGGGGAGCAAACGGAATTGGAATTCGCCGTGAGCGACACCGGTTGCGGCGTCCACGAGGCGGACCAGGCAAACATTTTCCGGCCGTTCACCCAGGGGCAGGCCTCGATCGAACGGCGCGCGGGCGGCACCGGGCTGGGACTGGCGATCTGTAAACGCCTGGTGGCACTGATGGGAGGCAACATCGGCATGCGCAGCAGTCCGGGTCAGGGTGCGACGTTCTGGTTCCGTTTCCCCGTTGAGGTGGTGGAAGAACCCAGGGAGGTCCTGCTGCCGGCGCAACTCACCGAGGCCCGTACTCTGGTGGCTATCGCGGGCGACCGGACGCGCAGCATCGCGTGTGACTACCTGAGAGCATGGGGTATGCGCCCCGATGCGGTGGCCAGCATCGACGAAGTGAGCAACAAGATCGAGCGTGCCGCACAATACGGGCAGGGGTACGGCCTGTGTCTGATAGACACGGCACTGATGACTTCTCCGTGCACCGCCACTCTCAACCATGTTGCCCAGCAGGCGGTGGGCGCAAAACCGAGGTTCGTCGTCCTCTGCGAAGCACTGCAAGCCACGGACGAGTGTACCGGCTGCGACTTTACGGACGTCCGTAAAGTCGTGAAACCGCTCGGCCCGATCGGCCTGGAGCGCGCCTTGCGCGAAACGGTCGAGGCGCCCGCGCAAGCGGTGCCGCTGCAACGCACACGTGCCGCTCCAGCCGGCACCGGGCAGCACCACCTGCTGGTGGCGGAAGACAATCCGGCCAGCCAAGCGACGATGGTGCAGATGCTCTCGCACCTTGGTTACAGCAGTAACGCCGTTGAGACCGGGCCGGCTGTTCTGGAGGCGCTGCAGAAGCGGCGCTACGACCTGTTGCTGCTGGATTGCCAGCTTCCAGACATGGACGGCTATGAGGTGGCGGCCAGCATCCGCGAGACGGAGACGGCTGGCGAACGCCTGCCCATCGTGGCGTTTTCCGCGGGGGCCACGATCGAGCAGCGCAATCGTTGCCTGGCGGCCGGCATGGACGAGTACCTGACAAAACCGGTACGGCTCGTTCAGTTGGCGAAATTGTTGGCGTTGCGCCTGGAAGCCAACGCGCAGCCGGGTGTCGATTCCAGTCCAGCCACCCCGCTGAACAGCGCTGAACTCGCACGGCTGCGTGAACTCGACAGCGAATTTGCTGACAGGCTGGGTGAGATTTTCATCCAGGACACGCGTGAGCGTCTCCAGCGCTTGCGTGACGCGTTGACGGCACACGCCGTGGAGGCGCTAACCCGTGAAGCGCATGCATTGAAAGCAGGGTGTCTGCAGGTAGGCGCCGTGACGATGGTAGGTATTTGCGAGGAGCTGGATCAGCGCGCGCGCGGCACCGGCCTGGAGGACGCCGAGAGCCTGCTCGATGCACTCGCGTTCGAATTTGAGCGCGTCAGGCTGGCCATCGATACCGGGCAGAGGCAGGATTCACCAACCGCAACTCATTGAGTTGCGTGCCTTTCGTGAGCGATTGGCTAGTGCCAGCTCATCGGTGTGAGGTTGTCGCCCAGCAGTTCGCTGTCCGTTGCGATGCGAACCGCCTCGGTACGGTTCTGGGCGCCGAGTTTGCCGAGAATCGAACTCACGTGAAACTTCACCGTGCGCTCGCTGATGTACAGTTTGTCCGCGATCCCGCGGTTGCTCGTTCCTTCGGCCACCAGCCTCAATACCTGCCTTTCGCGCGCCGTCAACGCGAGCGATGTATCTTCCCGATCCTGGTTCTTGTAGCGCCCGACGAGTTCCCTGGAGATGTTGGGATCGATGAACGTGCCGCCCTCGTGCACGATGCGGATGGCCATCGCCAGGCCCGGGTGCGGTGAGTCCTTGAGCAGATACCCCTGAACGCCGAGGTCGAGGGCCTGTATCGCGACGTCGAGCTGCGAATACGCGGTGTATACCACTATCTTGGCGTCCGGTGACGCTTCCCGGGCACGCTGCACCGATTCGATACCCTGGGTGTCGCCCATTGCGATATCGAGAACCGTCACATCGGGTTCGAGGGCGCTCATGCCCTGCAGCGTTTCCGCAAGGTCGGCAGCCTCACCTACCACGACCATATCGCTATTGGATCTCAGCATGCTGGCCACGCCGATACGTACGACCGGGTGGTCGTCGGCAATTAACACTTTGATCGGTTCGTCGCAGCTACTTTCTTTTTCTGTCACGCAGTCTCCGGTGGTCGGTAGTAGACATTATCGATTCTTGAATTTGTGCATTTGAGTTTTTCAGCCCGTTCCATAAGGTGGCTGCGATCGGTAAAGCAAGATCGGCACCACATACGGCTCCCGCAATATAATGAGTTGAATCTCCGACACTTTAATTTCTAATAATGCTTCGCAAATTAGCAAAAAATTCGGTGCCGGAGCGCAACGTTAAATTCATCGACGTTTACAATCTTGACATAACTTAAGTTTTCCAAGATTAGTGTAACGGCACCCGGCTTGTCTGTCTCGACTCGCGTGCACTGGCTAGCGTGTGAGCAGCACAGGGATCCGCAACGCATCCAGCAGGCCGGCCAGCCGTTCGCGCTGCAGCAGCGCGTCGGCGGCATCGACCACCAGCAATCCGCTGTCGTGGAGGCGCAGGCTGGAGGCCAGCAGTGGGCCGTGGGGAACACGGACCCAATCGGTGCGCAGGGCGATCTGGTGTTTGGCGGCCTGTTCGGCGAGACGCTCGCTCAGCTGCTCGAACGACACGTGGTCGTGCGCGTGTATCAGACCGAGCAGGCGGCCGGACGCCCGGGCGAAACCAAGCGCCATGTCGAGCGCACCGCCGCCTTGCGGCCCGAGCAGCACGCCAACGGGCTTTTCCAATGCCAGTTCGCGTTCGAAAACCAGTATCGATTCACGGCATTCGGCGACCAGCTTGGCGGCGACCGAGCCGAGCTCGGCGCGACTCACCGGCGTGTGCCCGGCGCGGCGCTCGACCAGCAGCAGATCGGTCGCCGGAATCGCGGGCAGTTTTTCCAGTGGCGTGCTGACGACCTTCCACGCGACGTCCATTTCGCGCGCAAATTCACGTAACTCCCTGGTGATACTGCCGATCAGGCGGTCGAGATCGGATGCCAGGTCGTTGGGATCCAGGCGC
>JAOTYY010000318.1 GCA_029861595.1 Gammaproteobacteria bacterium
CAGGGACACATCAGCAGAGGCAAGAGGTAGGACTATCGGTGTTGCTGTGGTCATGGCCGGGCCCAAGGGACACCGATGAGCTACTCAGAAGAATACAAACGACCGGACCACCACGTTCTTACGACAGGGCGCATCATCGGATGCGGTTGGATCGATGCAAGCGGTGTGGAAAGACCAGCGCGAAACGGAACCGTCGGTGACCGAGTCGTAGCACTTGAGCATCGACACCTCCGTGGGCTGCTGCTCCGGGAACCAGTACCAGTCATGGTCAGGGCGGTAGGTGAAGCGGGTGGTTTCGCCAACGCGGTCATCATATACGCGGTAGTTGGTGATGTAGGGCTGGTCTGCAAAAGAAGGCCAGGCGCACAGCACGAACGGGTTCTGACGCACGGTCTCCATGGGTTTCGCAAGGTTGATGGACATGAACCGCTGCGACATCTTCGCGTCGGCCTGCTCTCCAGTGTATTGCTGCTCGCGCCCGAAGTTGCGTAGATTCTGCGTGAGCAGTTCGCGACAGCGCACGCGGCCACTGTTGTCATTCAGATCGTTGTGCACGAGGTTGGCGTAGTTGGCGTTCACGCCCGGGTTCCTGTTGTCCTGGTCTTCGGTGCGATCGCCCTGGTATTCCTTGTCGAACACATCGTGGTTGTAAACGAGCGCATCGGTGGCACCCGGGAAGAATTCCAACAGGAGTTTTTCCATTTCCGGGTAGAACACGCGCTCCACCTCGGCAGCGTCATAGAAGTTCTCGCATTTTGACTCGCAGTGCGCCATTGCGACGCCCAGCTTGTCCATGCACTCGGGACTGTCGGGCTTCAGACCCGGGTAGTACTCCTCAATTTGTCGCGCGTCACGCAACACCTGGGGAAAATACAGGCATAGCCTAACGCTGTCCTGTTCGTCTTTGCGCAGCAACCGTGCCTCGGCCTCGCGCCGCGGGTCGTGCCACAACGCGTTGGACGAGACGATGGAATAGGACGGCTGTTCGTGCACGCTGTAGCGCAGCGGCAGCACCACGCCACCTTCCGGGGCTTCGATGTTGTTCGCCCGAATGTATTCCAGACACTCTGCGTAGCGGCGAAAACCGATACCCCATTTGGTCTCGATGGGCCCTGGGGGAGCACTGTCGAGCATATCGATGAGCGCCTGGCTCTCGCCTTCGGCGATCTGATCGAATGCCGCCCGAGTCGCCGCCCCGGTTCCCGCGTCACCGTCCTGATCGAACGACATGTAGGACAGACCTCCGTTCGCGGCGATAGGGGGAGGTTGACCTTCGGTGAGTTGGAGGGGGGGTACGTAGACCGATGCAGACGCCTTTGCATCCGCGGCATCGTGGCTCGAATTAATTTTGGGCTGGTTCATCGCATCGCCTCGCACTGAACAGACACTATCGTGGCATACCGGGGTTTTAGATCCCAGTGGCGGCGGCGGTCGGCATGAACGAATCTAGCCAATCAGCCATAAAGCGCCGTTAAGGTTGCTGCGCTCGGCGAACAAAAGGACACTGACCAGCATGCTCACGTTGCTGGCCGTATTATGACTCTCGGTATGCTCTTCGTCGCCTATCTACTCGTCGCGCTGGTCGTTCTACTCGTGGCCAGCATCGTAATACGCGGGTTGATCTCGCTGGTATCCAGCCGACGCCCGCGGACATTCATCGTGTTTCAGGCCCTGATACTGCTTGTCTGCGGCGCAACCGCCGGGTTTGTCGCCTGGACTCACGTAGCCGACCGCGAGACATTTTTGCAGCGCTGCGCCAGCATCAAAGCCGGCGAGGCGGTTCAATTTGAGCACGACGGCCGAATTGTCGTGCGCGGTGTGGGCATTCGCGCCATCCCCCAGGCGATCGCCGACAACTTTGTCGAGGTGCAGAAGCAGGCGGAAATCGGCGGGCGCGCATGGCGCCGGGTGGAATCGGAAACCTGCGAGCGGCGGGACCAACAGCTCCTGAGGGGAGGCCACTGTTTCCAGCGCTCTCAGGTGGCCGAAATCGCAACTTTAAACCTCACGACGACGAGCATTGGAGATAACTTGTCCTGGCTGCACCGACTGAGGGGCCGGGAGTGGTTACTGGAAGGCTCCGGACACGCCAGGCGTTGGACAGAGTTGAGCCTGTGGTCGCTCGGCAGCGATGGTGGGCGCGAAGGAATTTTTTCGACGGAGTTCTGCAAGAGCGGACCCGGTGACCGCAACGTCTGGTTGCGCGGCATGGTTGGGGGAGCGAGTGATACCTGAATGCCCTGCCAGTGCTCGTACCCCCGGTTGGACGGCGAGAGATACGAACCATTGATAACTCCAACTTCCATTGCTGCAGCGGTACGCAGCGTAAATCCATCCGAAACCGAGCAGGCGCCTCAGGATTGTGCGTATTTTTGAATGGGGCATGAAGCGGCTTGCCGCACGCGTAACGCTGGTGCTCTTGACCGGAAACCTGCTGGCCGGCGCCGCCGGGCAGGCGCCGCTGTCCGGATGGCAGAGCGCTGTCAGCCGGACCCCGTTCTCAGAAAGCCGGGGAGTCCACGCCAATCTGATGACCATTCGCCGTTGGGTGCTCACGGGCGAGGGATTCTGCGACAAAGCGCGCCGCCACATCCTGTTCGATCGGCGCATGCGATTTTTAGGTTACCTCAGTGACCCCGGCGGGCGAGCGGCGAACCAGAGCCGTATCAACAAACAGCGCCGTCGATTGGCGCAGGCGAATAAGGTGGACGGGTGGGCGCCAGGGGATGAAGACCGAATCGGCTACCCATTCGTGCTGAGCTGCCATCAACCCGACGCGCACCTTCCCGATCTGGTGGCACGCTATGTCGGGGACGACCACTCGGCGCGATTGTGGGGCACGTGGGACGGAATGCGCGTCGGCGACGAGGACCACCCGGTCTCGCTGCACGACGCCATCCGGCAAGTCTACGCGCACCGCCGCGAGATGGGCCGGATCAGCTTGCCGGAACATGTACTGAGCAGTCTTGCGGGCAAGATCATCATCGAAAGCGGTGGGGTGCGCGAGGCGCTATCGCCGGCGGGGGCTCTGGGTATCCTCCAGCTGTCGCCTGCCGCGCTGGACGATTGTCGAATCAAGAAACCGTTTCGGCTGCACCGCCTGGCGCAAATCGACTGCGCCCTGTACCTCCTCGAGCAGAATCATCGCAATCTGCAGCCGGTTTTCAGCGAATACTTCGGCCATCTTCCGGTCGAAAAGGCGGAGACGCTGTATAGGATGCTGCTCGTTCAGGCATACCACAGCGGCATAGGGCGGGTGAGCGCGTTGCTGAACGACGAATCGCTTAACGGCGCTGCCCGGTACTTCGCCGCACATGCCGAACGTTTCACCGCCGGCGACATCGCGCTGGGCATGGTGTTTCACAACCTGGGGCGTGAGCAGCTTGGTTTCGCCGCACTCTACTACGTCACCGACGTTGCCATTGCGACCTCGGCGGCGTGCAAACGCGTGGAGGATCTACCGGGGTGTGACCGGATGGATCCCGATACTCCCGACCAATAGAGAATAGCTCGCCCGCGCACCAAATAGAAAAACGGGCCCGATGGGCCCGCTTTCTATTTTGGTGGAGGCGGCGGGAGTTGAACCCGCGTCCGTTGGCACTCGGCAATTGGCTCTACATGCTTAGAGTCCGTTTATTGATTTAGCGTCAAGCGACCCAACGGTCAGGGTGCTGTCTGCGAGCCCGATTGGTTTTAACGCTTCAGCCCCGGGCGAGGCATCCACGCGGTCCTGCAAACATTGCCGTCGATTTCGCCTTGCAGGCCAAACTCAT
>JAOTYY010000106.1 GCA_029861595.1 Gammaproteobacteria bacterium
TCCCCCTGGGAGAGTGCCGGGGGTGAGGGCTCTTGCGCCCCTCTCCCCCTGGGAGAGTGCCGGGGGTGAGGGCTCTTGCGCCCCTCTCCCCCTGGGAGAGTGCCGGGGGTGAGGGTGCCATCCGATTGTGCATATCGGGGCAAACTGTCACTATCCTCAGACCTGGATAGTAAGCGCGGCGTCACATGGATCGGTTCGATCTGATTATCAAAGGCGGTACCGTCGTTACCAGCGCTGACTCGGTGCGTTGCGACATCGGCATCAAAGATGGCGTGGTCACCGCGCTCGCCGGCGCACTCAATGGTGGAGAGAGCATCGACGCCGCAGGCAAGCTGGTCATGCCGGGCGGCATCGACAGCCACTGCCACATTGATCAGGTAAGCTCCGGCGGCCTGGAAACTGCCGACGACTTCGCCAGCGGCAGTCGCTCGGCCGCAGCGGGCGGCACCACCACGATCATCCCGTTTGCCGCCCAGCACAAAGGGCAATCCCTGCGCGAGGTGGTGGCCGACTACCACCGGCGCGCCGCAGGCAAGGCGATTATCGACTATGCCTTCCATCTGATCATTTCCGATCCCACGGATGCGGTGCTCGGCCAGGAGTTCCCGGCGCTGATCAAAGACGGCTACAGTTCGGCAAAGATCTATCTCACCTATGACGCTCTGAAGCTCGATGATCGCCAGGTGCTCGACGTGCTGGCCACCGCGCGGCGCGAGGGCGCCATGGTGATGGTGCACGCCGAGAACCACGACGTTATTCAATGGTTGACCGAGAACCTGCTGCTGCAGGGTAAGAGCGCGCCCAGGTATCATGCCACCGCACACGCGGCAGCAGCCGAGCGCGAAGCCACACACCGCGCCATCACACTGGCGGAAGTGGTTGGTGTGCCAGTACTGATCGTGCACGTATCCGGCCGCGAGGCCATCGAGCAGATCGCCTGGGCGCAGCGCAAAGGCCTGCAGGTGTACGGCGAAACCTGCCCCCAATACCTGTTTCTGACCGCCGACGATATGGATCGCGAAGGCCTGGAGGGTGCGAAATACATGTGCAGCCCGCCACCGCGCGATGCAGCCAACCAAGAACATGTCTGGCGAGGCCTGGAAAACGGCGTGCTGCAGGTGTTTTCGTCCGATCATGCGCCGTATCGCTTTTCGGGCGGCGACGGTAAAACGGCGGCCGGGGCAAACGCACCGTTTTCGAAGATCGCCAACGGCGTACCCGGACTTGAGATCCGCCTGCCATTGCTATTCTCCGAAGGTGTGCGCACGGGCCGACTGTCGTTGCAGAAATTTGTCGATCTGACTGCCACGCGGGCGGCACGTCTGTACGGTTTGTATCCCCGCAAAGGCACAATCGCTGTTGGTTCGGATGCCGACATCGCCATCTGGGATCCCGAACGCCAAGTAACCATCAGCCAGAACATGCTGCACGACAATATGGACTACACGCCCTACGAAGGCCGCGCCGTAACGGGTTGGCCGGCGGTCACGCTGTCCCGCGGGGAGGTCGTCTGGAACGGCACGGAGATCACCGCAACACCCGGTCGCGGCCTGTTTCTGCCCTGCGACCTTCCCGAGCCCGCCAGGCCAAACCGGTCCGGCATCCTGGAAACCTGAAACGTCGAGCACAAACGGTATGTCGAGAACAGTCAGAGTAGCCGTCGCCCAGTCCGGACCCATACAGAAAACCGACAGCCGCGAACACGTCGTGGCGCGGCTGCTGGAAATGATGAAGCAGGCGGCTGCCGGGAAGTGCAACATCGTGCTTTTTACCGAACTCGCGTTGACTACGTTTTTCCCACGCTACTACGAAGAAGATCGTGGAAAAATGGATGACTGGTTCGAATCGGGAATGCCGAACAGCGCTACCCGCCCGTTGTTCGATACCGCACGCGAGCTGGGCATCGGGTTCTCGCTGGTATTCGCGGAATTGACCGCGGATCAACACCACTACAACACGCAGATACTGGTCGATACGCAGGCGAACATCGTCGGCAGGTATCGCAAGGTACATCTGCCAGGGCACGCGGAGTACGAACCCGAGCGTGCCTGGCAGCATCTGGAAAAACGCTATTTCGAGCCGGGCAATCTTGGTTTCCCCGTGTGGCGCACGATGGGCGGCGTGATGGGCATGTGCATCTGTAACGATCGTCGCTGGCCCGAAACGTTTCGGGTGATGGGGTTGCAGGGTGTCGAACTGGTGATGCTCGGCTACAACACGCCGACGCTCAACTCCATGAAGCCGGAAGAGACTGCCGCGACCCGCATGCACCACAATCATCTGTGCATGCAGGCGGGCGCGTACCAGAACGCATGCTGGGTGGCGGGTTGTGCCAAGGCCGGCGACGAAGACGGCCACGATCTTATGGCCGGTTCATGCATCATCAATCCGGATGGCGAAATCGTCGCGCTTGCGCAGAGCAACGAGGACGAAGTGATCGTTCACGATTGCGACCTGGACGAATGTGCCTTTTTGAAAAAAACTACGTTCGATTTCGATGCACATCGCCGCATCGAGCACTACGGTCTGATCAGTTCGCAAACGGGTGCGGTGCCGCCGCCCGAGTGACCGGACAGTGGCTGCGCACATCGTCGTCGTAAACCCCAACTCCACACAGGCAGTAACGGACGGCATTCGCGATGCAGTGGTTCTGGTCCCGGGCACCGAACGCCTGGATATCGACTACGTCACCCTCGCCGAAGGACCGCCGGGGATTGAGACCGATGCGCACGTCGAAGCGGTGATAACCCCGTTGCTGCGGCTGGTGAAATCGCGCGAGTCGGATGCGGATTCATTGGTAATCGCGTGTTTTTCCGATCCTGGTATGGAACGGCTGCGTGAGGCAACTGGCAAGGAAATTTACGGCATCGGCGAGTGCGCCTACCGAGGAGCGGCTGCAGGCGGGCGCATGTTCGGTGTGATCTCGATCGTCGCTGAATCGGTACCCCGTCACCGCCGTCATCTGCAGCGCCTCGGCCTGACCCGGCAACTGGCGGGAGACAGACCGCTGGACTTGTCGGTTGTAGAACTGGCGGATGCGGGGCGCACCCTCGACAGGCTGAGCACAATCGCCCGAACCCTCGTAGACGTTGACGGCGCGCAAGCGCTGGTCCTCGGTTGCGCCGGCATGGCCGCTTATCGGGAGACGCTCGAAAACGAGGTCGGCTGCCCCGTGATCGACCCATGCCAGGCGGCGATTCGAGTGGTGCTGAGGAAGGCTGGATCGTGATTCGAGCGAATCTCCGCGTACGCCATGGAACTACCGGTCAAGGACGGGGAATACCGCAGCACTGAGCACTGCTTCTCGAACCTGGTCGCGATCGAAACATAACTGCACCAGTCCTGTGACTGATTGAGAACCGTGGTGGCAGCTCAGGCTGTTTGGATCATGATGCTACGACTTGTCCCGACCGGCCAGCACACCTACATTAGCCCAGCGAAGCGCGAGCACGATGACGTGATAGAGAATCACACCGGCAGGAACCGCAGTAACACCCCACGCCAATACGCCGCTCAGCATCAGGTTCCAAAATCCTGCAATCGCCTGCAGCCAACTCAACTCGAAGGCGACCTGCAGCTGCTCCGGTGAAAGCGTTACCGGCGTCCTACCGAAAAGACGCTGGCCGAGTTGTATGAATGGAAGAATCAACACGATCTGCAGCGGATAGACCAGCCAGTTGGCGGCTTGTATCGCCACCAGGTTCAACCGCAGCGCGACAACGAGCACCAGGCAAAGCACGGTACTCAAACCCAGCACCGGGAACACACCGATGACTGTGCCGGCCGACATGCTGACCGCGATCGATTTCGGGGTTGCTCCCTGCCGCAGGGACAGCAGCACCGGATCGATCACTCGCGAGCGGACCGCGCTGGCGACGCGCTCACGCATGCAGCCCGCTCCAGGCGACGGGCAGGCAGCCGGATTCGTTCACAGGATTAGGCATCATCCGGGGACTGTGGCCCGGTAAATGGGGTACCTTCGTTTTTTGCTTGTCGACAAAGTGACTGATGATACCTGTCCCAAGAATCAATTTCGCTCGAGCAAAGCGCCAAGCTTGCGCTGCATGTGTTCGTAATGCGAGCCCTGCCAGTACACCTTTTGGCAGTCGCTGCACCGGTAGAACTCAGCGTAGTACTTTTTCGTCAGCGGTTGCAGTTGCGCGGCTATTTCCGTTTTGGGCACCGGCTCGATGAAACCGTTGCAGTCCAGGCAACGGTGAAACGGCCGAACCTGGCGGGAGAGATCGAAACGCGTTAACACCTCGCGGACCTGCGCGTCGGGATCGGTTGCTCGCAACCAGTACCCGTGCGTGACCCGACTGGGATACAGCAGCCGCCGATCCCGGGTGAGTATTACGCGGCCTGTTGCAACCGAGATATCTGCGATCTGCGCGTCCGTGTAATCGTTACGGTACAGAGAATCGAATCCCAGCATGCGTAGGCGGCGCGCCAGCTTGCCCAGATTTACATCCAACACGAAGGCAGTCGCTCGTAACGGCGCATCGCGCAAGCGCACCAGCGGTGTCACGTCCAGGCTCTCGAACACCGGGTAGACGGCAACACGATCGCCATTCTGCAAACGGTAATCGAATCCCACCGATTGTCCGTTTACAACAATCAACTCCACCTCCGTGTGCGGCACACCCAGAGCTTCAATCGGATCCTTGATGCCAGGCGTGCCGAAAAAACGATACGTGGTGGTGGTTTTGCGCTGCGCCGGCGGCCGGAAATCGTTCAACTCTTCGTAAAAGCGGAACTGGGCCTGGTGTTCGTTGCCGGTGGACACAGATGCGGCTAGCCTCGACAGATACGCTCCATCGGCGCAACCAGACTCGGTCCACAGGCGATGATGGGATTACCGGAATACAGGCCGTCGGCGGCGAGGAAATCATTGGTCCAGCCACCCGCCTCCCGCACCAGCACGACACCGGCCAATGCATCCCATGAATTGATGTGCTCCTCGTAGTAGCCGAGATAACGTCCCGCCGCCACGTAGGCCAGCGACAGCGCACCCGAACCGTTGCGCTGATACATGCCACCGTCATCCAGCAGCCGTTGCAGGGCGCGCAGCGTAGGAGCCGGCGGGCGGCGATGCGAGAAACCGATCGAAACTAGCCCGTCGCCGAACGAACCGGCAGGGCTGGCGTGGATCGGAGTGCCGTTGAGCGTCGCTCCGGCGCCCCGGCAGGCAGCGAACATCTCGCTGGCGTTAGGATCGTAAACCACCCCCAGGGTGGCCTCGCCCGCGTGCGCCAGGGCGATGGAGATACTCCACACGGGAATCCCGGCGACGAAACAATCGGTGCCGTCGATCGGGTCGATGACCCAGACCGGCGCATCCGACAGGCTGCCCGGACTGGCGCCGCTTTCTTCGCCAAGCACGGCGTCGTCCGGGTACAGTGCCCGCAGCCGGTTGACGATGGTGTCCTCCACCGCCCGATCGGCCTCGCTCACCCGGTCGCTCACACCTTTCGATTCAACCTGCAGTTGCGCATGGCGGGAGAAATACTCCAGCGCCTGCTGACCGGCGTCGCGGGCGATGCTCTGGGCCGCCATTAGGCGTTGTTCTAGTTCTGTTTCATTCATGACAAAACGGTTACGATGCACGGGAGGGCGAGATCAGCCGACTCTATCCGTGAGCCCGGCAGAATACGTCTTCGGTCTGACGACCACAAACCCGAAGTCGGAGGAGAAATCTATGAATTATCACAATAAGCTCTTGGGTGCCGCGCTGGCGGCTGTGACGGCCTTGGCCTCATTCGGCCCATCCGCTCTGCAAGCGGCCGAAAAACTGACCCTCTACTGCAGCCCGCAGATCGAGTGGTGCCAGTTGATGGTGGAGGAGTTCAAAAAGGCAACCGGGATCGACGTCGCCATGACCCGTAAAAGCTCCGGCGAGACCTTTGCGCAGATCAAAGCCGAATCCCGCAACCCGAAAGGCGATGTCTGGTGGGGCGGCACCGGCGATCCGCACCTGCAGGCAGCAGAAGAAGGCCTGACCGAGAAGTACATGTCACCCATGCTGCCCAAGCTCCATGACTGGGCGCAACGGCAGGGTTCGGACTCCGGCAATCGCACGGTCGGTATCTATGCCGGCGCGCTCGGGTTTGGCTACAACAAGGACCTGCTGGCGAAAAACAACCTGCCGACGCCGAAATGCTGGAAGGACCTCCTCAACCCGGCTTTCAAAGGCCACGTGCAAATGGCTAATCCCAACTCCTCGGGCACCGCATACACCACGCTGGCGACAATCGTGCAGATATTCGGCGAGGACGAGGGTTTTGAGTTCATGAAAGGCCTGCACAAGAACATCAACCAGTACACCAAATCCGGTTCGGCCCCGATCAAGGCGGCCGCGCGCGGCGAAACGACCATCGGCATCGTGTTCCAGCACGACATCGTGACCCAGGTCGTCAAGGGGTTTCCGATTGAGGTCGTATCCCCCTGCGAAGGCACTGGCTATGAGATCGGCTCGATGAGCATCATCAAGGGTGCGCGCAACGCCGACAGCGCCAAGAAGTTCTATGACTTCGCGCTGGACCCTAAGATCCAGACGATGGCCAAGCAGGCCAGAGCCTATCAGGTGCCCTCGAACGCCAGCGCCAATCCACCACCCGAGGCACCCGATCTGAAGGACATCAAGCTGATCGATTACGACTTCAAGAAGTATGGTTCCTCGGCCGAGCGGCGCCGCCTGCTGGCCAAATGGGACAAAGAAGTGAAGTCGCTGCCGCGCTGAACGTAAGCACGGAATCCGTGGCAGGGTAATAACTGCCGCTTCACTTCTGTCCGGGAGTCGTTCGCGGACCGGCCACCCCACGTGGTCGGTTCGCAGACTCCTCCCGGGTGAGTGTAACGTCATGATCCCGCGACAGTCAGGCCTCGACCGCAGCATCGTCATGTGGCTTGCCATGGGCTGGCTCGGATTCGCGGGTCTGCCCTGGTACGCCATCGAGGACGGCTTCTGGTCGTTCGTCTGGCTGGCCGACCTCTTTTCCGATCGCGACTACGCACCGGGTCTGATCCAGGCGCTGGTTCACGAACGACCCTGGCTGCTACCGCCCGCGCTGGCGCTGCTGGCGCCGCTCGCCGTATGGCGCCGCAACCGCACCGATCCATTGTATGCCCGCGTGCTGATCGCCAGCGGTGTGTTCGGCCTTGCGTACAGCCTGGCACAGGGTTTCGCCATCGGTATCAGCGGCTGGGAATATGCCGTGTTCGAGAGCGCTTTCGGCCCGTTCGGGCAGCGTCAATTCGGCATGGGCTATGGTGCGCTGCTGGTGTGCGGTGCATCCTTGTTTCTGCTCGCCCAGGGTCTCGCGGCGCGGGGCGCGGTAAATGGCGACGGCTTCGTGGTCGGTGCCGTTTCTCTCATTGTTGCCCTGGTCGCTATCTTTATTTTCTACCCGATCCTCCAGGTACTTGCCAGCGCCTTTCAGGACAACGATTACCAGTTTGCGCCCGCGCTGTTCCTCGTGAAGTTGTTTTCGCGCGACATCTGGGGATTGGGCTGCCTGGGCGGGCGAGTGGCGTGCGGCATCGCCTGGAACTCGCTGCTGCTCGGCGTGCTCACCGGCGCCAGCACGACCGCACTGGGGCTGGCGTTCGCGTTGCTCGCCACGCGCACCGGCTTTAAGGCGAAAAAGCTGCTGCGGGTGATGACGGTGCTGCCGCTGATCACGCCGCCTTTTGTCATCGGTCTTGCCATTATTCTTTTGTTCGGCGTGTCAGGCACCCTGACCCAGCTCATGGAATGGGGGCTCGGCATTACGCCCAGTCGCTATATCTACGGGTTACCCGGCATCTGGCTGGCGCAGACGCTGGCGTATACGCCGATAGCGTTCCTGGTACTGATCGGTGTCGTCGAGGGCGTAAGTCCCTCGCTGGAGGAAGCGGCGCAGACGCTGCGCGCCGATGGCTGGCGAACTTTCACGACCGTCTCCCTGCCCTTGATGCGTCCCGGTATCGCCAACGCGTTTCTACTGGGATTCATTGAAGCGCTCGCCGACTTCGGTAATCCGCTGGTGCTGGGCGCCGAGTACGATGTGCTGTCCACAGGGATCTTCTTTGCCATCGTCGGTGCCCAGCACGATCAGGGACGCGCCGCCGTGCTGGCCATCGTGCTGCTGTGCTTTACCTTGACGGCATTTGCGATGCAGCGCCTGTGGCTGGGTCGCAAATCCTACGCCACGGTCACCGGTAAAGGCGACACCGGCATTCCCGTGTTCCTGCCGCCGCGGCTCACCTGGATGGTGTATGGCACGGCTTTGCCATGGGCGGGTTTCACCGCGGTGATTTACAGCATGATTATGTTCGGTGGCTTCTTCGAAGTGTGGGGCCTCGACCACTCGCTCACGCTGCGGCATTACGCAGATGCATTTTCGGTCACTGTGGGGCCGGATGGTATTTACTGGAAAGGGGCAGCGTGGAATTCATTCGGCACTACCTTCATGATCGCCGCGATTGCGGCGCCGTTGACGGCATCGGTGGGTCTGCTGACTGCCTACGTGTTAGTGCGGCAGCGCTTTACGGGCAGAGATGTGTTCGAATTCGGCACCATGCTGAGCTTCGCCATTCCCGGCACCGTGATCGGCGTAAGCTACATCCTGGCCTTCAACGTCCCGCCCCTCGAACTCACCGGCACCGGTGTCATACTGGTAATCTGCTTCATTTTCCGCAACATGCCGGTCGGTGTGCGCGCCGGCGTTGCCGCCATGTCACAGCTGGACAAAAGCCTGGACGAAGCCTCGCTGACACTGGGAGCGAACACTGTTACCACGGTGCGCCGGGTGATTCTGCCACTGCTGCGGCCCGCGATTGTTGCCGCGCTGGTATTCAGTTTCGTGCGCGCAATGACCGCCATCAGCGCGGTGATTTTTTTAGTCAGCGCCGAGTACCACATGGCCACCGCGTATATCATCGGCCGGGTGGAAAATGGCGATTATGGCCTCGCGATAAGCTACGCATCGGTGTTGATCCTGGTAATGATCGCCGCCGTTCTTTTAGTACAGTTAGTGGTTGGCGAACGTCAACTCGGCCGGCGCCGCCCGCCCGCGGGCGGGCAAGTCGCTGGAGCAAGTGTGTAATGGTCAGGAAAGCTGCCAGTGTTCGGTTTGTAAACGTAACTAAGAATTATGGCGCCGTGGCGGCGGTGCGCGAGATTTCGTTTACCATCGAGCCGGGCACGCTGGTGACCCTGCTCGGCCCCAGTGGTTGTGGTAAAACAACGACCCTGCGACTCATTGCGGGACTGGAGATGCCCAGTGCCGGACAGATTTTCATCGCCGATAAGGAAGTGAGTTCCCTGCCGGCAACGTCGCGCGACGTGACCATGGTGTTTCAGTCCTACGCACTGTTTCCCCATATGACGGTGATTGAGAATGTCGCCTACGGCCTCAAGGTCAGCGGCGTAGTGAAGCAGCAGGCCATCGAAAAAGCCGAGCACGGACTGAAGATGGTGGGACTGACCGGTTTCGGTGCGAGGTTGCCGAGCGAGTTGTCCGGTGGCCAGCAACAACGCGTGGCGGTGGCGCGGGCGCTGGTGCTGGAACCCTCGGTGCTGCTGTTCGACGAGCCGCTGTCCAATCTGGATGCCAAGTTACGCCGCCGGGTACGCCAGGACATTCGTGACTTGCAGAGCAGTCTCGAACTGACCTCCGTGTACGTCACCCATGACCAGGAAGAGGCGCTCGCGGTATCGGACCGCATCATTGTCATGAATGACGCCGATATCGCGCAGGAAGGCACGCCACGGCAACTCTACGAAGAACCGGCGGACGCGTTCGTCGCGGACTTCATCGGTGATGCAAACCTGGTTGACGCGACGATTGAGGAACTCGACGGCGAACTGGCCGTCGTCGACATCGGCGGGTTGCGCAAGAAGTTACCGCACCGAGGTCTGAGCCCGGGCGGCGCCAAGGTTGCGTTGCGGCCGGAGGCCGTGCAGATCAGCGCCGGGCAACAGGACGGCGGCGGCGGCGAAGTACTGCAGGCAACCTACCTCGGTAATCATGTGGAATATATCGTCGGCTCACCCCTGGGCGAGCTGTTCGTCGTCGAGCACCAGGTGAACAACCTTATCGAGACCGGGACCCGCGTCACCATTGACGTCGCTGAACGCGGTGCAACGCTGTTGCCCGCGAAGTAAATTTAATTCCGGGGACAGTATACTTATTTGCCGGCATCTGACCCCCGGCAAATAAGTATACTGTCGCCGAAATGCGCAAATCCTCCGCTGCAACCTACGACGCAATTCTGTTCGATCTCGGCAATGTCCTGATCGAATGGGATCCGCGCCACCTGTACCGGAAACTGTTCGATGGCGACGAAACGTCGATGGAGCACTTTCTCGCTACCGTCTGCACCGCCGAGTGGAACCGTCAGATGGATGCCGGCAAACCCTTTGCCGAAGCGGTGGCGGAATTGCAGCAGGTGCATCCCGACCAGTCTGCACTCATCGCCGCCTGGCATCTGCGCTGGGACGAAACGCTGGGTGGCGCGATCGAAGGCAGCGTGCAAATCCTGGCGGAGTTGCGCAAGCGGGGCCACCGTCTCTACGCATTGACCAACTGGTCCGCCGAAACATTCCCCGTCGCGCGCCGGCGGTTTGATTTCCTGTCGTGGTTCGAAGCTATCGTGGTCTCCGGGGAGGTCGGCATGAGCAAGCCGGACCCGGACATTTTCGAGCTGGCCCTGGAACGCTTTCGGCTCACGCCTGCGCGCACGCTGTTCATCGACGACAGTGAAGTCAACGTGGCCACGGCGCAGCGACTGGGCGTACACGCCGTACACTTTCAGAACGCCCACCAGTTGCAAGCTGTGTTGAGCGGTGTCGGTGTCCTCGATTAGGCATATGTTGAGCAACCGGCGCCGCATGCAGGTGATCGAGGCCGTAGTTCGCAGCGCAAAACAAGGCCGGCGGGTTGCGCTCGGCAACTGACATTCCCGCGCGCGCCTGAGCGACCGGTCGATCGGCTCGTATGATCAATGAGTCCAGCCACACGCAGGAAGTCGCGCTTGGCGTCGTCGGTACGAGCTGGTGGGTGGACGCCATGTATCTGCCCGCGCTCGCACAACATCCGGCCGCGAACCTCAAAGCGATATGCGGACGCACTCTGACGAAAGCTGAAAATGTCGCTCACCGCTGGCACATTCCTCACGTATACGACAGTGCTGAAAAGCTGATCGACAGTGGCGATGTGCAGGCGCTGGTGATAGCAACGCCCAACCACACGCATTTCCCGATCGCAATGCGGGCGCTGCACGCCGGCCTGCATGTGTTGTGTGAAAAACCGCTGGCACTCGACTATCGACAGGCCGAGCAGATGACGACGCTGGCAGAACAGCAGGGCGTGAAAACCATGGTGCCGTTCACCTATAGCTACATGCCGACGGCGCGCTATCTGAAAGAGTTGATCGACGGCGGTTATATCGGCAAGCCGTATCATTTGAATCTGCGCTATTACACCGGCTTCGGCAGAGACACTGCGTATAACTGGCGCTTCGACGCCAGTCGAGGAGGAGCCGGTGCGCTGGGCGACATCGGCTCCCACTTCCTGTACCTGGCAATGTGGCTGTACGGTGACATCGTTGCGGTGAACGCCCAGTTCGGGGCGATGGTCCCCCGCGCGGACCGCACCCCGGTTGGCGGTGGTTATGAACGCAGCGAAGACACCGCCATAGTCATGCTCAGTTTCGCGAGCGGCGCCCAGGGCGTGTTGCACGCGAGCACTGTCGCGCATGAGCCCACACCTTTTGGACAGACGCATCACATGGAGTTTCACGGCTCTGCCGGCACGCTGTACAGCTTCACGGACTGGGATACCGTGCAACGCGTCTCGGGCTCCCGGCACGATGAGGCAACCGTGAAAGAACTGCCGATTCCGGACCACATCTGGGCCAACGCGCGGCGCGACACGGTGCACAACACCTATCGCGATGTGTTCAGAACCCAACCGTTCATGGCCCGTCAATTCATCGATGCAATTGTCGCGGATCAACCGCTGCGGCCCAGTTTCCGGGATGGTTTGAACGTGCAGTGCGTTATCGATGCCGCGGTACTCAGTAACGACGAGAATCGCCAGGTGACACTCGCAGAGATTACCTGATCCAGCTTGGCGCTATTCGCTGCGCGCCGATCGTCTGGTCAATCGCTGCGGCGAGGCGCGTGTCGCCGGATACTGGTTCCGCCTCGGGGATGACTCTGTCGGCCAGCATACGCTGGGTTTGCAGTAGGTCGAGTGGTTGACATAGTCGGCGCCAGATAACAGCCGCACAATCTGCCGAGGCAAGCTGGCAGACTCCTGTGGCAGCCTCAACGAGCCGGGTTGCAGGAGCGTCTGCCGCTCACGGTACACGCACCGGTTGTTCCCTCCGGATCCAAGCGGCAGGCGTCCGGTATCCCGCAATTCTCCTCGAGCGGCGTGGGCAAGCGACCGCCGCAAGTTGCCCACGGATTCAAGGAGCGGTCCACGCGGCCGCTATTCGCACCGAAAGGGTACATTTGCTCGTGCGGCATGGTGCCTGGTTTTGGCCGCCCGATCCCTGAACCATTGGAGTCCGCTATGACGACCAAACGCACTAAGCCCGCGGCCGAGCGAACGATTTCCCGCCGCAGATTTCTGCAGGCCACTGGATCGACGGTGCTGGCCGCCGGTTCCGGTCCCGTGCTGCTAACCCCACGCCGCGCGCATGCCCGGCAGAAAACCCTAAAGATCCTGCAGTGGAATCATTTTGTACCGGCCTACGACGAGTGGTTCAAGAACACCTACGTCAAGGAATGGGGTGAGCGCAACGATACCCGCGTTATCGTCGACACCGTCGGCATAACCAGCCTGAACAGCCGCGCCACCGCGGAGGTGGCGGCTGGCAAAGGACACGACCTGTTCATGTTCCTGACGCCGCCACCACTGTTCGAGGAGCACGTCATCGATCACCGTGACATCTACGTCGAGTGCGAACGTCGTTACGGTAAGCCCATCGATCTTGCGGTGCGCAGCACCTACAACACCAGGACCGACAAGTACTACGGATTCTCCGACAGTTACGTCCCCGACCCCATCAACTACCGCAAGGACCTGTGGGACGACGTCGGCGTTTACCCCGATACCTGGGACGATGTGCGGGTCGGTGGCCGCAGGATCATGCGCAAGCACCACGTCCCCGTCGGAATAGGTTTGGCGCCGGAGCTGGACAGCAATATGGCCTTGCGCTCGATCATGCTGTCGTTCGGCGCCTCGGTACAGGACGAGCACGGGCGCCCGATGTTGAAGTCACCGCAAACCCTGGAAGCCTTGAAGTTCGTCAAGGCGCTGTATGAGGAATCGATGACGGACGCGGTCTTCACCTGGGATCCATCGTCCAACAATCGCTTTTTACTGGCTGGTCGCGGCTCGTTGACACTCAATGCAATATCCATCACGCGTACCGGGGAAAACAAAAAAATTCCGGTTGCCAATAACATCATGCTCGCCAAGGCGGCCGCCGGACCGGCGCGGCGTGTCAGCCTGCAGCACCTGCTCGACATCTACGTCATCTGGAAATTCGCCGAAAACATCGACGGCGCCAAGCAGTTTCTCGTCGACTACGTTGGCAACTTCCGCACTGCGTTCCTGGCGAGCCAGTTCTACAACTTTCCGTGTTTTCCGCAAACGGTACCCGATCTGGGGCAGCTGGTGGCCCGGGACCCCAAAGCCGTACCGGAAGACAAGTACAACATCTTTTCCGACGTGTCCGATTGGGTGACCAGCGTCGGTTACCCCGGGCACGCCAATGCCGCGATCGACGAGATCTTCGGCAACTGGACCATTCCGACGATGTTCGCCAACGCAGCGAAAGGCACCATGAAACCGGCCGAGGCGTTAAACGCCGCACACCGAGAAGTGACTGCCGTATTCGACAAGTGGCGTGCCAGGGGGCTGGTTT
>JAOTYY010000107.1 GCA_029861595.1 Gammaproteobacteria bacterium
GGATGCATCAGCGCCTGGCGGTGCACCGTGGTGAACTCGACTACGAGTTGCTGCTCGACGCCAAGCGCCTGGGGTTTTCCGACGCCAAGATTGCGCGCCTGACGAATTTCTCCGCAAAAGCGGTGCGCGAACGGCGGCGCGAACTGGATCTGTTCCCTCATTACCCGCAGATCGATACGCTGGCGGCGGAGTTTCCCGCGGAAACCAACTACACATATGCGACTTATCATGCCCAGAGCAGCGATCTGGAACCTTCGTGGCGGAAGAAAGTGCTGGTGCTGGGATCGGGTGCGTACCGCATCGGTTCCAGTGTGGAGTTCGACTGGTGTTGCGTGAACGCCGTCCAGGCTGCGCGCGAATCCGGCATCGAAGCGATGATGATGAACTACAACCCGGAAACCGTCAGCACCGACTACGATCAATGCGACAAGCTGATCTTTGATGAGTTGAGCGCCGAGGCGGTGCTCGATCTGTGCGAGCGTGAAAAACCGCTTGGGGTGGTCATAAGCATGGGCGGGCAGATCCCGAATACCCTGGCCATGCGCTTGAGTGAGAACGGGGTGCCGATTCTCGGCACTTCGTCTGAGAACGTCGATCGCGCCGAGGACCGGAGCAAATTCAGTGCCCTGCTCGACAAGCTCGACATCGATCAGCCGCGCTGGACCCACGTTACCGACGTCAGCAACGTAGACGCTATCGTAGACGAACTCGGTGGATTTCCGGTACTCGTGCGGCCGAGTTACGTGCTCAGCGGATCTGCCATGAGCGTTGCCCATGAAGTGCACGAATTGCACTGGATACTCGATCGCGCGATCGACGTATCACCGGAGCATCCGGTGGTGGTTTCGAAATTCGAAACACACGCCCGTGAAATCGAATTCGACGCCGTCGCCGATCAGGGGCGGCTGGTATTGTGGGCAATCAGCGAGCACGTCGAAGATGCCGGGGTGCACAGCGGTGACGCGACGTTGGTCCTGCCGCCGCAATCGCTTTACATCTCGACGCTGCGGCGAATCAAGCATATTTCCGCGGAACTGGCGCGTGCACTGAATATTACCGGACCGTTCAACGTGCAGTTCCTGGCCAAAAGCAACAGTGTCAAAGTCATCGAGTGCAATCTACGTGCGTCGCGCAGCTTTCCCTTCGTGTCCAAGGTGACCGGCGTGAATTTCGCGCGTGAGGCGATGCGCCGGATGCTGGGCACCGCCAAGCACAACAGCGTTAACAGTCTGGACCTGGACTACGTGGGCGTGAAAGTGCCGATGTTTTCGTTCTCCCGGCTGGTGGGAGCCGACCCGGTGCTGGGCGTGGAAATGGCCAGCACGGGCGAGGTCGGCTGTATCGGTGACGATCTGAGCGAAGCGTTACTGCTGGGGCTGCTGGCTGCCGGGTTCAAGATGCCGCGCAACGGTGTGCTGTTGTCGCTCGGCCCGATTTCCGACAAGTACTGGTTTACCGATGAAGCGAGATCAATCGCGGACGACCTGAAGTTGCCGTTGTATGCGACCGAAGGCACGGCTGAGGCGCTCGAAGCGGTCGGCATAGACTGCACCCGGGTCGGAAAGGCCGACGATGACGGCGGCAGCGCGCTCGCCGCCATGGACGACGGACGTATCGACATGGTCATCAATATACCCCGCAGCTACGACGATCTGGGGCGCCCCGACGGGTACCTCATCCGCCGGCGGGCGGTGGATATCGGCATTCCACTGATAACCGACCTGCAACTGGCCCGCGCGGTGATCAACGCGCTCAAGGAGCATTCGCAGGAGGATCTGCACGTACGCGCGTGGGGCGACTACCTTGAGCGCGACGTGCGGGTACTGATTTAGCCCGCAAAGACCCTCACCCCAGCCCTTCCAGTGGGAGAGGGCATGGATGCAAAGGCCTCCAAGGAACGCGGGGAGTGACGGGGGCTCGACTGCTCTCCCAAGGCGGGGGAGAAGCCCACCCCCGGCGAGATCAGGGGCGCTGTTCGTTGCACCATTCCGGGTCCTCCATTAGAATGCAGCGCGCCGTCCAGGGACGGTATTACAATCAGATTTACTCCTTGCTGCGGAACTGATTCGTAGCTGCTAATCCGAGAGGAGCACCTATGCGACACTACGAAGTGGTGTTTCTGGTCCATCCTGACCAGAGCGAACAAGTGCCCGCGATGATCGAACGCTATCGAGGTATCATCGAGGCCCAGAAAGGCACTATTCACCGGCTCGAAGACTGGGGACGCCGGCAACTCGCCTACCCGATAAACAAGATTCACAAAGCGCATTACGTGCTGATGAACATCGAGTGCGAGCAGCAGGCTCACGACGAACTCGTGGATGCGTTCAGATTCAACGACGCCGTGCTGCGTAACCTTGTCATCAAGCGCCGCACCGCAGTCAGCGAAACTTCTTACCTTGCCAAGAGCAAAGAAGCCGAGGACGAGGTGCGTGAAGTGCGCGATACGTCCCCGCCACGCGAACAGGCCGTGGCAACCGAGGATGCGTCCGGCGACGCCACCGACAACGCCGCTGCCAAAGAAGCAGTTACGGCGACCGAATAGGGAGCAGCAACCATGTCACGTTTTTACCGGCGCCGAAAATACTGCCGTTTTACTGCCGAAGGCGTAACCGAGATCGACTATAAGGATCTCAACACCCTGAAGAACTACATAACCGAGACGGGCAAGATCGTGCCCAGTCGCATCACCGGTACCAAAGCGAAGTATCAGCGGCAGCTGGCAACCGCGATCAAGCGCGCGCGTTATCTGGCGTTGTTGCCTTATACAGACAACCACTAGGCAGATTTCGCATATGCAGGGTAACCGCGCGCCGGTTGGTCTCACCGGATGTGCACCTTCCCTGCACCGCGACGACACAGTCAACATGCGTGGTTTAGCAGTGTTTGTCATGCGCGGGCCCATGCAGGCGGGCCTGGTTGCGGCCGCCAGCCTGGCGCTGTCGTTGATCGTACCGCCAGCTCTCTGGATTGGAGGTGCGTCGGTCGCGCTGTATGCGCTGCGCAAGGGTCTCACCGGCGGTCTGGCTGCAGGCGGCGTCGCGGCGCTGGGCAGCTTGGCACTGCTGTGGGCGTCGCTCGGCCAGCCCGACGTCGGCGTGCTGCTTGCGTTGACGGTTTGGGTGCCAGTGCTGAGCGTGGCAGCCGTGCTTCGCGCAACCGTGCGCTTGCAGTTGAGTGTATGGGTGGCGGCTGGATTTGGCCTGATCGTGATCGGGCTGTTGTTCATGCTGGTCGACGATCCGGCGGAAATGTGGTACGAGGGCCTGTCGCAGGCGCTACCCGCCGCGCGTGTGCAGGCGGAGCTGGGCATGCAACCGGCGGATTTCGACGCACAGGCATGGCAGGAACTGCTGGCTCGAATCGCCGCGCTGATGAGCGGTTTTACCGGCGCGGCACTCACTGTAAATACACTGGTCAGCCTGTTGCTGGCGCGCTGGTGGCAGGCGATATTGTTCAACCCGGGTGGCTTTGGCGAGGAGTTTCGTGAGCTGCGGCTCGGCCGGGTCGCCGGGAGTGTGGCGCTGGTTGTAATGGTCGCCGCCTGGCTGCTGCAAACCGGCTTCCTGGTGAATGTCGCGGTGCTGCTCGTGGCGGTCTATCTGTTTCAAGGCCTGGCTGTGGCGCACGGCGTGGTCAAGCAGCGTGACCTGGGGCGCGGCTGGTTAGTCGGCCTCTACGTGCTGCTGTTTTTCGCATTTGTACACATGGCGTTGCTGATCGCATTGCTGGGCATGCTGGATGGCTGGACCGATATACGGCGGCGTTGGGCGGCGGCGCCGCCTTCGTGAGCGGTCGTGCTGCAAGACGGTGCGCGCACAGGCATACCCGATGACTATCTGAACGGGGGTTAAACCGATGCAGTTGATATTGATGGAAAGAGTGGAAAACCTGGGCGAACTCGGGGATGTGGTGCAGGTGCAGGCAGGCTATGCGCGAAACTTCCTGGTACCCACCGGCAAAGCGAAAGTGGCGACGCCGGAGAATATCAAGGAAGTGGAAGAGCGCCGCGCTGAACTGGAGCGGTTGGCGCGGGAACGTCTGGACGCGGCGAACCTGCGTCAGCAGGACCTGGTCGACGTGCGCGTGACGATTTCGGCAAAAGCCGGCACCGAGGGCAAGTTGTTTGGCTCGATCGGCACCAGCGAGATCGCTACCGCGCTGGAAGAACTGAGCCTGCCGATCGAGAAGCGCGAGATTCGCCTGCCGGACGGACCGCTGCGGACGCTTGGCGAGCACGAAGTGGGGGTGCATTTACATACCGATATCGACGCCAAGATCGTCGTTGTGGTGGAAGCCGAGGATTGAGCGACGCTTGTCGGAAACTCGCGATATACTGTCGCGCATGTTAAGCCACTTTCCGTCATGAATGAGGTGACAATCGAAGTAGCGGGCGATCCGTTTGCCGCGCGCTTGCCGAAGCTGCCTCCGCAGTCGGTGGAGGCCGAGCAGGCGTTGCTGGGCGGCCTGCTGCTGAGTAACGAGGCGTGGGATAACGTTGCCGACCGTGTCAGCGAAAGCGATTTTTATCAGAAAGAACACCGGCTGATCTTCCGCGCCATCGGTGAACTGGCCGAGGCGGACCGCCCACGTGACGTGGTGACGCTTTCCGAACAGCTCGACACCACCGGACAGCTCGAAGAAGCGGGTGGCTTGGCTTACCTGGGGCGGCTCGCGCAGGATACACCCGGTGCCGCCAATATTACCGCTTACGCCGATATCGTTCGCGAGCGGTCCGTGCTGCGCCAGCTGATTGTGGTCGGTAACGAAATCGCCAACTCCGCGTACCATCCCGAGGGGCAGGACAGCGACGCACTGCTCGATACGGCCGAGGCGAAAGTCTTTGGCATCGCCGATCAGAAATCGCGTGGTCAACAGGGCTTCAAGAATATCAAGCAGATACTCACGGCCGCGGTGGACCGCATCGACGAGTTGTTCACCAATCAAAACCCGGTTACCGGGCTGTCCACCGGATTTCACGACCTCGATGACAAAACATCGGGGTTGCAGAACGCTGACCTGATTATCGTCGCTGGTCGCCCGTCCATGGGTAAAACCGCCTTCGCGATGAATCTCGCCGAACACACCGCGATCGACCAGGACTCGCCGGTGGCCTTCTTCAGCATGGAAATGCCAGGCGAACAGCTGGCGATGCGTCTTATCGCATCGCTCGGCCGGATCGATCTGCACAAGTTGCGTTCCGGTCAGCTGGTGGAAACCGACTGGCACCGCATTACCTCTGCAATGTCGCTGCTTTCACACAAGGCGAACCTGTACATAGACGATTCGCCGGCGCTGACGCCGATCGAGCTGCGCGCGCGTGCACGGCGGTTGAAACGTGAACGGGGCCTGGGCTTGATTGTCGTCGACTATCTGCAGTTGATGCAGGTGCCTGGCACCAAGGAAAACCGCGCCACGGAAATCTCCGAAATATCCCGCTCCATGAAGGCGCTGGCGAAGGAGCTGAACGTGCCCATCATTGCTCTGTCGCAGCTCAATCGCAGTCTGGAGCAGCGCACGGACAAACGTCCGATCATGGCGGATCTGCGCGAATCCGGTGCCATCGAACAGGATGCGGACGTCATTATCTTCGTGTACCGCGACGAGGTGTACAACGAGGACAGCAACGACAAAGGGACCGCCGAAATCATAATCAGCAAGCAGCGCAACGGCCCGATAGGTAAAGTCCGCCTGACGTTCCTGGGGTCGTACACAAAATTCGAGAATTTTTCCCCTGAAGTATTCGCCGGTCGTGGCGATAACTACGATACCTGAGCCGGGCTTTCGTTCAGCGAACTACCGGCAATGTCCGAGGAGAACCGTATATGAAACGCCTGCGCGCAATTGGTGTCATCGTAGCTTGCGCCGTGCTCGGTGGCTGCGGCGGCGCCAGCGTCGTGAAGAGCGCTATGTTTCGCGCCGATTCCATGCGCTCCGGCGAGTATTCCCGCGAGCCGATGCTGACCCTGAATCAGTTGAAATGGAAGTACCAGACCGGCGTCACGTCCTATTCGTCGCCTCTGGAAGCAAACGGGGTCGTCTATTACGGCACCGGCGACGGTAAATTGCGGGCCATCTCGGCGGAAAGCGGTAACGAACTCTGGAATTTCCAGGCGGGCGCGACGATTGAGTCCACACCGGCCTATGCCGATGGCGTAGTGTATTTCGGCAGCTGGGATGGCCACGTGTACGCCGTGGACACCGCTTCGCACGCGGTGCTGTGGAAGTTCAAGACGGGCGGTATCGTCTACGGGTCGCCTGCCGTGAGCATGGAGGTGGTCTATGCGGGCAGCGAAGACGGGCACGTGTACGCGCTGGCCGCCAAGACCGGCGTCGAAATGTGGCGTTTCAAGACCGATGGGCGGGTGTATTCGTCGCCGGCGATCGAAGCGGGCCGGGTGTATTTCGGCAGCGGCGACACACGCGTATACGCCGTGGACGCAGCGACGGGCGTCGAGATCTGGCGTTTCAAAACCACTGAACCGATTTATTCCTCGCCATCGGTGAGCAGCGGCACGCTGGCGATTGGCAGCGACGACCGCTTCATGCGTCTCATCAACACCAAAACCGGCCAGGAAGTTTGGCGTTACCGGACCGGCAACAAGATCTACTCGTCCCCGGCCATGACCGGTAACACAATCGTGTTCGGCAGCACCGACGGTTATGTCTACGCGTTGACGCGCGCAACCGGGCACAAGCTCTGGGAGTACCGCACGTACGGTAAGATCTACTCCTCACCCGCAGTCGTCGAGCAGGTCGTCTACGTCGGCAGCACGGACGGTTTTCTTTACGCGATCGATCTAGTGACCGGTGCGGAAATCTGGAAATTCAACGCCGAAGCACAGGTGTTCGCATCGCCGGTGCCGCTGGATAAACAGGCGATTTTCGCCAGCACCGAGGGCGAGATTTTCGTCCTGCAGTGACCGGTTAACCTGCGTGTTGCACGACAACATGCGGGCTGGTCAGCCGTTGTGCTGCCAGAGCGGTTGCCTGCATATGCCCTGCATGTCGCAATAATCACAGCGTGGACCTTGCCAGGCGGGCAGTGGCTCGCCGGCGTGAATTCGCCGTTTTACGTCCTCCAACCGCGCGCTGATCGCGCCGCCTATCCGGCCGATTTCGGATGCTTCGATCACGCCGCTGCTCTTGGGACCATCGGCAGTGATTCGCAGGTATTCGGCTCGCTCAATATCGTCCATCAACAGCGCGTAGGTAACGACCTGCACGTCCTCGCCATTGCGCACCGCCGCAGTGTTCGCGGCGCGCCCAGTTTTGTAGTCGGCGATAGCGGTGGCGCCGCGCTCGTTGCGGTCGATGCGATCGATTTTTCCCTGAATGGTCAAATTGTCATTCAGCCGGCGGGTCAGTGTCACCTCGGTATCGGTAAGCGGATAGTCCTGCGCGCGCCGGATCTGCCATGCGATGTAACCCGGGATGCAGCGTCGCCAGCGATACAGCCAACTGCGGTGCTCGAAGTTGTTCTGCACGTCACGGTGGAAAATACCCGCGGAAATATCGAACAGCCGGCGCTCGGCCTGTTCGGGATCGGTCTGCAGTAAGTGTGCGGTGTCGGGGTCCTGGTGAAATGCCTGCAAACAACTGTGTACACGATTGCCGTATTCGGATTTGCGCAGTTTTTCGGCAATTTCATCAGCCGCTCTCAGACGCAGGCAATCCTGCGCGTAGAAAAGGTAAGGGCAATCGACCAATCGCTGATGCGCGCTCGCGGAAAGTGTCTCGGGAATCAGCTGCTCGCTGACGGGTATCGCCGGGCGCGTCGAAATCTCTGTCCAGGCAGGCGGCAGTTCTGGTGTGACATCGCCGTAGCTCGTCTCCTCGGCGCCGAATTCCGTAACACACAACGGTTCACCGTAGGCGTTCTCGTGGCAGCTGTCGAGCGCGGTGAGCCATTGCGTCGGTTGCAGCGGTTCGCCCTGCGACTCGCGTGCAAAACAGGCGATCACGGTTTGCGCGTTGCTCAACAATAATTTAAACCGGTAGCGGGTCAGGGCCAGAGTTTCGCGATGTGTGCGAATGCCGAGTTCGCGGCGCACACTGTCGTTGAAAAACGCCGACACGCTGTTGTCCCGGCCCGGGAAGTGCTCCTGGTTCGCACCCAGCAGGTACGCAATGTCTATGCGCTGGAGAATCGCTTCGCGCAGGTTCAGCAGCCGTACGCTGGCGCCGCGGCGTTCTGGCTGATAGCGTTGCTGTTCAAGCGCACGCGCCAGCCAGATCCTGGCATCGCGCCACTCGAGGCGTACCTCGGCGCCGGTATCCCGTTCCAGTTCATCGAGCAACCGCAGCAGCTGCGTACCTGCCTGGTCCTCGCCCAGACGCACGCTGCAGCCCAGTCGTTCCAGGGCTTCACGCAACCAGGCGAGAAACTCGCTGATACGCCGCGGCCTGGATTGCGTGTGAAAACGCGATAAATCATCTGTTGCATCCTGGATCGCGTCGAGCAGTGCCAGCTGCAGACCAGCTTCAGCGTGGTCACGCGAACCCCTCTGTGCCGAGAGGGTCTCGATGTGCCACCGGTATCGCTGCAGTCCGCTGTGCACCTGGGCGTGGCGCACCACTGCTCGTTCGAAGTGATGCACGGCCGATTGCAGTTGCTCGCGCGTGGCAAATATTCCGGGCGGTGCCAGATAAGGCGATTTGAGGAGGTCGAGAAACGGCAGGAAATGGAAGTCCTCGTCGACGCTGTCGAGCAGCCTTTGTACCACGGTGGCGGCAGCGGTCGTCGATAGCGTCCATCCCGCTTCGTCATCGACCACCACGTTTCGTGACTCGAGCACTGCGCGCAGTCGACGCAGGAGTCGGCGGTTTTCCGAAACTACTGCGGTGACCGGGCGGGTCAAATGTTGCATTTTCACGATGTCGTCCGCAACGAACTGCACCTGCGTTTCGTCGTCGACACAGGGCACGATTGCCCAACGGTCGCGGTAACCACCAGCGCTCAGCGAATCCGGTGTGCTGTTCAGCGGCACGTCTTCCAGGCAATGATGGAGAAACGCATACCCGGACGAGTTCGCAGCCGGGTGTTCGACTGTCCGAGATTTCTCGAGCAAGTCCGCCAGCGCCGGATTTGGGTGTGTCACGTGGTACTGGAGACAAGCGAGGGCACGGCCGTTGTGCAAGGCGTGCTCGAGGAGTCGGCATTCCAGAGCGCTGAGGTCGTCACAGCCGATAAATACTGCGATGTCTCCCGGCCCACCCGCGTTGAGACGGGAGAAAGCCGCGCTCGCCTGGTTTGCCAGCGTCAATGGTGAGTCGCCTGGCTGTTCCTCTCGCAAACCGTTCCAAATGGCGGTGACGACCTGCGCTTCCTGGCCCAGCTGGCTGGCGACACGAACATCGGTCTGTGCCAGTCCGGCGAATACCGCCGGGTCGATCTGCAAGGTGTCCAGTTCCTCGAGCAGCGGCAACATGCTGTCGCACACTTGCCACAAGTCGCTGTGATCGAAGTATTGCGGAAATCCGCGCAGCAGGTCGTAAAGCTGCAGTTCGCGCAAAGTACGGTGCCGCGACGTCTGCCGGGACAGTTGTGTGAGCCAAGTGCGATAGGGGAGGATCCGGGGTCCCAGCAGTGCACCGATACCGACCCTGGCCGCTGCAGCCGACAGCGCCTCGCGTAAACTGCGCACGCAGCCGGGGTAAGGCACCACCAATGTGACGTCAGGCAGAGAACTGCTCGCGTCGTGCAAGCGCGTGATGATTTGCTCAGCGGCCGCTGCAAGCAGATCGTCACCGGGTGCTACGACGACGATCGGCGCGGCACCGTCCGGCACGGACTACTCTTCCAGGTACTGCAGTTTGTCCTTTACGTCGGTCCAGTCGTCGGCATCGGGCGGCGCATCTTTCTTTATCGTCAACACCGGCCAGGTAGCGGCCAGGCGAGCGTTCAACTCGAGAAAATGTTCCTGATCTTCGGGCAGATCCTCTTCGGCATAGATCGCATTTACCGGACACTCCGGTTCGCACAGCGTGCAGTCGATGCACTCCTCGGGATCGATCACCAGGTAATTCGGACCCTCGTGAAAACAATCCACCGGGCATACTTCCACACAGTCGGTGTATTTGCAGCGAATGCAGGATTCGACTACGACGAATGTCATGGGATCGTCCTTTTGCAGATGCGTTGTGATTCAATTGAAGTCGTTTTACTAATTATACGGGACGTCAGCGTTGCGGGTACACTGCCAAGGTGCTGCACCGTCGCCACTGAAGATGTATGGGCGTGGTACTTGCTACAATTACACGCTTGAGGGTGCGAGGCGCGCGGAGACCATATGCAGAGCAAAATCACCAAGGCAGTATTTCCCGTCGCCGGGCTGGGCACCCGGTTCCTACCGGCGACCAAGGCAAGTCCCAAAGAGATGTTGCCTATCGTCGACAAGCCATTGATCCAGTACGCTGCCGAGGAAGCGGTCGCTGCGGGTATCGACACCTTGATATTCGTTACCGGAAGAAACAAGAACTCGATCCCCGATCATTTCGACAAAGCATACGAGCTGGAGGCGGAACTGGCGGCGCAGGGCAAGTCGCAGATGCTCGACATCGTGCAACAGGTGCTGCCGGAAGGCGTCAATTGCATCTACATTCGTCAGGCGCAGGCGCTTGGCCTGGGTCACGCGGTGCTGTGCGCCGCGCCGGTCGTCGGTGGCGAGCCGTTTGCCGTATTGCTGGCGGACGATTTGATCGATGGCGGAAAACGGCCGGCGTTGCAGCAGATGGTATCGGTATACGAAACGCATGGCTGCCCGGTGTTGTGCGTCGAAGAGGTGCCGCGCGAGCAGGTTGACCGTTATGGAATTGTAGAGGCGGTGGCTACTGACGATGCGCGAGTCTCCAGGGTAGGCAAGATCGTCGAGAAACCCCCGCTGGACCAAGCGCCGTCGAACCTTGCGGTGGTCGGCCGATACCTGCTTCCCGCCGGAATATTCGAGATACTGTCGCGCACCGGGCAAGGCGCCGGCGGCGAAATTCAGTTGACCGATGCGATTGCTGCATTGCTGTCCGCGCAGCAGGTGATGGCTTACCGGTTCAGCGGCACTCGTTACGATTGCGGCAGTAAACTAGGTTATCTGCAAGCGACGGTAGAGTACGGCCTGCAGCATCCGGAATTGCACGCTGAGTTCCATGCCTATCTGAAGACGCTGCAGTTCGACTAGCCCGGGCTTACGCTCCGTAGTACTCGCGGTACCAAGCAACGAAGCGTTCCACGCCAACTTCAATCGGTGTCGATGGCCGATAGCCGACTGCGTCTGCCAGTGCGCTGACGTCGGCGAAAGTTTCCGGCACGTCTCCGGGTTGCAGCGGCAGCAGGTTTTTTTCTGCCGTACGTCCCAGGCACTCCTCGAGAACATCAATGTAGCGCATCAGTTCCTCTTGCTGGCTGTTGCCGATGTTGAACAGGCGATAAGGCGCACTGCTGGTCGAGGGGTCCGGTCGGTCACTGGACCATGCCGGGTCGCCCTGAGGAATCGTGTCTAGCACCCGGATCACACCTTCGACGATATCGTCGACGTAGGTAAAGTCGCGTTTGTGCTTCCCGTAGTTGAATACGTCTATCGGCTCGCCGGCGAGTATCTTTCTCGTGAACAGGAATAATGCCATGTCCGGACGGCCCCAGGGGCCGTACACGGTAAAGAAGCGCAGCCCGGTTGTCGGCAGTCCGTACAAGTGGCTGTAAGTGTGCGCCATGAGCTCGTTGGATTTCTTGGTAGCGGCATACATGCTCAGCGGATGATCGACGGTGTGGTGTACGGAAAACGGCATGTTGGTGTTGGCGCCGTAAACGGAACTGGTTGATGCGTAGACCAGGTGTTCTATGCCATGCGTCCTGCAGCCCTCGAGCAGGTTCAGAAAGCCAACCACATTTGAATCGACATATGCGCGCGGGTTCTCCAGCGAGTAACGCACGCCGGCCTGTGCGGCCAGGTTGACGACACGTTCGAATTCATATTTCTCGAAGATTTCGGCAAGCGCTTCATCGTCTTCCAGGCTGACGCGGACGTCACGGTACGCCGGGTAGGCGAGATTCCGCTCCAGACGCGCTTCTTTCAGCGTGACGTCGTAGTATTCATTGAGATTATCCAGCCCGACGACTTCGTCGCCGCGTTCCAGCAGCATCTGCGACAGGCGCGCACCGATAAAGCCGGCCGCGCCCGTAACCAGCACCTTCATCCTGTCCTGACTCCTGTTCGTCGTCGCGACATCGTCCCGATCATAAACGATCGTCGACTTCGCTGCGCGGCAGCAGTCCTTTTACATCGAACAGAATCGAATCCTCGTGACCGTATTCGCGCACACCCTGCGCGCCGAGCTCGCGAAATTCGCGATGCGCGACCGCCAATATGATGGCCTGGTAGTGATTCTTCTGCGGGGCGTTGACGATATTGACACCGTATTCGCGCCGCGCCTCGTCCGCGTTCACCCAGGGATCGTAGACATCGACATTCGCGTGATAGGTCTGCAGCGCCTCGACAATATCGACGACTCGCGTGTTGCGCAAGTCCGGACAGTCTTCCTTGAACGTCAGTCCCATGATCAGCACGCTCGCGCCGACAACATGGATCCGGCGTTTGGTAAGCAGCTTGATGACCCGCTCCGCGACGTGGGCGCCCATGCCGTCGTTGATCTGACGTCCGGCCAGAATTATCTGTGGATGGTAGCCGATTTCCTGCGCTTTGTGAGTGAGATAGTAGGGATCCACGCCGATACAGTGGCCGCCCACGAGACCCGGGCGAAACGGTAGAAAGTTCCATTTCGTGCCGGCGGCTTCCAGCACCTCCAGCGAATCCACCCCGAGTTTGTCGAACAGCAGCGACAGTTCGTTGACCAGGGCTATATTGACATCACGCTGTGTATTTTCGATGACTTTTGCCGCTTCGGCGACGCGAATGGAGCTGGTTTTGTGCGTGCCGGCGGTGATAATTGAACGGTACAATTGATCGACGAATTCGGCCGCTTGCGCGTTGGAACCGGAAGTCACTTTCAGAATGTTGGTGACCCGGTGCTCGTGATCGCCAGGATTTATGCGTTCTGGACTGTAGCCGACATAAAACCCTTCGTTCATGCGCAGGCCCGATGCCCGTTCGAGGATAGGCACACAGACCTCCTCGGTGGCACCGGGATAGACGGTTGATTCGTAAATCACCACATCGCCCTCGCGGAGTAATCCGCCGATGGTTTCAGATGCGGCCTGCAAAGGGTTCAGATCCGGGCGCTTGTGGCGATCGATTGGCGTTGGAACGGTAACGACATAGACGTTGCAATCGATCAGGTCTCCGGCTGATTCCGTGTAGGTTAGCTGGCTGGCCGCGGCCAGGTCGGCGCTGGTCACCTCCAGGGTGCTGTCACGGCTTTCGCGAAGCTCGCCGATGCGGTGGCTGTTAACGTCGAAACCGACCGTGGGAAACGATTTACCGAACTCGACCGCCAGCGGTAAGCCAACGTAGCCGAGCCCAATGACGCAGACACGCGCATTGGCAGGATCAAGCATGTACGTCCTCCGTTTGAACGCCGCTGAAATTCAATACTGGTGGTGACGTGCGCGTCAGCGGTTATTCCAAACGGCACGACGCTGCGCATCGAAGCAATAAAAATGCCATTCGCCGGGGGTGATAACGGCCAAGACTCGCGGGCTGAGAGCGGAGTACTTCACTGCACCAGCGGCGTTGCTGGTGCAGTGGATCGTTGCTCCTTGCGGCCTGCGCTGCTGCCGCACAGGCCGGGGCGTCGAGACCGACAGCGCAGCAGCATACGGCCGGCAGCAACAAACCGAT
>JAOTYY010000108.1 GCA_029861595.1 Gammaproteobacteria bacterium
TAGCTCTGTTGAGGTGCCGATCAATGCCGCGTGCGGCGCCGATCGGTAGCGCTGCAGGTACGCGGGCCGGGCTGGAATAAACCGATAGCCGCTCAGATCCGCGTGCGGTGGTTCCAAAGGTGCCACCGGTACCGGTGTGCAGTACAGAAGCAGCGGCACGAACAACCGCACGCTCGTCGCGATGGCATCGCGGCAGGTCCACTGCCAGCCGTTCGCTGACCGCCGTTCACTTGCCCCAGCGCAGCGCGAGCACGTCGAGATCGCCGGCAAGGCGCAGGAGTTCTTCACGCGTCTGCGGCGGCAGCGGCTCGAGCGGATGACGCACGGCATCGCTGGTGATCACCCCGCCTTCCCGCATCGCGGTTTTGCACGCCCGCAAACCGCATTGGCGGTTTTCATAGTTGATCAGCGGCAGGATACGTGCGTACTGCGCCGCAGCGGCCTGGCGGTCGCCGGCCAGGTGATGTTCGACGACCGGACGGATCAACTCGGGCATCAGCGCACTCGGCATGGTGCCCGTGGCGCCGGCATCGAGGTCGGCCATCAGGGTGATTCCTTCCTCGCCGTCGAAAGGGCCGGCGATGGCGTCACCGGCCGCATCGATCAACGCGCGTAACTTGCCCGCGGTACCCGGCACTTCGATCTTGAAATACGCCACCTGTGGCAGTTCCGTGGCGATCCGCGCCAGCAGCGGCACGGGCAGGTTCGCCCCGCTCAATGGGGCATCCTGAACCATGATCGGAATATCCACGGCCTGCGAGAGGGCCGCGAAAAACTCGTACACGCCGGCATCCGTGGCGCGCAGCAACGCCCCGTGATAGGGCGGCATCATCATCAGCATGCTGGCTCCGGCTGCTGCCGCCTGGCGCGCCCGGGCAACGGCCACACCGGTACTGAAATGGCTGCAGGTAACGATCACCGGAACCCGCCCGGCAATGTGTTCCAGGCATACCGTTAACAGCGTATCCCGCTCGGCGTCACTCAACAGAAACTGTTCCGAGTAGTTGGCGAGGATGCAGATGCCGTCGACGCCCTGGTCGACCATGCAGTCCATAACGCGCCGCTGACCGTCGAGGTCCAGATCACCGTTGTCATGAAACGGTGTCGGCGCGATAGGAAAGACGCCCTGCCGAAGGCCGGCGCCAGTCACTGACGCCTCCGCGGTGGTTGATTATGCATACAGTACACTCAGCTCTCTGCGAGTTCGATGGGCCATGCGTACCCGGCCGACGCTCCGCCATCGACGCGCAGGGTTTGCCCGGTGAGGTAAGCAGAAGCGGAGGAAGCGAGAAAGATCGCGGTGCCCGTCATGTCATCGGGCTCGCCGAGACGCCCCAGCGGCGTTTGCCGCAGGGCCCAGTCGCGCACCCCCGGGTCGTCCCACACCTTACGGTTGATGTCGGTGACAACGAAGCCGGGCGCAATGCCGTTGACGCGCACGCCGCGAGCACCCCACTCCAGCGCCAGACCCCGGGTCATCGCGCTCATCCCGGACTTGCTCATGGCATAGGGCACGCCGCCACGCAAAGGGCCGTGCGAGACAAACGAGTCAATGTTGATCTGGCTGCCCTGGCGGCGTTCCAGCATGTGGCGGCCCACGGCCTGCGACATCATGAAGGTACCCTTGAGATTGATGTCCTGGATAAAGTCGTAGTCCTCTTCGCTGAATACGGCCGCCGCGTTGCGCCGGTTGACCCCGGCGACATTGATCAACGTGTCGATGCGGCCGAAGCGTTCCAGCACTTCGGCGACACAGTTACTGATCGCGGCGCCGTCCGCCACGTCGCAAACGATTGGCGCGACAGTGACGGTATCCGTCGACAGGCGCGCGGCGCGTTCGGTAATGGTTCGCTCTTCGCGACCGGTGACGATCACTTGTGCACCGTGCTCCGCGAAACGGCCCGCAATCGCGGCACCGATGCCGCGGCTCGCGCCCGAAATCAGTACGACCTGCCCGGCAACACTGAACATAGACTCTTCCCCAGAAGACCGTGCAAAAGTTGTGGTCGAGCTTCCTCCTTCTCCGCTCTCCCCTTAGATTCGAGCCCCTCTTTACTCCTTTCTCCACGGGGGAGAAGGGCTTTACTGTTTGCGGTTAATTTAGCACACAGCCCCCGATCCGCAGCACCATCGCACCAGAAAAGGCTCAAGTGTCACGGTGTTAGTGGCGCTAACCCGGCAATGGCCGAATTGATCCGGGAACGAATCGATGGAACTGAAACTGCTCATCCTTATCGTGGCGTCGCTGTTACCCCAGCCCGATCCGCCCACCTGCGAAGAACGCGGTGGGAAGCGCGTACTGTGGCGTATGGACCGCATCGAACAACCCGGGAAGGTGATACAGATGCCGGTCTACAAGTGCGCCCATCTCTCGGACGCCAGGTGATCTACTGATTATCCGGGCGGGTCCCCCGACCAGTCTGGTCTTGCTGAGTGACTCGACGATAGCCCGCCTGGCGTGGGCTTTCACCCACCTTATACGCGATCACCGGTCTTGCCAGCAGCCGCGGTTCAGGGAAGCAGGGCGCCGCCGTCGACGTCCACCGTGGTGCCGGTGACGAAATCGTTGCGAATCACGAACAGAATCCCCTGCGCGACTTCATCCACCGTCCCGGCCCTTTTTATCAAGTGGTTTTGTGTTGCCTGCTCCAACAACTGTTCCCGCTCCTTACCCTGCGCGGCAAACATGGGCGTGTCGATGACGCCCGGTGACACCAGGTTGATGCGGCGCGGCATGATCTCGATGGCCACAGCGCGGCAAAATGCCTCGACGGCACCGCCGACGCTGGAAATGGCCGCATAGCCGGGCGGGCACTTACGCGCCGGGAATCCGCTGACCAGCACGATACAGCCCTCCTGTGACAGGTGGGGAGTGCCCAGGCGCACGGAATTCGCATAACCCCAGAGTTTGGCAAAAGAACCCTGGTAGCCATCCAGGTCCATCTCCAGGAATGGCCCGCGTGCCCGGCCACCGCCGGTGGCGGCGTTGACCAGAATATCGAAAGGCGCGAGTTCCGCGAAAGTGGCGGCCATAGCGTCGCGATCCAGCACATCCAGTTGGCGGATATCCGCCTCCTGGCCAAGAACTTCTCTGGCGGACGCTGCGTTGCTGGCGGACCGGCTCAGGGCGATGACCTCCGCACCGGCATCGTGAAGTTGCCGCGCGGCGGCAAGCCCTATTCCTGAAGTGCCGCCGAGTACCACGGCGCGTTTTCCTGCTGGATCCATAGTTATTTAACCTCCTCTGGGTAGTTTCCTGGACAGTATACTGAGTCTTGGATTGAGCGCCGTACTCAATACCCCAATCCGCGCAGCCACGATTCGACTGCGCTCAGCAGTTCCTCGTTCTTGCCATCGAAGAAATGTCCAGCACCGGACACAACCTGCTGCCGGTACTTGCTGTTACCTGCCTTCCTTGCCGCCTCGTCACGCAGCGTCGCGGTATCGAGGACGGCGGGCAGGTCATCGCCACCGTAAAGATCCAGCACTGGAATGCGAATGCGCTCCAGGGAACGCGCGGTGTTTACACGTTCATTCCGCTGCGCGGCGTTCATGCCCACAGCGATCAGCGCTGCGACGGGCGAATCGGGATGCTGCGACAAATAGAAAGCTGACATGTTGCCACCCATGCTGTGTGCCGCAATGACAATCGTCTTGATGCCTTGCCCATGCAGAAAACCAATGGCCGCATCGATCCTTGGCGCTGCTTCGTCGAACAAAGGAACGTACTCTTCCGCGGTCGCCTCGTTGCGGAGAATCGGCATCTGGATCGACAAGGTGCTCCAGCCGCGGGTGGTCATTTCCACACGAATCGGCTTGACGACCTGGTCCCAGTCGGGATGCACGCCTATCCCGTGCGCGACGATCAGCGCGCCTTTGGGCGCCGCGGCTTCAGCTGCGGTGTAGATACCCAGAAACCTGTCCTGCCCGGCTTCCAGCCATACGGGTTCGCCGTCGAGCAGCGCGTCCACGATCTGCTCCGCCCAGCGTTTTTCCTTGCCCGTATCGCTGGCCAGCGCCGGTACGCCGGCGACTAACGTCATGGTGATGCACAAGGTACGTAACAGCATAGAGTTACCCTCATTCGTCATTGATGCCGCTGGAGTATACGCAGTTAGCCCGCGGCGATTGATACGTTTTTGTGTTGCGAGCGAGGCGCGTGCCGGCCCTCTGGTTCTCTCTCTCTGCGGTCGGCGAAACGCGGAGCTTTGACTCTGGATCCGAATTCCCGGGCTAGCGTACCCCTTGGTAACACGGCCAGGTCCAGGCTAAGTATTTGATTCGATGAGTCCGGGGTAAGATCATTGCTCACCCGACCCACGGCGCTCTATGCTGTTCATCGAACTGCCGACCACACCGCAGCACGAGAAGACACGATGCCCAATAACAACGTCAAAGCCCTTACCTTCGACACCGGCGGGACCATCCTCGACTGGCACACCGGCATCCGTACCACGTTAGCCGAACTGGGCAACGCGCACGGTATCGAGGCGGACTGGGCTTCGATTACCAACGAATTCCGGCGCCGCTCACTCAAGGGCATGCTCAACCACGGCGAACACTCGCCGGCGAGTAAAAACTTCGACGACCTGCACCGCGAAACCATGGACGCCATCGCGGCCGACTTCGGACTCGAAGCGTTCACTGCGGACGAGCGCCGCCGCGTGTGGTGGGACACGGTTCATAACCTGCAATGCTGGCCGGATTTCCCCGCGGTGCTGCCGAAACTGCGGGAACGCTATTTCTGCGTCTCGTTTACGATCCTGAGCTTTCGCATCATCATGGACACGGCGAGGCGAAATGGCCTTTCCTGGGATGCGGTGATTTCCTGCGAAGCGATCGGCAAGTACAAAGTGTTGCCCGAGGCTTACGCGGGCTGTGCCCGCTTTCTACAACTCGAACCCACCGAATGCTGCATGGTCGCCTGTCACAATTTCGATCTGGATGCGGCTAAAGCGAGCGGCTTCAAAACTGCCTTCGTGCGCCGCCCCGACGAGTGGGGCCCGGAGGGGCCGCCGGACCCGCAGCCCAATGCGCACCACGACTTCGTGGTCGACAGTTTCAGCGAACTGGCGGCTGCTCTCGACGTTACGGTTTGACCCAAGTGCACGCCACTACAACGCCATCTACTGGCGTCCGAGTTCGGTCAGATCGTCGACGTTGGCCCGACCCCTGAAGTCGACCTCGTATATCTTCCGCGGCGAAATCCGGCGCGCTTTTCCCGGTCAGAAAATGCTCGGCCTGCCTGCGGGCATAAGCCTCGTTCTTGGCGCACCGGGGTAAAGCACCGATATAGATCACGTTCGAATAACCGCGGCCGGAATGCCGGTCTTCCACGGCATGTACGAGATCGGGATGCCACCGGACGGTATCGCCCGATTGTACGAGCGGAATCGACACCAGGCCATCGAGCAGATCCCCATGCCACTCGGGCTCCGCCCCCCAGTGACCGGACGGTGCTATTGTTTAGCCTGTGCGCCTCCAGCAGAGTGGATACCCCCACGCTGACGTTGTACATTGATCTCAATCGGACACGCCTCTGAAGATGCTGCTACGGTAGATTTTTCAAAGAACATGCAGACCCGGTGCTGGACATCTCCAGGCCGGGCAGGAGTTGGAAAAACAGATGAACTCAAAAAAACCGCGAATTATCTATACCCTGACAGACGAAGCGCCGCTGCTGGCGACCTGCTCCCTGCTTCCGGTGATCAGAACGTTCTGCTCTGCTGCCGGCATCGAACTGACCACGAGTGATATCTCATTGTCAGCGAGGATTCGGGCCGAGTTTTCTGAACACCTGACAGAAGACCAGAAAATTCCCGATAACCTGGCAACGCTGGGCCGGCTTACCAAGGAGCCCGATACCAACATCATCAAGCTCCCAAACATCAGCGCGTCTGTGCCGCAGTTGAAAACGGCAATCAGTGAATTGCAATCCAAAGGCTTCGCGATTCCGGATTATCCCGAGGACCCGAAATCCGAGGAAGAAGAATCCATCAAACAGCGCTACGGCAAGGTACTGGGCAGCGCCGTGAATCCCGTGCTGCGCGAGGGAAACTCGGATCGGCGAGCACCGGCGGCTGTGAAACGGTACGCGCGTAAGAATCCGCACCCGATGGCGCCCTGGAGCCAAGCCTCACGCACCCATGTCGCGCATATGCACGGCGGCGATTTCTACTCCAGTGAAAAGTGCATGACGATGGACAAAGCCTGTGACGTCAAGATTGACCTCGTCACCAACAGCGGCGATACCATCGTTCTGAAGGAGAAGACGTCGCTGCTGGAAGGCGAGATCATCGACAGCATGTTCATGAGCAAGAACACATTGTGTGAATTTCTCGAAGAGCAGATGGAAGACGCCAAGAAAACCGGTGTTCTGTTCTCGCTGCACGTAAAAGCAACGATGATGAAGGTTTCACACCCAATCGTTTTCGGTCACGCCGTAAAAGTTTTTTACAAAGATCTGTTCGCCAAGTACGGAAGCCTGTTCGAAAAGCTTGGGGTCAACCCGAACGACGGGATCAGCAGCGTTTACGAAAAAATCGAAAGCCTGCCGGGATCGTTCCGCGAAGAGATCGAAGACGATATCAGCGCGTGTTACCAGGAACGCCCCGAACTTGCGATGGTCGATTCAACCAAAGGCATCACCAATCTGCATGCACCAAACGACGTGATCGTAGATGCCTCGATGCCCGCGATGATTCGCGCAGGCGGAAAAATGTGGGGCGCGGACGGCAAGTTGAAAGACACCAAGGCCATGCTTCCGGAAAGCACGTTCGCCCGGATCTACCAGGAGATCATCAACTTCTGCAAAACCCACGGCGCCTTCGACCCGACCACTATGGGCACCGTACCGAACGTCGGCCTGATGGCACAGAAAGCCGAAGAGTACGGCTCTCACGACAAGACCTTCGAGATCCCCGAAGACGGTGTGGCCCGCGTCGTTGACGATCAGGGCAAGGTGCTGATCGAACAGAATGTCGAAGCGGGCGATATCTGGCGCATGTGCCAGACCAAGGACGAGCCGATCCGTGACTGGGTGAAACTGGCCGTGACCCGGGCACGCCAATCCGACACGCCCGCGGTGTTCTGGCTGGACGAGTACCGTCCGCACGATGCGGAACTGATCAAGAAAGTAAAAGCCTACCTGCCGACCCACGATCTGGAAGGTCTCGACATCCAGATCATGTCGCCACTGCGCTCCATGCGCTACACGCTGGAGCGGGTAATTCGCAACAAGGACACGATTTCGGTAACCGGCAATGTCCTGCGCGACTACCTGACCGATCTGTTTCCGATCATGGAACTCGGCACCAGTGCGAAGATGCTGTCGATAGTGCCGCTGATGGCTGGCGGCGGCCTGTTCGAGACCGGCGCGGGCGGATCGGCACCCAAGCACGTCAAACAACTCGTTGAAGAAAATCACCTGCGCTGGGACTCTCTGGGGGAGTTCCTGGCGCTCGCCGTTTCGCTGGAAGACATCGGCCTGAAGACCGGCAACAGCAAGGCAACGATTCTGGCCAGAACGCTGGATGAAGCCACCGGCGAGTTGCTGGAAAACAACAAGGCGCCATCGCGCAGAACCGGTGAACTGGATAACCGCGGCAGCCATTTCTATCTGTCCCTGTACTGGGCAAGGGCGCTCGCTGCACAAACGGAGGATCCCGAGCTGCAGGCCCAGTTCGCGCCTCTGGCAGACGCGCTGAGCGCAAACGAAGAGCAGATCATGGAGGAATTGAACTCGGTTCAGGGCAAGCCGGTCGACATCGGCGGCTACTATTGTGCGGACTCGGACAAAACCAAGGCCGTCATGCGTCCCAGCAAATCGTTCAATGAGGCAATCGTCGCAGCGCGAGCCCGCTGAAAGGGATTGCTCGCGGTCCGCGCGCGTTTGCCGACCTGCTGCTGTTCGACCCGCAGCGCGTCGAGGTCACCCCAGCCGAGCGCGAACCGATATGCCCGCTGGCGGACGGCGCACGATACGGCGCGCGACGGGCGTGCACGGTGTGTTCGTCAATGACGGCGTGGAGGTCTACGACGGAAACGGTACACGGCACTCGAATCCGGACCGGGTCAGGTGCTCGACCACTTCGACTCTCTGCCGCGTTAGCGTCCGTGGAAGTCCGGCGTGCGCCGCTCGGCCATCGCGGCGATGCCTTCTTTGAAATCGTCGCTCAAACGCAGGCGGCTCTGCTCGGCCAGCTCATGTGCGGTGATGCGGGCGATTTCGTCGGCGAGGCCGGCGCGTTGGGTGGCGCGAATGGATTGCACCGCAAGAGGTGCCGAGGCAGCGATCTCCCGCGCGAGCGCGTGCGCCCGAGTGCGCACTTCCGACAGATCCGCCAGTTCATCAGCGAGGCCCATGGCTACGGCTTCGTCTCCTTTGATCCGGCGGCCGGTGAACAGCAGCAGACTCGCTTGCGTCGCTCCGACCAGACGCGGCAGCGTAATGCTGATCCCGAAACCCTGATGAATCCCGAGCCGCGCGAAATTGGCGGAAAAGCGCGCCTGCCTGCAGGTGACGCGGAAATCGGCGGACAGAGCAAGGCCCAGGCCACCGCCGATGGCCGCCCCGTGCACCGCCGCCACCACCGGTTTGCGGCCGCTGAAAATGCGCACCGCCTCGAGGTATACCTGCCGGGCCTGCTGGTCGAGCTGCTCAGGGCCCCAGGATTCACGGCTTCGAAAATTCGCCCCGGCGCAGAAGTGCTTGCCCTCCGAGCACAGTACGATGACCCGGCAACTCGCGTCGTCGTCGAGTCTCGCATACATGTCCGCAATCTCGCGAATGAGTTCGTAGTCGAAATAATTGTCCGGCGGCCGGTGGATCTCAACCGTGGCCACGTAGTCGCAGATCGTCAGAGTCGTATCGTTGCTCATGTTGCGGTTTCCTTTGTTGCGGGCGCGTCGTTTGCACCTGCGTTGGCTGTCTGGGCTTTGCCGGTATCGATCAGTGCATCGACCACGCTGACACCGTGGCCGCGTACGTGAACAACAACGGGGTTGAGGTCCAGCGAAACGATGTCAGGCGCGGCGGCGGCAATTTGCGATACCTTGACCACCAGTTCGACGAGCGCCTCGATGTCCGCTGCCGGCATACCCGCGCTGCCGTCCAGCAACCGCCCGCCCTTCCAGCCGTCGAGCAGATCGAGCACCTGGTCTGTGCTCGCCGGCGCGGGTGAGATGACAACGTCGTCCAGTACCTCCACCAGCGTACCGCCCACGCCGAGCATGACCATGGGGCCGAAGTCGGCGTCGCGGCTGACGCCGATGATGGTCTCGATGCCGCGATCGCACATCGGCGAAACCAGCACACCGTGGATGTCCGCGTGAGGGTGGTGGCGACGCGCGTTCTTCACAACCGATCGGTAACCAGCGCGCACCGCATCCGTACCGGTCAGGTCCAGCGCGACGCCGCCAGCCTGACTGCGGTGGCCGATGTCCGGGGACTGGACTTTGAGTGCGACCGGCTGTGCCAGCTCCTCCGCCGCTGCTACGGCTTGCTCCTCGCTGGTTGCCAGGATGTCACAAATCCCGGTGATGCCCAGATCGGCAAGCAGTGCCTTGGCCTGGTACTCGCACAAGTCCCCGTCAGTTTCGGCCAGACGCGCGCTGACGTGCGCGGGAATCGCCAGCGGCCCCACCGTTGCATAGCGGTCCCCTGAGAAACGTTCGAGAAACCGCCGGTAGTCCGCCATGGCACGGATCATTCGCGCGGCGTTCGGCATGCTCGTGACGAAGGGGAAACCGGCACCGGCAAGCAACGACACAACGCAGGGATCGGCACGCGCGTAACTGCAGAAGATCACTGGCTTGGTCATGCGCTTTCCCAGCTGCGCGAGCTCATCGATCTGAGGTTCCAGGTAGGTCCGAATTCCCTGGGAACCGACGACCAGCACGGCATCGATGCCCGCCGCAGCGGTGATAATCTCCAGCACCGGTGCATAGCCAAGCTGAAAGATGACCTGGGCCGTAACATCGACGGGATTGTGCGAGGTGCCGTAAGCCGGCAGCAGCCGATCGATGGCGCCGCGGGTCGCGGCATCCAGCGGCGGCACTTGCAGACCCCGGACTTGGCATACGTCGGCCAGCCAGATGCCGGCACCACCCGACGGTGTGAGAATGGCGACCCGTTTGCCCCGTGGCAGACGGTCACGGAAGAAAGCAAATCCGGCTGCGATGTCGAGCATGCTGTCCGTGTCCGCGCCGTCAATCACCCCGTAACGCCCAAACATCGCCTCATAGGCGCGCTGCGAGCCGGTAAGGGTCGCGGTGTGCGAGGCCGCTGCCCGCGCGCCGGCGGCGGAACTACCGACTTTAGCGAGCACCAGCGGCTTGCGCAGCGCCGCCGCCCGGGATGCAACGTGGGCGAATTTTCCCGGCGTGCGCAGGCCTTCCACGAAGCCCAGCACGACATCGGTACTCTCATCGTCCAGCAGCCAGTCGATGACATCGAGCGTTTCCAGTCCGACCTCGTTCCCCATGCTGACCACAAAACTGAAACGCAGCGCTCTGGGATACCCGCGGTCGAAAAACGAGAATGCCAGGCCACCGCTGTGGGAGACGACGGCAATTCCACCGCCGGCGTTCTGTATCGGCCCAAGCCCGTCTACCTCGAAAACCGTCGGGCTGAACGTCGCGGCGAGCGGTAACGCCGTATTCATATACCCCACGCTATTCGGGCCCAGCACCGCCATGTCGTAGCGCTCGACCACGCGGCGGATGGCAGCCTCACGCGCCGCGCCCTGCTCGCCCTGCTCCTCGGCGAAACCCGAACTTATGATGACTGCCGCACGCACACCGCGCTGCCCGCAGGCCTCCAGGGCGTCGGCGACATACTCGGCGGGGATAGCAACGATGGCGAGATCCACCGCTTCGGGCAGCGCCGCCGGCGTGGCATAGGTGGCGACCCCGTTGATCGAATCGTGGCTGCGGCTCACCGGGTACAGCGGTCCATCGAACCCCTGCCGGACAACGGCATCAAAGAGGCGTCCGCGGATGCTGCGCTTGTCGGGCGAAGCACCGATCAGGGCAATGGATCGGGGCCGGAAAAGAGTGTCGAGGTCAGGCATCGAAACGTTAGCGCAACCCCAGCCCCCGGGCGATGATACCGCGCAGGATCTCGCGGGTACCTCCCTGAATGGTGAGCTTCGGCGCGATCAGGGTGGCGTAGGCAAGCGTCTGATCAAAATTCAGACGGTTGCCGGGCTGCGACTGACCGGTCGGCGCCAGGTCCCGCGCGGCTGCCGGCAGTGCCTGTTCCCAGTTGGTGCCGAGCTCTTTTACCAGCGCCGCTTCGATCTCGGGCAGTTCACCGGCCTCCAGCATGCCGGCTACTGACAGCGACATGTTGCGCAGGGTGGCGAGCTGCGCCACCAGCCGGCCGATGCCCTCCGTCAAGCGCTCACCGGGATTGGCCGCCGCCAGGTCGATGAGTTCGTAGAGCACGAAGATGGTCTCCAGGAACCGTTCCGGGCCGCTGCGTTCGTAGGCAAGCTCGCTGGTGGCCTGTTTCCAGGCCATATCCGCTTCGCCGATGAGGTGGTTCTCCGGGATCAGGACATCATCGAAAACCACCTCGTTGAAATCGTGATTGCCGGTCATGTTGTAGATGGGCGTGACGGTGATGCCCGGCGTCTGCATGTCGATAAGAAACTGGCTCAATCCGTGACGCCGGTTGTCCTCGGTCGGCGGCGAGGTACGCAGCAAGGCGATCATGTAGTGCGAGCGGTGGGCGTTACTGGTCCAGATCTTACGGCCATTTATGCACCAGCCCCCTTCCACGCGTCGTGCGGCAGAACGCGCCGCGAACAAATCGGAACCCGAATCGGGCTCGCTCATGCCGATACAGAAATAGCACTCGCCGCGCACGATTCTCGGCAGGATGTCGCGCCGGATTTCCGCATCAGCGTAGCGTAACAGAACCGGTCCGCTTTGCCGGTCTGCCACCCAGTGCGCCCACACCGGTGCACCCACCGCGAGCAGTTCCTCGGTGACCACGTAGCGTTCGAGGAACGAACGTTCGTGTCCGCCGTGTTCCTTCGGCCAGGTCATGCCGATAAATCCTTCCGCCCCGCACTTGCGGCTGAATTCCGGGGAATGGCGATTGAGACCGGGGCCAAGGCCGGGCTCGAAGGTACCGGCGTCGATTTCGCGCTGGATGAAGTCACGCACCCGCGATCGCATAGCGTGCGCGTTGGATGGTAGAGTCACCGGGTCGAAGCTGATTGTGTGCGCCATTGGCTGGTTTTCGTGGTTGGCCGACGTGACGCGTGAAGAATAACAATCTCGGCACCGATCCGACACGCCAGGCAGCAGGGGAAAACAGCGGATGCTGAAGGCCGATCCCATCATAGTCGATACCGTATCGCGCATATGTGCCGACCTGTGCTCGCCGGAGCGGGTGAACGCGGCCGAGGACGGAACCTGGCCGACGGAGTTGTGGGACGCTTTGCAGGACACCGGCTTGTCGCTGGCATGGGTACCGGAGTCAGCCGGCGGACCGGGCGCGACACTGGCCGACGGATTTGCCGTTACCCGTACCACGGCGCGCAGTGCCGCACCCATTCCTGTCGCGGAGACCCTGCTGGCTGGATGGCTGCTGGGTGACGCCGGCCTGCGCGCACCGCCCGGCCCCATGACGGTCGCACCCATCCGCCCGGAGGAATGTATTCGATGCGATGCCGACGGCGTCCTGCAAGGAAGCGCGAGCAGTGTGCCTTTCGCCGCGCAAGCTGAGCATCTGGTGGTCATTGCTTTGCGCGGCGATACACGCACCGTCGCCTTGGTGCAGGCGTCTGCTTGCAAGCCCACCGCAGGAACCAATCTCGCCGGTGAGGCGCAGGGGTCCGTGAGTTTCGACGCAACGCATTGCGTGTCCACCGGTCCCGCTGACATGACGGATCCGCTCGCAGGACTACAGCGCATGGGCGCGGCCGTTCGGTCTCAGCAGATGGCCGGCGCCCTGGAGCGTATTCTCGAATTGTCGCTCGAGTACGCGCGTGAGCGCGTGCAGTTCGGACGCCCCATCGCGCGATTTCAGGCGATCCAGCACAACCTCGCCGCGCTGGCTGGCGAGGTTGCTGCGGCTGGCGCTGCGGCGGATGCGGCCGCGTCGGCGATCATCCGCCACGGTATCGATGATCCGCGCACCGTGTTAGCCGTCGCCGCCGCCAAAATCCGTGCCGGCGAAGCAGCGGGCGCCGGGGCCGCTATCGCCCATCAGGTGCATGGCGCCATGGGTTTCACGCGCGAGTACAGTCTGCATCACAGTACGCGCCGGCTATGGGCATGGCGCGACGACTTCGGCCCCGAGAGCATCTGGGCCATGCGACTTGGAGAAATCACGATCGGCGCGGGTGCCCGGGCTTTGTGGCCCGCACTGACGGCGCTCTGACGAGCTGGACGCGAGGGCCACCGGGGAAATTCAAACGCGATACGGGGAGCGTTCGCGCTTCAATCAGCCAGCACCCATGGAGTGCCCGGCGACATACAGCGGCCCGCAATGGGTCGCCAGCGTTTCCTCGGCCATCGCGGTGATCGTGTCCTGGGTGTCGAGAACGGCCACCGAGCAAGGCAGGTGCCGGCCGAGTCTCTCGACCGCAACTTCCCATACCGCGGCATCGCAAAAAAGCCCCGGAACGAAGACGAGTGTTGCCTGAGTTTCAGCCACCTCCCCCCCCCCGACGGATTTATTTTGTCAGCCGCAAACGC
>JAOTYY010000319.1 GCA_029861595.1 Gammaproteobacteria bacterium
AGAAACCCGAATCAATGCGCCTGCGCTTCCACTGCCAAACAGCGGCAGCATCATTGACCAAGCCGCAATACAAGGTCAACGTCATGCGTACTACGCTGCAGGCACTGGCTGCAGTGCTCGGTGGCGCGCAAAGCCTGCACACCAATGGCATGGACGAGGCGTTCGCCATCCCGACTGAGGAAGCGATGAAGATCGCGCTGCGAACGCAGCAGGTGATTGCCGACGAAACCGGGATTGCCAGCGTCATCGACCCGCTCGGCGGCTCTTATTTCCTTGAGAATCTGACCACCGAATACGAGAACAAGATCTTCGAGATTATTGATGAAGTGCGCGAACGTGGTGGAACGATCAAATTGATCGAGGAAGGGTGGTTCCAAAAGCACATTTCCGACTTCGCCTACGAAACCGCATTGCGCAAACAGAGCGGACAGAAACCCGTGATCGGTGTCAACAAGTACGTCGAGACGGAAGAGGAAGTCGACATCGAAACCCACCCCTACGATCCGACCACCGCCGAGCGCCAGATCGATCGGCTCAAAAAGGTGCGCAAGACGCGCGATGAGGCCAAATTGCAAGCGCTGCTCGAGGAACTGGTTACAGTAGCGAAAGACGAGACGCGCAACATCATGCCGGTTACCATCGAACTGGTGCGTGCCGGTGCGTCGATGGGAGACATCGTCGAAAAACTGAAAACTGTCTGGGGCACCTATCGCGAAAACCCCGTGTTCTAGCCGGATAGATCGCGAATACCAAGGAACATAATGCTCGTAATTCCCTACCTGGATTTTGAACCGCAGATCGCATCCAACGTCACAGCGGAGGACTGGGTCACCATTATCGGCCGCGCCGAAATTGGTGCCGGCTGTTATTTCGGCAAACTCGCCACTCTGCGCGCCGACGGTGAATACATCCGCATCGGCTCCGAGTGCTGGTTTGGTGACGCCACCACGGTGCATATTGCCGACAGCATTTATGGTGCGCGTGTCGGTACCCATGTGACGGTCGGTCGCTATGGACTGGTGCACGCGTGCACGATCGAAGATCATTGTGTGCTCGGTGAACATGCCGTGGTGATGGATGGCTCGGTGGTTGGCCCAGGTGCAGCCATCGCTGCCGAGAGCGTCGTCCCGCCGGGCAAGACGCTCGAAGGTGGCTGGCTCTACGCAGGCACGCCGGCAAAGCCGGTTGAACCGATCTCGCCGGCGCGTCTGGCCGAACTGCATGAGTCAATTCGCAACCGCGCCCTGATCGATAACGCCGAAATCATTCGCGCTCGCACGCCGATCGGCGAGTTTCGCCGCAACCCGGGCACTGGCGTGCGTGACTTCGGGGCAAACGACATTTACATTGCACCCACTGCCAGTATCTCAGGCGCTCTTCAAATGGCGCCGCAATCGAGCATCTGGTTTGCTGTTGAGATTGACGCAGAAAACGCGACAGTCGAACTTGGCGAAGCGAGCAACATCCAGGATAACTCGCGCATTCATCTCGAAGCCGGAGAAACAATGCGCATTGGGCGCCGCGTGACCGTGGGGCACAATGTGCGCATGCATGCGTGCGAAGTCGAAGACGAAGCGATCATTGGCATGGGCTGCATCGTTGGCAAAGGCACCATCGTGCGCAAGGGCGGCGTCATCGCCGCTGGCGCGGTGACCGCTCCCGGAACCGAGGTTGCCGCAGGCACGATCTGGGCCGGCTCACCGGCGCGACGGTCTCGTCCCCTGTCAGAAGAGAACGCACGGTTTTTCTCGATAGGCGTTGACGTCTACAAAGGCTACACCGCCAACTACCGGGCTGCGCAAAAGGCCGGCATAGGTTAAGTAACTTCCAAGTCACGTTCTAACCCTCCCGGCTGTCCAGGCGAGAAGAAACTCTCACCGCAGAGGTCACGGAAGAAAACCAGGCCCGCCAAAGAACAGAACCGAAAACATCCTCACCGCGGAGGCCGCTGAGGGCGCGGAGGAAAATCAAGAACAATCGAAAGCCCAAACCCAATATGTTCAGGAAATGTCTCCTTTGCTTGGTCCATGCCGTTGCGCTTAACTGCCGAACACCACTACGACGAATTGCCTCTGGGGCGCGTCATTAACCTCGCGCGGAAGATTCACTGTTTACAAGCCGGAAACCATCTCGTTCCAGCGATATTCTTTTTTTGGCTTTTCCTCTGCATCCTCCGCGACCTCTGCGGTGAGAGTCTTAATTTTGATCTGAAATGAGCACGCCAAATTCCCCAACTGCGCGGGAAGCAATCACCCATCGCTCCATCCTGGCGATCGCCGTGCCGATCATGATTTCCAATCTGTCCACGCCTTTGCTCGGCGTGGTCGATACCGGTGTGATCGGACAGATTCCGGACGCATCGCTAATCGGTGCCGTGGCACTCGGTGCTCTGATCTTCAACTTTGTGTTCTGGGCGTTTGGCTTCTTGCGCATGGGCACCACCGGCCTCACGGCGCAAGCATTCGGAGCCGACAACACGCACGAAATACGCGCCAGCGTTGGCCGTGCGCTGCTCATCGCCGCGGTCATCGGTGTTTGTCTGATCCTCTTGCAATGGCCCATCCGGCAACTTGCGTTCTGGTTACTGGAAGCAAGCGAACGGGTTGAGCAACTGGCGCAGAGTTACTTTGATATTCGCATCTGGGCCGCACCGGCAACGCTTGCCAACTATGCCCTGCTCGGCTGGTTCATTGGATTGGGCAAGGCGCGCACCGCCCTGCTGCTGCAACTGGTGCTGAACGTCAGCAACATGTTGCTCGACGCCTGGTTCGTGCTCGGTCTTGACATGGGCGTGCGCGGCGTAGCAACCGGCACAGTGATCGCCGAATATCTCGCAGCGGCGGTTGGTCTGCTGGTTGCCGCACAGCATTTGCACGTGATCGGCGGCAAATGGGAAGCGGCGCGACTGTTCGAACCGGCTCGAATTGCACGCACCATCGCAGTCAATCGCGACATCATGATCCGGTCGCTGTCACTGATATTCGTATTTTCGTGGTTCATTGCCCAAGGCGCAAAGTTTGGCGAGACGGTACTTGCTGCCAACGCAGTCCTGATGCATTTCGTTGCTGTGTCCGCCTATTTCCTCGACGGCTTCGCCTTTGCCGCGGAAGCACTCGTCGGCAAGGCAGTCGGTGCTGCGCACCGCGCCGGCCTGACGCAGGCATCACGCATGACAACATGGTGGGCAGGCGGTGTCGCACTGTTTGCAACGCTGATTCTGGTGCTGTTCGGCTCGACCTTTATCGACATACTCACGGTCGAGCCTGGCGTGCGTTCAATCGCCCGTCAGTTCCTGCCGTGGGCCGCAATGGCGCCGCTCGTCGGGGTATGGGCCTTTCAGCTCGACGGCATATTCATCGGTGCAACACGGTCCGCAGATATGCGCAACGCGATGCTGATGTCAGCGGGGATATTTCTGGTGGCCTGGTATTTATTGAGGCCGCTGGCAAACCAGGGGCTGTGGGCAGCGCTGTACGTGCACTACGCGGCGCGCACATTCACTTTGCTGTACTACTTCCCCGGGCTGCGCCGTTCCGTGCCAGCCTGACGGCGAGCAACTCAATGGCCCCACCGAATAGGCTCCTGCTACGCCTGCCAGATCGTGGGAGAATGAAAAGCAATACGCAAAAGGGGGAGTCAGTATGCGCCTTCAAGGAAAAACAGCAGTCATTATCGGCGCCGGCCAGAGC
>JAOTYY010000320.1 GCA_029861595.1 Gammaproteobacteria bacterium
CATCACGCCTTTCGGCTGTCCGGTCGTGCCGCTGGTATAGAACAGCCAGGCAACATCGTCGGGCTCGCTGGGATACATCCCGAGTGATGGGTCACCCGATTGCAGCATCTGATACTCCGCCGATCCGACCTCAATGACCCGCTCCAGATCGGCAAGCTCGTCGGTCAGCGGTGCAACTGTGTCGGTCAGGTCCGGGGTGATAAAGCACAGCCGCGCGCCGGAATCCGACAGCATGTAGGCGAACTCCCGCGCATGCAGTTTCGCGTTCATCGGCACAGCAGCGAGTCCGGCGTACCAGGCGGCGTAGCGCACCTCCAGGTACTGAGGGCAATTAGCCATCGCCAGCGCAACTCGATCGCCCGGAACCAGGCCAAGTCGTTCGCGAAATGCTGCCGCCATAGTGGCAATCCGGCGCATAAGCTGCGCATAGTTTGCCCACACATGTCCGCCCTGGGACACCGCAGGGTTGTCTGGAAAAACGCTCGCGGCGCGAGCGAGTAAGTGAGTGATATTCATCGACCAAACCCGGATTAGCACCCTATCTTATAACGGCCGGCACCTAGCGCCTCCGGCTACGCCGCATGCTATCTACGAGCCCTGCAGTTTGTCGCGGTGCCAGATCAGTTCGCCGTCGCGCCATACCTGGCGCACGCGATGGAAGGGAATGCTGTGCAAACTTCCGTCACTTTCGATAGCTTCAAATCCGAAGTGATCTTCCTCTGGAAAGTGAATTCGATCAAGAGGCACAGTGACGATCCGATCGGCAACACGATCGTAATAACCGATTAGAAATTCTCCGCGCCCGAACTCTTCATCCCACCGTATTCGGTTGAGCAGATCCTGTATTGGCATCATTGCGATTGCACCGTCACCGTCACAAGTTCGCCTTCGCTCTTTACCTCAAAGCGCACCGGCAGGAACTGCTCGATCAGCCACATCGCAGTTCGCGCATGGCTTGAAAGCCGGTGTGTCCTGAAAATCGACTTGCCTCCCGCAAGCGCCAGATAAAGGAGCAATTGATCCGATGCGTGCAAGTCGAGTGTGACTCCTGCGTTCAAATCGGTAGACAGACTGCGGCCGACCGCATCACCAAGTACCTCGGCACGAATACCGCGTTCGGCAACTCGCCCTGCGCCCAGTAGCGTATGCTCGGTGCGGGCCCAGGCAACGACTGCACCCCCGGGACCAACAGCGGCTTCGGGACCGAACGACAACATCTCCACCGCTACTGGCCGCCCGGCGACCGGTTCCAGCCGCGCGGTCATCGCATCACGCATGCGCTCAGCGATATGCAGTGGTAAATTTGACACATGCACCCGCGCGTACAGTGATTGCAGCGCGCCGCCCCCCGGCAACTGCAACGGCCGTAGCGCTGCAGGCGTGACGGAAACCGCGACTTCTCCGCCACCACGTGGGTAATAGCCACGCCGCGTGACCTCGAGGCTGACTTGCGCTCCCATGCGTCCGATAAGCGGCACTATGACTTCACGCAGATAATCGACCGGCGGCGACCAACGCACGTCGGTACCGCCCGTCACCACGATCTGCGAAGGTGCTCGTGCCGCTACCAAAGCAGGCAAGGCCGCCTGCAGCACCAGCGTGATACAGCCTGCCGTGCCAACATCAAACCGAAACTCGCCGCCGCGCAACGCCCCCGGAGAGAACCCGATTTGCTGCGAGCGCAACTCCAATCCGGAAACATCGGCATCACACAACGTTGCAACAGCGCGCACCGCGGTGAGATGTTGCGCCGCTAATCCCGGTTTGTCGCGCCGTGCGCGAATGTTGTCAACGCGAATACTTCTGCCCGTCAGTGCTGCCAGCGCGACGGCCGTGCGCACCAATTGTCCACCACCTTCGCCATAGGCGCCGTCGATTTGCAGCGGTCTCATCAGAGCACGCGCAAGGCTTTGCGCAATCCAAGATCGAACGGAAAATTAGGCAGACTCGGCATCCTCGCGCGATGCCTCGCGTTCATGAAGCCTGGAAATGCTCTCCACTACTCGTGCAACTTCATGGTCGGACAGCGGTGGGCGGCACCGCACCCGATTCCAGGTCAGTAACATTTCGAGAACAACCTGGGCATCGACACCACAATGAAACAAATGGCCCGCAAGCGAGGCGATGGTCGAGTTGCGCTGGCCTTCGCCAACACCTTCGCGCACCAGGCTGCGCCAGTGTGTCGATGAATGACCGCCATGCGCTTTCTCACTGCGCACCAGTTGTAGCAACCAGATCGGCATCGGTGCCAGCTCTGACTCGCCTGGCGCGTGGCCGCGCTTCCATCTATAGCGCTTGCCGCTGCGATGCACCGAAGGCGGAGCGACCACGCAACCCCCGTCGCCGCGCAAATCGATGCCCGGCGTCAATCCGGCACGATTGCGCACCACACCGGCGGGGTGCGAAAAGTAGAAATGGCGGCCACCGCTGCCGGTTACCGCCTCGACCGTTGCCGGCAAGGGTTTATGCTCACGCTCCAGCCGCTTCAGGCTTTCCTTGCCACCATGCGCGATGTCGATGTCAAGAACAACCAGATCCGACACGACACCGGTAACAATCGCAACGTTGGCATTTTTGCGCGTCTCAAACCAGTGCCGAACTTCGCCCGCGTCGGCGCAGCGTTGCTGGAATTCCAGCCAGGGAACCAGCGGCCTTTTGCCACGCGCTTCAACCGGGATCACCGACCAGCCGCGGGCAAGATATCGCAGCGCTGCTGCCAGGCAGTCGTTTCCCCGCAACTCGGCAGCCGGGGAACGCTTCGCCGCCATCAACCGGCCCGCTTCGAATGCGTAAAGGCGGCAAGGTCCCACACCCCGCTTGGTTCATCATGGCGAAGGACATACAGCGAACCTTCAGCTGTCCGGCACCTGAAGTAACGCTCGGTCGGCCCCATCCAGCGGTCGACGATCTCGCATACCTCAAGCTTGCGTTCACCAAGCCAGAACGAGCGCGGTTCCTGCGCACCGCGATAACCCGCGTAACACTCGACTTTGATGGTCATGGCCTGTCTATATTAGTCCCGACAGACTTTCAGCACCATTACCTACCTATCAACACCATGATGACTGATCGGCCGGCACCCTTAAAAGTTCACGCACGTTGGCTTCGATGACGCGGTAGCCGACATTGCCGGTCAGCACCTGGCGCCCTTCGTTGAACAACATCGTCGGGCTGGCGCGTACCGACAGGTCACGCGCCATGGTGATGTCCTCGGATAGCAGTGCATGCGCTGCACCATTGTCGACGTTGGTCTCGATCTTCGACACGGGCAGATCGAGTTTTTCGGCTATCTGCAACAACTCGTGGCGCTGCGAAATGTCCACCAGGTCCCGGAAGAAGGCTTCGCGCAACGCCCACGCTGCTCGCTCAAATGCCGTGTTTCCCTCGGCATCCACCTCCCCCGGTTCGATCAACTTCAGTGCGCTGAGGAACAAATGCGCCGGCAACGACGAACGCGGCGTATTGCGAACCCAGATATCGTCATGGACCGGAACGTGTCCGAACCTGCCGACCACCTCCTTGACATGGTTTCCATACGCCTGCGCGCCGCCGCGGTGCGTCCATTGCGCTTCCAGTTTCTGATGCGCATGGCCGAATACCTGCACGAAGTGGTATTCCATTTCGATCTGATCACCGAACTCCTGTTTGAGTTCGTCGACGCGTATCTGGGATACGTAGGCCCA
>JAOTYY010000109.1 GCA_029861595.1 Gammaproteobacteria bacterium
ACAGATGGCACTCGCGCAAGGTACGCGCATGCAGATCATCGAACTGCACAACCGCGAAGCGGCCGAGCTGATCCCGGTGGTCAAACCGCTGCTCGGCGCGCAAACCACGATTGTGGCCGATGGCTACCGGCTCATCGTCAAGGGCACGCCGTCGGAAATCGCACAACTGGAGTCCCTGGTGGCTACGCTCGATGCACGGTTACGCAACCTGCTGATCGATGTCCGCACGGTCCAGCGTACGGTGCTGGACAATAGTCGCGCAAACGCGCAGATCACCATCGGCAGGGAATCGTCCGTGCGTATAGATGCATCGCGCACGTCGACGCGCGCCCGCGATACGAACAGTTTCCAGGTACGTACGATCGAAGGCCGCGCGGCATTGGTGCAGATCGGCGAGCAGCGCGCCGGCCACCCCGGTGTGATAACCATCGTCGGCGGGCACGTCGTCACGGCCGTTGGGCACTCCGACCGCAACGCGCGCAGCGGCGTTTACGTCACCGCACGGGTGCGCGACGAACTGGTCACGTTGGATATTGCACCTGCTCTGCAGAATTTTACCGGTGACGGCGCCCGCCGGTCGCAGTCCGCGAATAGCACGCTCACCGGAGCACTGGGGCGCTGGATAACGATCGCCTCTGTCGATACCGTGAGTTCGGGAGAGGCGCGTGGTGCCGCCGGCAGCCAGACCCGCTCCGGCACGCAGGGATTTGTGACCCAGGTAAAGGTGACTGTGCTGGACTGAAGCGCGCCGCGCTACGGTGTCTGTTATGCTGCGCGCCGCCTCCGAAGGCACCAAACATGAGGAGATCGGCACGTGGTCACTGGTGTTGTTTATACGGTGTCAGCGCCGTCCGGCGCCGGGAAGACCAGTCTGGTGAAGGCGCTGGTGAGCGACGATGCCGGGATAGATTTGTCAGTGTCGCATACTACGCGCACGCGCCGGGAAGGCGAGGTCGATGGCCGCGACTACCATTTTGTCGCCGAGGCCGATTTCCGGCGCATGATCGATGCCGGCGACTTCATCGAACACGCGCAGGTTTTCGGCAACCTGTACGGCACCTCGCAGGGCGCGGTACGCGAGCAGTTACGGTCGGGGTTGGACGTGGTGCTGGAAATCGACTGGCAGGGCGCGCGCCAGGTGAAGCGCGCGTTCCCGGATGCCGTGGCGGTATTTATTCTGCCACCTTCGCGGGCGGCCCTGGAAAGCAGGTTGCTCGGTCGCGGACAGGATTCAGCGGAAACCGTCGGCGCGCGCATGGCCGGCGCGATTCGAGAAATCGAGCATTACGCCGAAAGCGATTTTCTGATCGTCAATGAGGATTTCGACGTGGCCCTTGGCGAGCTGCGCGCAATAGTGGCCGCGCAACGGGTGAGATTCGCCGCGCAAAGCGAACGCTACGCAGGCCTGATTTCGACGCTGCTGGCGGACAGTTAGTGGCGCCTCGCGTGGTGCCGGCATGTCTGGCATCGCTGCAGCGGATTCTATACACTGACGGCATTACGTATTGGTTTTATTCAGGAACATTGCTGATGGCACGAGTAACGGTTGAGGACTGCCTTGACAACGTAGCGAATCGTTTCGAGCTGGTCCTTGCGGCGGCCAAACGGGCGCGCCAGATTTATCTGGGCGCGGATCCCATGGTGGAAGCGGAGAACGACAAACCCACGGTATTGGCGTTGCGTGAAATAGCCGAAGGCAAGGTCACGTCCGCGATACTGGACGAAGTGCCGGAGCTGACAATCGAAGACGTCGAGGAACAACTCGAAGCGGGCGATCCGCTGTAGACGCCGGGCGCCGCTCCCCGGCGCTATCGCTGACGTTGTCGCGCGCCGCTCGCCCTCCGACCTATGGACGAGCACGCTATAATCCCAGATGCAGGTGAACCCGCCTCCCCGGCGGTTGGCGTGTATTTGATCGGCGATCTCTGCGAGGATCTGCAAGGGCGCCTCGATGCGGCGCAGATCGAGGACGTGCACCGCGCTTACCTGCTTGCCGAACAAGCGCATAAAGGCCAGTCGCGGCTGAGCGGCGAACCCTATATCCACCATCCGCTGGCGGTTGCACGCACGGTCGCCGAATTGAACATGGATCGCGACAGCATCATCGCGGCGATTCTGCACGACGTCATCGAGGACACACCGCTCACCAAGGAGGATCTGGCCGCGCAGTTCGGCGACGAGGTGGCGCAGTTGGTGGATGGGCTGAGCAAGCTCACCACGCTCAAGTTCAAATCACGCCTCGAAGCGCAGGCGGCCAACTTCCGAAAGATGTTCCTGGCCATGGTGGATGACATCCGCGTCGTGCTGATCAAGCTCGCCGATCGCCTGCATAACATGGGTACGCTGGAGGCGTTGTCACCGGAGAAACGCCGGCGCATCGCCCGCGAAACGCTGGAGATCTACGCGCCCATCGCCAACCGTCTTGGCATCCACAGCCTGAAGCAGGAGCTGGAAGATCTCGGTTTTCGGGTGTTGTATCCGACGCGCTACCGGGTGCTGGAAGAATCGGTCAGGAAAATACGCGGCAACCGCAAGGAATTGTTGCAGAAAGTAGCGCGCTTGATCGAAACCCGCCTGGCAGGTGAGGGATTCGAGAACACTTCGGTCAGCGCGCGTGAAAAACCGCTGTACAGCATTTTTCAGAAAATGCGTACCAGGCAACTGCCGTTTCAAGAAGTGCTGGACAAGTTCGCGATTCGCATCATCGTGGAGTCGGTGGATGATTGTTATCGGTCGATAGGAATACTGCACAATCTGTTCAAGCCGGTGCCCGGGCGTTTCAAAGACTATATCGCCATCCCGAAAAACAACGGTTATCAGTCGCTGCATACCAGTCTGATCGGCATTGACGGCGTGCTGGTCGAAGTGCAGATACGCACCCAGGAGATGGATCGTTTCGCCGAGTCCGGCGTTGCCGCGCATTGGCTCTACAAGAGCGGATCAGACGCGGACTCGGCGCAACTGCGTGCGCGCGAATGGCTGCGCAGCATGCTGGAGGTACAGCAGACCACCGGCAGTTCCGTCGAGTTCCTGGAAAACGTGAAAGTCGATCTGTTTCCGGACGAGATCTACATCTTTTCGCCGCGCGGCGACATTTATCAGTTGCCGGTCAACGCGACGGCGGTGGATTTCGCTTATGCAATTCACTCCGATATCGGGCACGCTAGTGTGGCAGCCCGTATCAACGGGCGGCTCGCACCGCTGAGTTCAGGCCTGGAAACCGGTCAGACAGTGGAGATCCTGACGGCAGCCGGCTCGCGTCCGAGTCCGTTGTGGTTGAACTTCGTGGTCACCGCTAAGGCACGCAGTGCGGTTCGGCATTTCCTCAAAACCATGCAGGACGAGGAGGCGATCGAATTCGGCCGGAGGCTGTTGAACCGCGCGCTGGCGAAATCCTCGAGTTCGCTGGATTCGGTGAGCAATGCGGCGATGGACTCGCTACTGGAGGAGTTCGGTTACGACGCGCCCGAAGGTTTGTATCGCGACGTGGGTCTCGGTAACCGGGTGGCATCGCTGGTGACCAAACGTCTGCTGCCCGACAAAGGCAAGGCGAAGAGCAAATCACACTCCAAGCCACGCCGTGAACGGCCGTTGGCGATCAAAGGCACCGAAGGTCTGGTGGTGACGTTCGGCAAGTGTTGCCGGCCGATACCGGGGGACGGAATTCAGGCGTTTCTGAGCGCCGGTCGCGGTCTGGTCATCCACCGTGCCAACTGCCCCAATGTGCGCGATCATCGGCGCGGTGTGGACAAATGGGTGCAGGTCGAATGGGACTCCGCTGCCAGCGGCGACTATACGGTGGAGATCGCAACCGGACTGCTGGATCGTCGCGGCGCGCTTGCCAAAGTCGCATCGATTATTGCCGAGCACGATTCGAATATCGAGAATATTCATTTCAAAAATCGCGATGGACTCGCTACGCATATCAACTTCACGCTCAGCGTGCGCGATCGCAAGCATCTGGCAACGATCCTGCGCAGTTTGCGCAACCGCTCGGTGGTGATGCGCGTTCGTCGTACTTGATCCCAGGTGTTCCGCTCTCCCCCTCTGCCCCTCTCCCGGGGGGGCAGGGAGAGGAAAAAACAACAACTCTTCTTCCCCCCAGGAGAGAAGGGTTTGGGATGAGGGGGGCTGCAAACGAAGCGCCCTCACCTCCTCCCCCCTGGCTTGGCACGTCGATGTAATCTGGAGGTTTGATGGCAAGAACGATTATTAGAACTGACGCCGCGCCGCAGGCAATCGGTACGTATTCACAAGCCGTTCGCGACGGCGACACGGTGTATATCTCCGGGCAGATTCCGCTGGTGCCGGAAACCATGGAAGTCGTCGAGGGCGACATGGCGGCGCATGTGCGTCGCGTGTTCGACAACCTCAGAGCCGTCGCCGAGGCGGCCGGCGGTTCGCTCGCGGACACTGCCAAGCTCACCGTGTACCTGACCGACCTCAACCATTTTCCGCTGGTCAACCAGGTTATGACCGAATACTTTGACGAGCCGTATCCGGCACGCGCGGCGGTGGGTGTGGCGGCTTTGCCCAAAGGCGTGGCCGTGGAGATGGACGCGATATTGACGATTTCCCCGTAACCGCACTCACCGGCATCGGCCCGAAAATGGCCGAGCGTCTCGCGCGGCTGGGCGTCACCCGCGTGCTGGATTTACTCCTGCACGTGCCGTTGCGCTACCAGGATCGAACGCAGGTATCACGTATCGGCGAAGCGCGCATCGGTGAGGACGTGGTCATAGAGGGGGTGGTCGAACACACCGCCGTGGTCGCCCGCCGCCGCCGCTCGCTGTTGTGCCGCGTGGCCGACGGCACGGGCAGTGTCACACTGCGATTTTTCCATTTCAATTCCGGCCAGCGTGATGCGCTGCGCCGAGGCCGGCGTCTGCGCTGCATCGGCGAGTTGCGCGCTTTCAGCGGTGGCGTGGAAATGATCCACCCCGAGCTGCAGTTCGAGTTGCCGGCACCTGACAGCGCACCGCGGCTGACGCCGGTGTACCCGGCGACCGAGGGACTGCATCAGCTGTCGCTGCGGCGACTCGTAGCGGCGGCACTGCAGCGGGTAACCGACGGTGATCTGCCGCTGGTGGAGTTGTTGCCCGAGGGTCTGCGCCAACGTTTGCAACTGCCCGATTTACTCGCTGCGTTGCAGACGCTGCACGGCCCGCCGCCCGGCACCTGCACCGATCCGCAACGGCTGCCCGCCCGCCGGCGCCTGGCCTTCGAAGAACTGCTGGCCCACAGCTTGAGCATGTTGACGTTGCGCACCCTGGCGCGCACGGAAACGGCACCTTCGCTGGCGGCTGGCGGCGACTTGACCGCCCGCTTCCTGGCGCAGCTGCCGTTCTCGCTTACTGCGGCCCAGCAGCGTGTTGCCGCCGAGGTTGCTGCTGATCTCAGCGCCTCCCGGCCGATGCTGCGTCTGGTGCAGGGCGACGTCGGTTCGGGTAAAACGGTGGTGGCGGCGCTGGCGGCACTGGCGGCAGTCGAAGCCGGTTACCAGGTGGCTCTGATGGCGCCCACGGAACTGCTGGCCGAACAGCATTACGGCAATTTCCACGACTGGTTTGCGCCGTTGCAGATCGAGGTGGCGTGGGTGTCCGGCAAGTCCTCTGCCGGCGCACGGCGGGCCGCCCACGAGGCCGTGAAAACGGGCGCCGCGGGACTCGCGGTTGGCACGCATGCTTTGTTTCAAACGGACGTCGAGTTCGCCCGACTGGGGCTCGTCATTATCGACGAGCAGCATCGCTTCGGGGTGCATCAGCGCCTGGCGTTGCGCGAGAAAGGGGCCGCACAAGGCCTGCGTCCCCATCAATTGGTTATGACCGCGACGCCGATACCGCGCACCCTGGCAATGACCGCGTACGCGGATCTGGACTGTTCGAGCATCGACGAATTACCCGCCGGCCGTACCCCGGTACGAACCGCCGTGCTGTCACAAGAACGCCGCGACGAAATCGTGCAGCGCATCCGCAGCGCGTGTGAAAGCGGCAGGCAGGCTTACTGGGTCTGTCCGCTGATCGAAGAATCCGAGTTGCTGGAAGCGCAGGCCGCTGAACAGACCGCGGATTTCCTGCGCGAAGCACTCGGCGGCCTCAGCGTGGGCCTCGTTCACGGTCGACTACGCGCGGATGACAAAGAACGCGTCATGGGGCAGTTCAAAGCCGGTGCGATCGACGTCCTGGTTGCCACGACGGTGGTGGAAGTGGGTGTCGACGTACCGAATGCGTCGTTGATGATTATCGAGAACGCTGAACGCCTGGGGTTGGCGCAGCTGCACCAGTTGCGCGGCAGGGTCGGCCGCGGCGCCATGGCGAGTTCGTGTCTGCTGGTGTACAAACCGCCTCTGACAGAGACGGCACGCGCCCGCCTGCAAACTCTGCGCGATTGCAACGACGGCTTCTTAATCGCCGAGAAAGACCTGCAGATGCGCGGTCCCGGTGAGCTGCTGGGGACGCGACAGACCGGGCAGCTGTCGTTTCGCGTCGCCGACCTGCGCGATGATGCGGATCTGGTTGTCGGAGTGCGCGAGAGTGCCGAGTTGATACAGAACCAATACCCCGAGTTGATTCAACCATTGCTGCAGCGATGGCTTACGCAGCGCGAGGCTTATGGAAACGTTTAGCCCCTATGTTGCAAGCAGCGTGCAACACAGGGGTTAACCTGCTCTGGTGTGTGGCCGTCGCACGCGTTCTTTTCCGGGTGCTCTCCAGGTGTCCGACCACGGTCGAGCGGCGCGATCCCGGTGCAGCGACAGGGCTCAAGTAAACCCCGACGCCGCCGTTAGCATCGAGTATCTACCAAACCGGTTTTACGCACGATGCCCGACCCCGCTGACGAGAAGTCCTATGCCCCAGGCTCGATGGTTTTTCGCCAAGGCGATCCGACCGATCATGCTTACATGATCAATTCCGGGCGCGTCGAGATCGTCGCCAACGGCATCGCGATCAGCGTGCTGGGACCGGGTGAGATATTCGGTGAGATGGCCCTGATCGACGGACGTCCACGCTCGGCCTCGGCCCGCGCGCTGGAGGAAAGCGTGCTGTTGCCGATCAGCCGCGAGTTCATGTCGACGCGAATGCAGAAAGCCGACCCGCTGATGCGGTTGTTGCTGAAACAGGTCCTGAGCCGCCTTCGCGACCAGCAACCGGCAGCCGACGGATGGACGGGCGAGAAACGCGCAACGCCGGGGCTCACTCAGCAACAGGTCGCGGTCGAGTTGAACATGGCTACCGATCTGCGCAGTGCGCTATCTCACGATGCATTGGAGTTGCACTTTCAGCCGATCGTCACGTTGCCGCACAATCGGCTGGTGGGGTTCGAGGCACTGGCCCGCTGGGACCGCCCCGGCGTCGGCTTCGTGCCGCCTCCTCACTTCGTCGGTGTCGCCGAGGAGACCGGTCTGATCGTGCCGCTGGGGCGCTGGGTGCTGGTACGGGCCTGCCAGGCGTTGAAGCGCATGCAACGGCGTCGGCGGCGCGTAGCAGGTGACGATGAGGCGCTGTTCATGAGCGTAAACATGTCCGCGCATCAACTCTACACCGATGGCGAAGTCCAGCAATTGCTCGACATCGTCGGATCGACCGGGGTCAGCCCGAAGCGCCTCAAGCTGGAGATCACCGAGTCCGTGCTGATGGACGATCCGTCGCTCGCTGAGCGCGCGATCATGATCCTGCGCGACGCCGGCGTCAGAATTGCGATCGACGATTTCGGTACCGGTTACTCCAGCCTCAGCTATCTGAACCGATTCCCGCTGGATACCCTGAAGGTCGACCGCAGTTTCGTCGCACCCTTACCCGGAGACGGCGCCGGACTGCGTATCGTCAAAGCGATTCTCAGTCTCGCCCGCGAACTCGGCCTGACGACGATCGCCGAAGGGGTAGAAGAGATCGATCAGCTTACGTGCCTGGCGAAACTCAACTGCGACTACGCGCAGGGTTTTCTGATCTCCCGTCCGCTGCCGGAAACCGAGATGCACGAGTGGATGACGCCGCTGGCGCCGCGACGCCCGCAACAGCGGCGCGCCGTACCCGGCTGACACGCCGGTCCTCGCAGCGTGAAGGGGGCGATGAGCAGCAAGCTTACAACCTGATCGAAACGAGTCGACCTTTCGGACTCGTCGCAATCGAGTCACGGTCGACTCGCAGCTGGCGCGCAACGTACGAGTCACGGCACGCGCCGGGTGCCAGTTTCTGTTTGCTTCAGTTGCCGCAGCTGATCCGACAGCCTGGCGCCGATTCAACGCAGTTACGCCCCTTACGCTTCGCCTGGTAGAGCCGCAGATCGGCGTCGGTCAGCAACGTATGCGAATCGGTGGCGTTTTCGCGAATCTCAGCGACACCCGCCGAAATCGTCACCCTGACCTGGCCGGATTTTGCGCCTGTATCGAATTCGAAGACGTGCTCTTCGACCGCGCACCGCATCCTTTCGGCAACAACGGTAGCTTTCTCGACGTCCGTCTGGCGGAGCAGGCAGACGAACTCCTCACCGCCGTAACGGACGAAAACATCCTCGGTGCGCGCCGCGTCCCTGCACCGCGTTGCGATGTCGCGCAACACCGCGTCACCAATGAGGTGGCCGAATTCGTCATTGACCTGCTTGAAGTGATCGATGTCAATGAAGATGAGGGAGAGCGGATGTTGGTGTCGGGTGTGCCAGGCGAATTCCACCGGCAGTTGATTGCGCAGGAATTGTTTGTTGAACACACCTGTCAGGTGATCCTGTGTAGCAGATTCGTAGAGATAGGTCGCGAACTGCTCCTCGATCTGATCGCGGAATTCGAGTTTGAATATGGTTTCCGAGCCGAACTGCAAACGCTCGCCGCCGTGCAGCGTCAAGACGTCGCAGTGCTGACCATCGACCAGAGTGCCGTTGGTTGAGCCAAGGTCCTCTACGGTGACTTCACCGTCCATGGTGACAACCAGCAGCCCGTGCCGCCGGCTGACCCCGTCGTCGTCGATGACGACGTCACAGTCGGCCGCGCGCCCCACGATAAGTCGTCCGGGACCGAGCCGGTAGGTCCGGCCGACGCTGGTACCCTGTAGAACCGTCAGGTAGGCGTTGTTGGGCCCGGGGGCCTGCTCGAGGAGGTTTGGTACCGGCCGTATGGCGGTTTCCGCATCTGATCGTGACATAAGTTGGCGGGAATCCGTGCTTTCAGGTTGAAGGTCTGCTGCAGATATTCATCGGACGGTTCTCGCGATGCTTTAGAGGTTTTCAACGGCCGCTGATGCCCGCAGCGCCAACGCCTGTCATTCTATACTCGGGCTTGGAAAGACTGCAGAAAGCAGGAGGTATCATTATCACTGATGGTTTTGCGTGAAGGAGGAAACGATGTCTGCAATTCATGACGACGGAACCGAGATTGGAATCAATGCGGGCGATGCGTATGTGATTGAACCCGGCCACGATGGCCGCTGTCACGTATGAATTCGACAGCACGGCCGCAGAGACTTTCGCAAAAAAATAGTTTGCGAGCCCGGCATCACCCGCCTTCGTCCCAGACGATATTGATCCTCTGCGCTTTTTACCTCGCCGGCGAGCGGCGTATCGCGCAGTAAGCACGCCAGCACAGGGCAAGCAACACGCCGGCCAAAGCACCGTACAAGTGGGCGTCGACGATAACATCGCCGCCCACTGCTTCGGCGGTGCCTGGCAACGAGCCGGCGACCTGTTCCCACAAAAGTTTTGCGCCGACGCCCAGCAACAGCAGCGATGCGAACAATCGAGCGTGCCGCAGTTCAGCCACCGCGCCGTAGGTGAACATGCCGTGCAGGGTGCCGGAAAGTCCTACGTACCAGTTTATTTCTTCATTCAGGGCCAATACCGCCAGCGCGATAACGACAGAAGTGATGACGATAACGATCAGCCATTCCCAGGCGTTCACCGAGGCGCCGAACAAAGCGAACACCAGCGCGGCGCCGGCCATGTTCAGGGCGAAGTGATTCCAGCCAAGGTGAATGAAGTTGGCGCTCAACGTGCGCCACCAGGCGCCTTCGCCGATCAGCTTGCGGTCAAAGCGCAGCGCCTGTTCCAGATCGCCGATCTGGAACAGGAAACAAACGACGATCAGCGTGGCCGGCAGCCAGCCCGCGCGCGCCAGTGCCGCGACTCTCGCCCGTTGTGCCTTTGTGATCTGCACCTCGAATCCATGTCTCTTCGGCGGCGCACTAGCATAGCTCAGCCGGTGGCTGATTGGGTCTGATTGTCACCGTTAACCCGAGTATTTCACACGGCTTGCGTCCCGTTGCGGAAAAGGCGGTTGCGTATCCCATACGTTTCCCAATCACTGAAATATGCAGGTTAAAGCAACAACGTCGCCCGCCGATAACGGAGCAACCGTCCTGAGCCTTCAACAGCCATGTCCATCAAACAAAAACTCGCCCTGGGTGCCTTCGTATTGGCCACCTTGCCGGTGCTGATCGCAATTGCAGCCGGCAGTTGGATTACCGGTAACGCGGCGCACGAGTTGATGAGTGAGCAGACACGCAAGCAGCTGGTGGCGGTGCGCGACAGCAAGAGCATGCAGATCGAAGGGTATTTTCAACGTATTCGCGCGCAGATCGAGACTTTTGCCGAAGATCGCATGATTGTCGACGCGATGCGCCAGTTCAGTTTCGCGTACGCCAACTACGTTGACCATGCCGGCCTCGAAGATCAGGATATCGCTGGTATGCGCGAGGATCTGAGCGGCTATTACGCCAAGCAGTTCGGCCGTGCGTACAACGAAATAAATCCTCACGCGCGCCTCGACGCGACGCAACTTCTGCGCGGCAGCGAGAACCTGATTTCTCTGCAGCACGCTTACATTGCTGGCAATCCGCACCCGCTCGGCGAAAAACATCGCCTGGATGCGGGTGACAACGGCACCCAATACGACCTCGTCCACGAGGTTTATCATCCGGTAATCCGTTCGTATCTGGAGAAGTTCGACTACGCCGATATTCTGCTCGTCGACAGCAAGTCCGGCGAAATCGTGTATTCAGTGTTCAAGCAGCTGGACTATGCGACCTCTCTGCGGGATGGGCCGTATGCGGAAAGCGGCAGCGGTGAGGTGTTCGCCGAGGCGAACGCCGCCAAAACGCCTGATGCCGTCGTGATAGACGACTTCAGCGCGTACACGCCGTCTTTCGAGAAGCCGTCGGCGTTTATAGCGGCACCGATTTTCAGCGGCACGGAGAAAATCGGGGTGCTCGTTTTTCAATTGCCGATCGACCGGATCGATGCGGTGATGACCAGTAACGGCGAGTGGCAGCGCGCCGGCCTGGGTGAGAGCGGCGAGACCTACCTGATCGGGGCCGACCAGACAATGCGCAACATGAGCCGTTTTCTGGTGCAGGATCCCGAAGGTTACTTTACGGCGTTGCAGCGCGCGGGTGCATCGCCGCAGTACGTGTCGGCGATGCGCACACTGCGCACGAGCATCGGGATACAGCGCGTGGATACTCCGGGCGCGGGCGTTGCACTGGCCGGCAACAGTGGCTTCGACGTGTACCCGGACTATCGCGGGGTACCGGTGTTGGCCGCTTATGCACCGCTCGACATCGAGGGCATGAACTGGGCGATCGTCAGCAAGATCGACCAGTCCGAGGCGGGCGCTACCAAGCAGGCGCTGATATCGCGATTGCACATTACATCGGGATTGATCGCGGCCATTATGATCGCGCTCGCTTCGCTGGGTGGCTGGTTCGCCGCCAACCGTCTCAGTCGCTCGATTACTGCGCTGCGGCAGGTGATTATCGAAATCGAGCGTGATGCGGATCTGGCGCGTGAAATCGTTGTGCGCGACAAAGACGAAACGGGGCACATGGCAACCGCGCTGAACGCAATGTTCGAGAAATTTCGCAACACCGTGTGCAGTATCGTGGTGGCCAGCGAGTCGCTGAGCACCGCGGCCATCGAAGTGGCGGAAACCACCGACTCAACCAACGCCGGGGTCAACAAGCAACGTCTGGAGACCGACCAGGTAGCAACCGCCATGGAGCAGATGTCGGCTACCGTAAAAGAGGTTTCGGCCAGTGCTTCGGGCGCCGCCGATGCCGCCAAACGGGCCAAGCAAGGTGCCGAAACCGGCCACCGGCTTGTGGAGCGCGCCATGCAGGACATCAACAATCTCGCCGAGGGTGTCGAGCGCACCGCGCAAGCGATCCATGAGCTGGATTTGCACAGCGATCGCATCGGTGCCGTGCTGGACGTGATCGGCGGGATTGCCGAACAGACCAACCTGCTGGCACTGAACGCGGCCATCGAAGCGGCCCGGGCCGGCGAACAGGGTCGTGGCTTTGCCGTGGTTGCCGACGAAGTCCGCACGCTCGCCAGTCGCACCCAGCAATCCACGCAGGAGATACAGACGATTATCGAGCAGTTCCAGACCGGCACCCGCGATGCGGTCTCCGCAATGGAAGGCAGTCGTGAGCAGGCGCGCGAGAACGTGGAGCAGGCCGCCAAGGCGGCACAAGCCCTGGGCGATATCACCGCGGCAGTGACTCAAATTACCGAGATGAACGACTTGATTGCGAGCGCGGCATGCGAGCAGTCGACCATGACGGACAGTGTATCGGCGAGTGTAGTGGCTATTGCACAGGTTGCCGAATGCACGACACAAGGCGCCGCCGGGACAGCGCAGGCGACACGGCGACTGAACGATCTGGCGAGCGAACTCGCCACCCTGGTCAAGCAGTTCAAAGTTTGACCCGCAGGTGCACTTCGTCAGGTAAAAGTCGTTACCGCGCGGTAACCTGTGAGCAGTGGGAGTGCGTGTTATGCTGCTGATTTCTCGATACCGACGGGGATCAGGAATGAGTGAACGGCGGCTCGCGCGCGGTTTCACATTGATCGAAATAATGGTGGTGGTGGCGATTCTCGCGATTCTCGCCGCGGCCGTGATTCCACGCATCATGGATGAGCCCGACAAGGCTCGCGTGGTCAAGGCGAAAAGCGATATCCGCGCAATCGAAGCGGCGCTCAACCTGTACCGATTGGACAACTACACGTACCCGAGTACCGACCAGGGCATCGAGGCGCTCGTCAGTGCACCTTCCCTGTCCCCGGAACCGGAAAACTACAAAGAAGGCGGTTACATCAACAAAATGCCCAAGGATCCGTGGGGTAACGAATACCAGTACCTCAGTCCCGGCGAGAACGGTGAAATCGATATCTACTCGCTGGGTGCCGACCGCAGCCCGGGCGGGTCTGGGTTTGCCGCGGATATCGGTAACTGGAACATCGACTAGAGTCGTGCCCCGTCCCTGACCGCGATGCTTCCTGAACCCGTTCACCCGGTGTCGACGGGTAGCAGCCGCGCAGCCTGCGCGCCCGCCGGTTTTACATTGGTGGAAGTCCTGGTGGTCGTGTTGATCATCGGGCTGTTGTTCGGTTTTGCTATTCTGGCGATCAATCCCGGCAGCCGCGATGCACGCCTGGAGAAGGAAGCCACGCGACTTTGGCGTTTGATGTTGCTCGCTGCCGAAGAGTCCTTGCTGCAGGCTCGAGAACTCGGTGTGCGCTTGGCGGATTCGGGCTATGCGTTTTACGCGCTGGAAGAGGGCAAGTGGAAGGTCCTGGTCGGTGACAAGCGTCTGCGCGAAC
>JAOTYY010000110.1 GCA_029861595.1 Gammaproteobacteria bacterium
TGGCGTTGATGCATCACCTCGGCCAGGCGTTGCCAGCTGGGTGCATCCAGCATCTTCTGCAGCGACTGCCCCGGCGGCAGCATCATACGCTGAGCAAGTGCCGACATCGCCAGGGGGTCCATCACCACCTCCATGGTGAAACTCCTGGCACCCTGCAGAGCGCTGACCAGTTCCTCGGGCAGATCCAGCAGGCGCGGATCATCGCTGTGCATGGTGCCCAGCAGGTAACTGGGCGCGGCGCTACCGGTACGGACTTCCCACAGCAGTCCCTGCCCGGATGTATCCGCCGGCGCCGCAACGGTGTTCGTACCGTGCGCGACCAACAGCAACAGGGCCAGCAGACCGCCTACCCGTGACTTTTGCTTGGACATATGTATAGAGTGTCCGTGTGTACCTTTTGGTATTGCGCTGTGGCAAACGACGACCAGCGATCCAACAATCGATTCTATAGACCCGGCAAACCGGTCAAGTTCAAAAACCGCTTCCGCGGTTTTTTACCGGTTGTGGTGGACGTAGAGACCGGCGGCTTCGACTCGAACAGCGATGCGCTACTGGAAATCGCCGCTATACTCCTCGAGTACCATGCGGGCGTGATACAACCCGCGGCGCGCTTCTCTACCCACGTGGTACCGTTCGAGGGTGCAAATATCGACGAAAAATCGCTGGAGATTACCGGGATCGACCCCTACCATCCACTGCGCGCCGCGCGCACCGAACGCGCCGCCCTGGAGTATATCTGCAAGCCGATACGCGCTGCTATCCGCACTCACGAGTGCTCTCGGGCTATACTTGTGGGCCACAATGCATTTTTCGATCTCAGTTTTGTGAATGCAGCCGTCGCGCGCACCGGTTACAAGCACAATCCGTTTCATCCATTCAGCAGTCTCGATACGGTGTCATTGAGTGCAATGGTGTACGGACAGACGGTTTTGGCACGGGCTTTGGATGCCGCTGGGATACCTTGGGAATCGTCGGAAGCCCACTCGGCGGTTTACGACACGGAAAAAACGGCGGAATTGTTCTGCACCATCATCAACAATTGGGAAACGCTCAATATCGGCAACGACGTATCCGAGTTGTGATGCGGTGACGGCATGGCGACGATTGACAGCAAGTTACTGGTGAGCGATCTGGCGATCGTAGTCGTGGACGACACCAAGTTCGGGCGCGCCGTATTCAACAGCGTGCTCAGCAAGGCGGGCTATTCCGATATCCGTGTGGCCGGCTCGGCTCGCCAGGCGCTCGAGCTGATGGAAGAGCGCCGCGCCGATGTCCTGGTTGCCGACTGGTTCATGCCGGAAATGGACGGGCTGGAGCTAACCCACCGCGTGCGGCAACTGGACGAGGAGCGCAACGGTTACACCTCGATCATCCTGTGCACGGCGCTGGAAGGCGTCAACGCACTGGTCACGGCGTTTCGCCGCGGGGTCGACGATTTCATTCGCAAACCGTTCGACCACGAAGAACTCATCGCACGAGTGTACGCCGCCGGCAATTCGGCCAATCTGCACAACATGCTGCTGGAGAGTGCGCAGCGCATGCAGCAGTCGAATCAGGAATTGAGCGAGCTCTCCGCCCGCGATCCGCTCACCGGTCTTGGCAACGCAAGTTTCCTGGCGCAGCAGCTGGACGCGCTGCTTGCCGAGGTAGCAGCGCGCGGTGGCGGCGTCTGCTGCGCGTTGGTGGCGATCGACGAATGGAACGCCCTGCTGGAAAAACACGCCGGCGATGAAGCGGATCAAATCCGCATCGGTGTCGCGCGCCGCATTCGACGCACGATCCGCCCCACGGATGTCGCGGCCATCTCTCAGGACGGCGAATTTGCCGTGGTGCTGCACTACCCCGACGTGGCCGCATTCCGCGCCACCGTGTTCGAGCGGTTGCAAGCTGAAATCTGCGAGCGACCGCTTGCCGTTCTAGGCACCGATCTGCCCATTTCCGTGTCGATCGGGGCCAGCCTGTTCGAGGATCAGCCCGACAATCCCACCGCCGAAACGCTGCTCGAAGATGCGCGCCGCCAGCTGCGCGATGCCTGCAGCCACGGCAACAGGCAGATCAAGTACTGATCCGCCGATCTGTCACAAGTGTGCCGCGCACACCTGCGCTGGCCCGCGACAGTCAGCCAAAATATTGACAGTCCGAAACGCCGGCGTGACAAAAGCACGACACCGCCGGCCGCTCTTACGGTGCAGCGTCACCCGGTCGGTGGTTGCCGCCCACTGGCAGTATGCGGCGTCTCCGTGGCGGTTCGGGAGCGTGCGCCGCAGGCAATTGATTTATGACAGTGCCTCACTTATCCTTCGCGCGTTTCTTCGCGCAACCCGAATAACAACTGACCGACTGTCGCGCGTGTTGCGGTACCACTTGCCGCCGCCCAACCACCGAGAGGACTAGGCATGAATCCATTGACATCAATTACCGGGACTATAGTCACCGGCGTTGTGCTGGCGATCATTATTGCCCTGATACTTTAAAAAAAACCCACCGCCCGTCAGCGGTCCACCTGGGGAGTGACATCATGAATCTGCTGGAGCTCGAGGTCTGGCTTCACGTACTGGCCGGGGTAACCTGGATCGGTCTTCTGTATTATTTCAACTTCATCCAAGTGCCGGCGATGGCCGCAGCGGCCGCCGACAAAGACGGCCCGGGGCCGGCGGCGATTGGCAAATATGTAGCGCCACGTGCGCTGCTGTGGTTTCGTTGGGCGGCGGTCGCGACCTGGGTTACGGGGGCAGCGGCGCTCGAAAGCTCGGGCGTCGGTTTCGTCAACGCCTTTACGCTGCAACAAGGCGCCGCCGTGATCGGCGTGGGTGCCTGGCTGGGAACCATCATGCTGTTCAACGTCTGGGTGCTGATCTGGCCGGCGCAGAAAAAAGTACTGGGCATGGTCGAAGCCAGCGACGAGGAAAAGAACAAAGCGAGATTCGTCGCCTTGATGGCGTCGCGGACCAATACCGCGTTATCCATCCCGATGCTGATGTGCATGACCGCGCACGGACATGGCCTGCCTTTTTAAACACCCACGAACAACTGGTAAACGACAGGCACTGTGCGCGCACAGTGCCTGTTACGTTTAAGGAAACCGGAAAACACCATGGTAGAAGCTGATCATGCGCTGATGTCTACCTACCCGCGCCTGCCCGTGGCGTTCACGCACGGCGAAGGCGCTTGGCTTTGGGACGAAGCCGGGAATCGCTACCTGGATGCGCTGTGCGGACTCGCGGTCACCGGCCTTGGGCATGCGCACCCTGCAGTCACCACCGCGGTCGCCGAGCAGTCGCAGCGTCTGCTACACACCTCGAACCTGTACCGCATACCGGTTCAGGAACAGCTCGGCGAGCGCCTGTGCGCACTGACGGGGCAGGAGAAAGTATTCTTCTGCAATTCGGGCGCGGAAGCCAACGAGGCAGCGCTCAAAATCGCACGCCTGTACGGCCATCAACACGGTATCGATGCACCGACCGTGGTCGTGATGGAAGGCGCATTCCACGGGCGCACCATGGCGACGTTGACGGCCACCGGCAACCCCAAGGTGCAGGCCGGATTCGAACCCCTGCTTTCGGGATTTATGCGCGTTCCGTACAACGACGCGGCAGCGCTGCGCGACCTGCGCGCAGAGCGCACGGACATCGTCGCGGTGTTGCTGGAGCCGGTGCAGGGCGAAGCCGGCATCGTCGTGCCCGATCCCGATTACCTTCGCCAGGTACGTGAGATCTGCGATGCCCGTGGCTGGCTGATGATGATCGACGAGATTCAATCCGGCATGGGACGCAGCGGTAAATGGCTCGCCAGCGAGCACGCCGGTGTGAGTGCGGACGTCGTCACCCTGGCAAAGGCTCTCGGCAACGGTGTGCCGATCGGCGCATGCCTGGCACGAGGCGAAGCCGCCAATGTCATGCAGGCGGGCCATCATGGCTCCACGTTCGGCGGCAATCCCCTGGCGTGCAGCGCCGCACTCGCGGTCCTGGACACTATCGAGAGCGAAAACCTGCTGGACAACGCAGCGCAGATGGGCGAGGTGATCGTGACGCGGCTGCGGGAGAAACTTGCTGGCGTGAACGGCATTCGCGAGATCCGCTCGCTGGGACTGCTACTGGGGATCGAACTGCAACTGCCATGCCCGGAACTCGTGCAACGTGCGCTGGATCGCGGTTTACTGATCAACGTGGCGCAGGGCAATGTCATTCGGCTGCTGCCGCCGTTAATCATCGACCGCGAGCAGGCGGGGCAGATTGCCGATATCCTGGCCGTGCTGGTACGTGAGTTTCTCAGCGACGCGGAACCCGCAACGTAGGTGACACGGGAACGTGTTGTACGGATCGGGGGAGCAGTCGAACACGGCGCAATCGTTACCTGATTGTCATGGCCGCGAACGTTCGTAAGACTCAATATTCCACGCTGCCAGCCGTTAAACAGACGATTTTCGCGCATTGCCGCCACGGCAACGGTAAAGTCGCCGTCAATGCCATCGACGGGACTTGCGGCACAGCCTGCCGTAGCGGGAGTTATGTACAACATTGTTGAGCGTTTGCGAACAGTCGAGCCAGTTTGTGGCGCTCAATTGCAACTGAACGAAGATGTTAGAAAGGTACTCACGCTTACAGGTTTTTTCTGTCCACCTTGGCATCAGCCTGCTGATTTTTACCGCGCTGGCAATCGCGATGGTCTCGCACTGGTTCCCGGGTCCGTTTTTCGCCACCGACGGCGGGTGGCAGGGTATGCGCATTATCGCTGCAGTCGACCTGGTGCTGGGTCCGTCGTTGACCCTGATATTTTTCGCCCCGAAGAGGAAAAAACACAGAGCGCTACTGTTCGATCTGGTCTCTATCGCGACTGTTCAGGTCATCGCGTTAGGGTGGGGAACCTGGACCGTCTACAATCAAAGAACCGTGGCCATCGCTTTTTCCGGCCACCAGTTCTATTCCATCTCATACGGTGCATTGACAGACGCAAACGCGACGCTGCGTGCAGACGGCAAACATCCTCAGGACATCTTCGCCCTGAGCGACACCCACCCCCGTCGGGTTTTCGTCAAACCGCTGGAGAAACACGAGGCGGGGCAATTTCTCGCCGATATATTCAACGGTCTACCGGACTTGCAACTGCGCTCCGACCGCTACCTGGAACTCGCGCCACACTGGGATGAAATCGCCGAACACGCATTGCAGATGCGCGAGTTCGCAAAGGAGAGCCCGGACCTTGCCGCCGACGTGGCGGAACTGGAAGACCGGCTCGACGAACTGGAGTTTTATCGCTTGAAAATGCGATTCGGCACCGCGGTGGCCGGCTTTGAAATCGAGAGCCGTGAATTGGCCTACATATTCCCCTACGAACGGCCCGTCAGCTCGAACAGACAAGACCAAGAGACCGAGAATACTGATTCGGGAGACGCCGGCAAAGAAGGTGGTACTGAGAAGGAAACGACGAAGGAAAACTGACCATTAACGGCGCTCTCCGCGCAAGGCGCCACAAATCAACGAACTGCTAGACGTATCTCGTCGACCCTCTGTTTCGCCGATAATCGCTTCGACCCTCAGTCAGTCAACTCTTGCATCTGGTCGAGGCTAGTGTGTCTCACGTTTTTACCTTTGACCATATAGATCACGTATTCGCACACGTTTTTCGCGTGATCGCCGATGCGCTCGAGCGAGCGAGCACACCAGTTGACCTTGAGGACGTTCTTTACTTCACGCGGATCTTCCATCATATGCGTAATCAGCAAACGCGATAGCGACTCGAACTCATCGTCTATTTTCAGATCCTGAGCGGCAGTGGCGATTGCCGCATCGACGTCCATGCGCGCGAACGCGTCCAGGGCGTCGTGCAGCATCGATTTGACATGATCGCCCAGATGGCGCAATTCCGCATAGTAGCCGGGACGGAGCTGCGCCGTCGCCAGCGAGACTGCGAATCGGCCTATTTTCTCCGCTTCGTCGCCGATGCGTTCCAGATCGGTGACTGTTTTGATAATGGTGACAACCAGGCGTAAATCGCTCGCGGCAGGCTGCCGGCGCGCCAGTATCTGCGTGCACTCCTCGTCGATTTCTACCTCCAGCGAGTTCACCCGATAGTCGGTGGTCGATACCTCTTCGCCCAGTTCGCTGTTCGGCTCCAGCAAAGCCCGCAGACCGTCGCTGACCTGCTTTTCGACCAGGCCGCCCATGACCATGGCCTTGTTGCGAATATCCTCTAGCTCCAGATTGAACTGCTGAGAAATGTGGTCGTTCAAATGCAATTTGTTTGCGTCCACGAGAATCTGCTCCTAACCGAAACGACCTGTGATGTAGTCTTCGGTTAACTTGTGCTCGGGATAGGTGAAAATTTTAGCCGTCTCGCCGACCTCGACCAGGTAACCCAGATGAAAATACGCCGTGCGTTGCGAAACGCGCGCCGCCTGTTGCATGGAGTGGGTGACGATTGCGATAGTGTAGTTCTTGCGTAACTCATCTATCAACTCTTCGATGCGCGCCGTCGCGATGGGATCGAGCGCCGAGCAGGGCTCGTCCATTAATATTACTTCTGGGTTGACGGCGATGGCGCGCGCGATACACAAGCGCTGTTGCTGACCGCCCGACAAGCCGGTACCTGGTTTGTCGAGCCGGTCCTTGACCTCGGCAAACAGACCGGACCGTTCCAGGCTAGTGACGACGATTTCCTCGAGCTCCGCCCGGTTCGCGGCCAAGCCGTGAATACGCGGACCATAAGCCACGTTGTCGTAAATTGATTTGGGGAAAGGATTCGGTTTCTGGAACACCATGCCCACGCGCGCGCGCAGCTGCACGACATCCTGCTTCTTGTCGTAGATATCTACACCGTCGAGTTTCAGGCTGCCCGACACCCGGCAATTTTCGATGGTGTCGTTCATACGGTTCATGCAGCGCAGAAACGTCGATTTGCCGCACCCGGAGGGACCAATCATGGCAATGACCTCGTGCGCTGCAATATCCAGGTTCACCGCGCAAATGGCGTGTTTGTCGTCGTAGAAAACGTCGACGTCGCGCATCGACATCTTCGCATCGTCGACCTCGATGCGACCGACCGTGGCGGCGATCTTCTGGTGCAGATCCTGGGTTTGCTGATCGTTCAAGTTCGCTGCAGTCGCCGCCGGGGCGGCATTGGCTATGGAGCTTGGCATGGCCGTCGTTCCGGGCGATTAAGTACTATTCCAGGCAAGGATGTCAACGCTGCCGCGGTCACCAGCGCTTTTCGAAACGCTTGCGCAGATAGACCGCCAGCGAATTCATGACGACCAGGAACACCAGCAGCACGATAATCGCGGCAGACGTCTTTTCCGTAAATGCGCGTTCCGGGCTGTCCGACCAGAGGTAGATCTGCACCGGCAGGGCGGTTGCCGGCTCGGTGATACTCTGCGGCACATCGACGATAAACGCGACCATGCCGATCATCAGCAACGGCGCCGATTCGCCCAGCGCTCGCGCCATGCCGATTATCGTGCCTGTAAGCATCCCTGGGAGCGCCAGGGGCAACACGTGATGGGTCACCATTTGCATGCGCGACGCGCCGACCCCCAGCGCAGCTTCGCGGATCGAGGGGGGCACCGATTTCAGGGCGGCGCGGCTGGCGATGATGATCGTAGGTAACGTCATCAGCGTCAGCACCAGGCCGCCGACCAGCGGCGCGGAGCGCGGCAAATCGAAGACGTTGATGAAAACGGCCAGCCCCAGCAGTCCGAACACGATCGAGGGAACCGCAGCCAGGTTGTTGATGTTGATTTCGATCACATCCGTCCAGCGGCTGCGCGAGGCGAACTCCTCGAGATAAATCGCCGCCGCTATGCCGATAGGAAACGAAAGGACCAGAGTGACGATCAATGTATAAAAAGACCCCAGCAGCGCTCCCTTTATGCCGGCCAGCTCCGGTTCGCGCGAATCACCGGACGTAAAGAACACGGTGTTGAAGCGCTTCTCTATGCGGCCCGCTTCCAGCAGCGCGTCGATCCACGTCAACTGCTGATCGCTCAGGCGCCGATTCTCCTGCGGGAGTTGCCGGTCGATGCCGCCTTTCATGAAAGTGTCGAGGTCGTCATTTGCCGGCAACCACAGCGCTTCTTTTCTGCCGATAAACGACGGGGCGGTGAGCAGCCGGTTGCGCAGTTCGTATTCTGCGCCAATGCTTACCAGCTGGTAGAGGCTACGTCTTTCACGGCGCTTTTTCACCGCCGGGAACAACTCGCGCAGGCTGTGTTTCACGAGACCCGCATAGTTCGCGGCGGATAATTCTTCGCTACCCGGTGAGGCGCTGATATCGAGTATCGCCGGATCGAAGTCAATATCCAGCTGCACATAGGTGGATTGAAACGCCGGATAACCCGTCGAGATTATGCTCGCGAACAACGCGAACAGAAAAACGAAGCCCAGGACTACCGATAACAGCCCGAACAATCTGAAACGGCGTTCGGCGGCATAGCGGCGTTTGAGTCCCGCCGTTACGATGTCGACGACTGCGGCTTGTTCGTCCGCGTTACTCATACTGCTCTCGGTATTTGCGCACCACGTGCAACGCCACAATGTTGATCAGCAAAGTGGTGACGAACAACATCAAGCCGAGCGCGAACGCCGCCAGCGTCTTCGGACTGTCGAATTCCTGATCGCCGACCAGCAGTGTGACAATCTGCACGGTTATCGTAGTCACCGACTCCAGCGGGTTCGCCGTGAGATTCGCCGATAGCCCCGCAGCCATCACCACGATCATGGTTTCGCCGATCGCCCGGGACACCGCCAGTAGAATACCTCCCACTATGCCCGGCAGCGCGGCGGGAATCACCACGCGGCGAATCGTTTCTGACTGCGTGGCGCCCAGCGCCAGCGAGCCGTCGCGCATGGCATGCGGCACCGCGTTTATCACATCGTCGGACAGCGACGAGATCAGCGGGATGATCATGATCCCCATCACCAGCCCCGCGGCCAGTGCGCTTTCCGAAGAAGCGTGCAAGCCGGCCGTGGCAGCCAGATCGCGAACCAGCGGTGCGACCGTCAGAGCGGCAAAAAAGCCGTACACCACGGTTGGCACGCCGGCCAGGATCTCCAACGCCGGTTTGGCCGCCGCACGCACGCGTGCGTCGGCGTACTCGGACAGGTATATGGCCGACATCAGACCTATGGGCACGGCGACAAGCATGGCAATGAGCGAGATCAGGAACGTGCCGGCAAATAACGGCACCGCGCCGAACGCCCCCGAAGAACCGACCTGGTCTTCGCGAATTGCCATCTGTGGGCTCCATTCCAGCCCGAACAGGAAGCTGAATACCGGCACCGCATCGAAAAAGCGTATCGCTTCGAACAGCACCGACAGGACAATACCGACGGTTGTGAAAATCGCAATCAACGAACAGACGATCAGGAACGCCTTGATGATTTTCTCGACCCTGTTACGCGCTGGCGCAGTTGGCGAAACCAGACGCAATCCAACAATGCCCCCCAGAATCGCCAGGCACAGCGAAAGTACGGTGAGCGCCTTTGAACTCAACGCGAGCAAGCTGGAATAATGTTTCGCTGCGGCCTCGATGGTGGCATCGATTTCACCGGAAACGATATTGCCCCGGACCAGATTTTTCACGTCGTTGACGTAAAGGTTCAATTCGCCGGCCGGTAGTGACGCGATCTCCTGCGGCAGCTGGTTGACTACCAATTGCGTAACGGCACCGTCTTCGAAGATGTTCCACAACAGCAGCAGAGCCAACGCCGGCAGCCCGCACAGAATGCTGGTCAGGTAGCCGTAGTACTTTGGTAACGAATGCAGATAGCGGACACCGCCGACACTGTGCGAGGTGCCTACGGAACGTGCGCGGCCAAAATAGTAAGCCGCAAACGTCAGCAGGATTATCGTTATCAGCAGAGTAGATGTTTGCATGTAGCTAAGAAAGTGGCCCGCGTGGATGCGGGCCACTTTGCTGGACTCACCTGATTCTCAATGCTGCGCAAGGCTGGTCAAGGCATTCAGCTGAATTACGGCATTCTTCACCGTGCGGCGCTCGTCGTCGGCCAGCGGAATCATGCCTTTGTCGGCCAGATAGCCTTCTTCACCCCACGCGCCCTCGCTGGTGAACTCCTTGAGGTATTCCTCGATGCCGGGGATTTTACCGACATGCGCTTTTTTCACGTAGAAATACAATGGGCGCGAGATCACGTACTCACCGTCGGCTATGGCATCGAAGGTAGGCGCGCTGCCATCTACCGTGGAGCCCTGCACCAGATCGGCGTTCTGATCGAGGAAACCGAATCCGAAGACACCCAGCGCGTTCGAATTTGCACTGAGTTTCTGCACGATCAGGTTGTCGTTTTCACCGGCCTCCACGTAGGCGCCATCTTCACGCACCGAGCGGCAGACCGACTTGTATGCTTTCGAGTCTTTCTTCTTCATGGCTTTCAGCCAGGCGAACGTATTGCAGCCGCCTTCGATGGCCAGTTCGTTGAACGCGTCGCGCGTTCCCGAAGTCGGCGGCGGCCCCAGCACTTCGATTTTTGTTGCCGGCAACGCGGAATTCACTTCGCTCCACAATTTGTAGGGATTTGCGACGAGCTTTTCGCCACCGGCCGGATTGGGCACCTGCTTCGCGAGCGCGAGGAATATGTCACGCCGGGTCAACTCGAAACGCGGCGCGCGCTTGGAATTCGCCAGCACGATGCCATCGTAGCCGATCGGCACCTCGACGATATCGGTAACGCCGTTGTTGCGGCACTGTTCGAACTCACTGGTTTTCATGCGGCGCGATGCGTTGGTCACGTCCGGGTGTTCCACGCCCACACCCTTGCAGAACAGTTTCATGCCGCCGCCGGAACCGGTGGATTCGATTTTCGGGGTCTTGAACTCGGTGAGCTTGCCGAATCGTTCGGCGACCACCGTCGCGAACGGATACACGGTGGAGGACCCGACGATGCTGATGTAGTCGCGATTGGCGGCCTCCAGCACGCCGACAGTACTGATTGCTGCTGCCGCAACGATACCGGTAAGAGTGGTACGCATGAAATAGACTCCCTTATGGTGGTTGGATTCAGTTCACGGACCAGTGTCTGCGCATCGGATGGCTACTCTATTACGACTATATGACGGTTTTGTTACAGGCTGTGACCCGGTCGACAGCGAGGCGACGAAGTCCGTTACGCTGCCTGATCGGGGCGCGGCGCGATTATGCGATCCGGAGGGAACGTACAGCGTACGCGGGTCCCCGCGCCCGGCTCGCTGTAGATATCGAAATGTGCGTTGTGACGCTGCAGTATGTGTTTGACGATGGACAGACCGAGGCCCGTGCCGCCCTTGTCCCGCGAGCGACCTGAATCGACACGGTAAAACCGCTCGGTGAGTCGGTTCAGGTGTTTCGCCTCGATCCCCGGTCCGTTATCCCGCACCTCGAAACAGGCCTCGCCCCTGGCGGTACGCCGCCAGAACACCGATACGCGGCTGCCTTCCGGGGTGTGCTGCACGGCATTCATGACCAGATTCGAGAACACGCTCAGCAACTCGGCTTCGGCACCCATGAGATCCAACCCCGACTCAGCCTCCAGCGCCAGCACATGTCCGCTGATCGCCCCGACGTTACGGGCTTCTTCCACGACCACGGCGAGCAACGCGCCAACCGGGACCCGTTTGCCGGAACCGGCCGGTAACGTCGTGCCTTCCAGACGCGATAAGTGCAGCAGGTCCTCCACGAGGTCGTTCATACGATGCACCTGCTGGGCCAGGGTCTGCAAGTGTCCCCGCAGCGGCGCTGGTATGTCTTGCTCCGCCTGGAAGGACTCCAGATACCCGGTGATGACGGTCAACGGAGAACGCAGCTCGTGGGAAACGTTGGCAACGAAATCACGACGCATTTTGCGTACCCTGGCCTGCTCGCTCATATCGCGGGCGCGCAGCAGGTAGCTGTCGACATCGAACGGCACGATGCGAATGCCCAGCTGCACGTCTGAGCGCACCGGCGACACCAGCTCCAGCTCCCGTTCGAAGTCGCGTGCCTCGATGTACTCGTGAAACGCCGGATCGCGCAGCAAATTGTCGATGCGCTGGCCCACGTCGCGCGGGTGAATACCCAGCAGGCGCTGCGCGGCGCGGTTGGCCCAGTCGATTTCGCGGTGCTCGCGCAGCACCACAACCGCGTCCGGTATTGCCGACGCGACCGAGTTGAAACGGCTGATCACGGCCGTCAGGCGCTGTTTGCGGTCACGGCTGGCTTTTCTGAATTGATAAATGTAAAGCGCAATCTGATCCCAGATCCCGGTCAGATCCGGCATTGCAGCGATCTTCGCCCCGTTGCGCAGCCAGCGCTCCAGATGCTGCATGTGCCGCCAGTGCCAGGCGATAAACAGCACGAATCCCAGCATCAGCGCCGTAGCGGGGAATCCGGACAGCACGCCGATGAGGCCCGCGGCCGCCAGCGTGGCTAGCAGCCGCCACCATTCCCTGGACCAGACGTTCATAGGGACGGTAGCCTCGCCGAGGTCACATCGGCGCTAGATTTACTAGATTTAGCGGCAAACCGGTAGCCTGCTCCACGCACGGTCTGCACAAAGCGGTCGAACCCGTAAGGTGCCAGCGCCTTGCGCAGCCGCAAAACGTGCACATCGACGGTGCGTTCCTCGATGTAGGTATTGCGGCCCCAAACGAAATCCAGCAATTGAGTACGCGAGTAGACCCGGTCCGTATTGCTCATCAAGAACTTCAGCAGCCGATACTCGGTGGGACCCAATTGTATGGCGCTGTCACCGACGAATACCGCGTGTGATTCGGCGTTCAGTCGCAGGTCCTGCACCCTCAGTTCAGTATCGGAGTCGCCGCCAGCGGTGCGCCGCAACAGCGCGCGGATGCGCGCTATCAGCTCGCGCGTGGAAAACGGTTTGGTCACGTAGTCGTCGACCCCGGTTTCCAGTCCCCGCACCTTGTCGTCCTCCTCGGTGCGCGCCGTCAGCATGATCACGGGCAAATCGCGGGTTACATCGTCGCGCTTCAAACGGCGAATGAACTCGATTCCGCTGATTTCGGGCAGCATCCAGTCAACCAGCACGAGATCCGGCAGGCGCTCGCTCAAATGCGCCTGCGCTTCATCCACGTCGGCGGCCTCGGTAACCTTGTACCCGGCGCGGGACAGTGCAAAACTGGTCATTTCCCGGATCGCGGCTTCGTCCTCGAGCAGCAGAATCTCTATCGGCATGGTCGCTGGTCACATCTGCAAAACTGACAGTTCCATGACATTACAACGACACCGTGTTACAGATCGGTTACAGGTTTTCATCATCGAGCAACTTCTCCACGATGACTACATCGCGCCATACACCGTCCAGGCGTCCGTGGCGATGATAAACACCCACCTCCGTGAATCCCAGACTGTCGAGCAGGCGCAGGCTGGCAGTGTTTTCCGGGAACACGCGGGAAATCAGCTTGTAGAAGCCTGCCTTACGTGCCGCCGCCTGCAAGCCAAGCATGGCAGCACGTCCCGCACCCAGACCGCGCGCTTCGCGTGCCGCATAAACGGAAAACTCCGCGATCCCGTCGTAACACTCCCGCGGTCGATAGGTCGATGTCGAGGCGAATGCAATGAGGGTTCCCCCTTTTGTCAC
>JAOTYY010000111.1 GCA_029861595.1 Gammaproteobacteria bacterium
AGCAGTTATCACAAGGAGTACTTGTGGTCGCAGTCCACACAGCAGGGCCTGGTTCGCGCGATGCTCGATTACGGCTATCTTGACGACGCCGAGCAGGGAGAAACGTTCACCCGTAACGACTACGTGGAGAGCTCTACCGCGGTAATCCGCAAGGTTTGGATGGATACCAAGCGCAAGTCAAGTCATCAACAAATGGCCGCTGCCACCGATCGCATCATGCGGGAAATTCGCGAGTTTCGGACGGATCTGGTGCTGCTCGGCGATGACAATGCCGCTAACTACATTGGCAATCAGTTGCTGGACACGGCGACCCCGGTGGTTTTCTGGGGCATCAACGGGCTGCCGTTGAAGTACGGCCTGATCGAAAGCATGGATGCACCCGGGCACAATGTCACCGGTGTGTGGCAGGCGGGTTACCACAAAGAAAGTGTCGAGCTGTTAAAGCTGTTGGTACCCGAGGCGCGCACATTCGCAATACTGTCCTGCGATTCGGTGTCGGCAAGGCCCAACGTCAAGCGGATTCGGGGATTGGCAAAACGCGGCCAGTTGCCCCTGGAACTGGTGGATGAAGTGGTCACCAACTCATTCAGCGAGTTCCAGCGGCGGGCTCTGGAACTCGCAGAACGGGTGGACGCCTTCTACGTGCTCAACCACGATACCTTGACGGACGACGAAGGCAACCACGTCGACATGCTGACGGTTGGCTCATGGTACCTGAACAATATCCGCAAGCCCGAGGCATCTCACGAAGATCAGTTCGTGCGCGAGGGTATGCTGGCCACCGCCAACGACTCTGGATTCAACCAGAGCTACGTGGCGTTCCAGATGGCCTACGACATTCTCGAGCAAGGCCTGAACCCGGCCCACATGCGTACCAAAACACCGGCGCGAGGTCCTTTCATGGTAAACCGCAAACGCGCCGAGATGTTGGGCATTACGCTGGCCGACAAGCGGGACATTATCGATGAGATTGTCGACGAAGCCCTGGCGCTGAACTGATGACGAAGGCGGTTCGACAACCGCGAAAAGGCGCGACGATTTTCGTCAGGGTCCTCGCGCTGTTCCTGACGGTGAACTTTGTCACCAGCGGGGCACTGCTGTACAACTCCTACCGCTTCAGCCGCGACTCGATCGAGAAACGCACCGAACAGCAGATTAACCAGCAGATCGCAATCATCCAGGACAACTTCGATAAAGACTACCTGACTGATCTGCGCCGTTCCCTGAAGTGGTTGGCCTCCTCCCCCCTGCTGGACGAGTATCTGCTCGCCTCAAGCGCCGAGCGACAGGTCACCAAGCGTAAACTGGAGAAGTTGTTTCTGCAGACCAGCCGGGACTTCAGTGCGTACCACGGCGTGAGCTTCGTCGACTGGAACGGCAACGTGAAAGTCCGGGTCGTGGGTAACAAGCGTATTCAGGACCCGACAAACCTGCGCGACGAGCAACTGCATGAGCCGTCGCTAGCTGCCGCGGCGCGCCTGTTCCGCAGGATCGAGGCGATACCCCTGCTGCTCTCGTCCGGTGGCATGGAGTGGTTCATGCCGTCACGCGAAGTGCATATGGAAGGTCCCTATATCGACGAAGACGGGGTGCCCAGCGCCATGGCGGGTTATGCCAAATTGGATCTCGACACCGGTATGTTCGGCGGAGTCGTTCTGGTGCGCGTGCGACTCGACTCATTCTTCGATTACCTGCGCGGCGTGATGTTCTTTGACGACAACCCGATCTGGGTGCTGGACAACCAGGGGCGATTGTTGCAACGGCCGAAAGACCCAAGCACCAGCTTCGATCCACGCCCTTTTATGGATGCCGATCTGCAAGCGACGTCCAAGCTGCAGCGCGTCGCGCAAGGCATCGTGGACTACCAGGATTTCACGATCAAGCCCGGTAAGCCGTTCATTCGGCTTGCGGTGAGTATCCCTTCATCCACCCTGCTCAGGGATCTGGAACCGGCGGCCAAGTTTTTCACCCTGGTACTGGTCGGTTCAGTGCTGGCCGTGCTGATCATGTCGCTGTATGTCTCGAAGCATATTGCCACGCCGATCCGCAAGCTTGCCGCCGCGGCGATCCGCCTGGCAAAGGGCGATCTGGCGGCGCGGGTAAACGTCGTCACTAGCGGCGAAGTTCAGACTCTGGTGGAAAGCTTCAACCGTATGGCCGAGGACCTCGACAAAAGTATCGCCACCCGTGACGTTTCGCTCGAGTCGCTGGAGACCGAGGTCGTGGAACGCAAGAAAGCGGAACGCGAGCTCAAGCAACAGGCAATGGAGCTTTCCGCAGCGCGCACCGCCGCCGAACGCGCGGCCGGTGCCAAGAGCGAGTTTCTAGCCACGATGAGTCATGAGATTCGCACACCTATCAACGGCATTTTAGGTATGACGAAACTCCTGTTGCACACCGATCTTGACGAGCGGCAGCTGCGCTTCGCACGCACCGCGCACAGTTCCGGCGAAGCGCTGCTGCACGTCATCAACGACATTCTTGACTATTCGAAAATCGAAGCCGGCAAGCTGGAATTGAGCGAGGCACCGTTCGATGTGCGGGAGCTGGTCGAAGACCTCGGACAGGTGTTCGCGGACAGCGCGCAAAGCAAAGGCGTGGAGTTGCTGTGCGCAGTAGCCGCAGACGTTGAGACACGGGTGGTTGGCGACGCAGGGCGGCTACGCCAGGTACTTACCAACCTGCTCGGTAATGCGGTCAAATTCACCGAAGAAGGTGAAGTCGTGGTGCGAGCGGTCAGCCTGGCACAGGACGCGCATAGCGTGGCGCTGCGTTTCGAAGTCAGCGACACTGGCGTAGGCATTCCGCATGTCGCCCAGGAGCACGTTTTCGAATCCTTCTCGCAGGCCGACGGCTCGACCACCCGCAAGCACGGCGGAACAGGTCTGGGTCTGGCCATTTCCAGGCGGCTGGTAAGGCTGATGGGCGGGACCATGTACCTGGTCAGCGAACCCGGTCAGGGCTCCACGTTCGGATTCGAGGTTCGACTGCGCAGGCAACCAGGCGTCGCTGCCGCCCGTTTGTCAATGGAGCGTTTGCGCCTGCGTGCCCTGATCGTCGACCCCAACCCAACAGCCCGCGCTATCGTCGCCGAGATGTTGCAGTGCTGGGGGTGTACCACCGATCATGCGGAGGGAGGCGAACAGGGACTTGCCATGCTACGTGCCACGACCAGCGGCGTGCAGGGTTATGATCTGGCGATCTTCGACCAGAACATACCCGCAATGCGAGGCTTCGAGTTCGCCCGGGCAGTGCGTGATGACCCGATCGTGGCCGACACCGGACTGATCATGCTCGGTTCTATCCAGGACCCGACCGCCGAATACAACAATTCAGACACAGTGCAGCACCTCACCAAGCCGGTACGCCAATCCGAACTGTTTAACGCCCTGCTCGCTATCGTGGACACGGCGCGCGCTGCCCAACCGAAGACGCCGCTCCACGACGTCGAGACGCCATCGCTGGGTGGCAAACTGTTGTTGGTCGAAGACAACGTCGTCAATCAAGAAGTAGCGCTGACGATGCTGGAGATGATGGCTTGCGATGTTGACCTTGCCGGTAACGGTCTGCAAGCTCTGCAGGCATTACAGCGGCACAGTTACGATGCGATTCTAATGGACTGCCAGATGCCGGAAATGGATGGATTCGCTGCCACCCGGGAAATCCGGCGTCGCGAACAGGCCGGTGAACTTCGCGGGACCAACATCATCGTCGCACTGACCGCGGACGCATTGCCCGGCGACAAACAGCGCTGCCTGGACGCAGGTATGGACGCTTACCTCTGCAAACCTTTTTCGATCGAGGATCTCCAGGGAGCGCTCGAGCCCTTTCTGTCCGGCGCCGGCGCGCCACGCGAATCTGTCCCTGCGCCGGCCAACGACCCGGTGCTCAACCAATCGGTGCTGGATTCACTGCGCGCATTGCAGAAACGTGGCAAAAAGGACATCTTAGCGCGAATTCTCGGCACCTATCTGGAACGCGCGCCGCTGTTGCTGCAGGCCATCGTGACAGCCGTATCGGGCGGGGACGCGGAGCAGATCCACCAGGCGGCACACAGCCTCAAGGGCAGCAGCGCGAATGTCGGGGCCGCGCGCCTTGCCGAGCTGTGTGCCGAACTCGAGCTCCTGGGGCGCAATAAAGACACGGCCAAAGCCCCCGGCCTGCTGGCAGACATCGAGACCGAGTTCCGCGCTGCCTGCGCGGCCCTGACCCGGGAGCGCGAGGCCGCATAGCGAAGTTGCCGCATGCGGGTTAGTGGCCCTCCCCGCCGCCTCATCATGCCGATGTCGGCAGCAACGCACGTCCTGGCACGGATTGGCCGGTTGCGTACCGAAAAAGCGCATCGCCGGATTGCCGCAAACGGCGGCTGATTTCCCGGGCAACGTTCTTTTTGCAGGGGCCGCGTCTCGATATATAGAGCTGCAAACGACCACGGCAAGCCATTGCCTTCGGCTCACAAGCAAAGCCCACCGATATTGCATGCAACGGCAATGTAACTTTTCGTGCGCGCGACGTTCAAACAATCGAAACACCATCAGCAAGCGTTGCGTCCAGTCTTTGGTAATGGCATACGATCCAGCAACCGGGAGTATCTCGGGCACGTACTGGCGGCAACTGACCAGCTCGCACGGGCTGACATCCGCCATTCGCGGCTGCGTTGCAGCGCGTACGACTGTCCTGTGGTTTTGCATAGCTGCGGCTTATACGGCGAATGTGGGCGCAGGCGTGCTCAAAGTGGCTGTCAACGACCCGCAGGGTCTACCGGTAGCGAACGCCGTTGTTACCGCGGAGCTGATTCAGTCGACCGATCCGACGCCACTCGCCATGCCAGCTGGCGAATCACAAACAGTCACCATCTCACAGAAGAACGAGCAGTTCGAGCCTATCGTTTCGGTGGTTAGAAAGGGTACTGTGGTATCGTTTCCCAATCAGGACGACATCCTGCACAACGTGTATTCTTTTTCGAACGCCAAAAAGTTTCAGTTGCCTCTGTACCGCGACAAGGCGCCGACCCCGGTCACGTTCGACAAGCCAGGCACCGTCATTCTGGGCTGCAATATCCACGACTGGATGGTGGCCTACGTTTACGTGGTGGACACACCCTATTTCCGTAAAACTTCGGACGACGGTTTCGTCGAACTGAACAACCTGCCGGCAGGCAGCTACCGCGTGCGAGTCGATCATCCACGCAAACGCAAACGCGGATCAACGGCGCCGCAGACGCTTTCGATTGGGCCACAAGACACGCTCAACACCGAATTCGTGATCGCTTTGAAACCCGAGTGGCGCCCGCGCAAACACACCACGCAACCAACCCGTGGTGACTAGTTTTGCGCTTTCGCCGCCTGCAAAGCCGCATTCTGTTTTTTGTGCTTGGGCTGTTCGCTGTTATTCAGGGAGTCACCTTCCTGGCTGTAACCGCCGCTAATTGGCGCTCGGCGAATCAGCAGATCGAGAGCGACCTGATTGTCAGTGGACGCGTCTTCGATCGCTTCAGTCAAGCGCGCATCGATCAGTTCGTGGTTGGCTCTCGACTGTTATCCGGCGACTTCGCCTTCAAGGAAGCGTACGCGAACGGTGACCGCGAAACGCTGTTATCCGCCGTGGCAAACCTGCAGCAGAACCGCATCGACGCAGACGTTATGATGCTCGCGGACGCGGACGACTACTCGGTGATCATCGATACTCTGCACCCCACGATTTTCGACCTGGAATATCCGTTCCCGGAACTCATAGAAAGCGCGGAAGAGTCCGGCGAGCCCTCCTCTTCGCTGGGGATGATCGACGACCGCCTGTACCGGCTGGTCGTGGTCCCGTTGCTTGCGCCCGAGCCGGTGGCCTGGATTACCGTCGGGTTTCTGATCGACGATGTGCTGGCGGCCGATCTCAGGGATTTGACGTTGACCGACGTCGCTTTTTTGCAGCGTGAACCGCAAGGCAATTATACGGTGCTCGCCTCGACGCTGCCGGCATCCCTGCGTGAGGCGCTGGCTAAGCACGTAACAACGCAGCAACCCGGCTCACGCCAGCGCTTCAGCTGGTCACAGGAAACCGAACGTTTCGTGGCACTGGCTATCACAGTGGGTGAGCAGCTGATGGTGGTTCTGCAGCGCTCGCTGGAGCAGGCGCTGACGCCGTTCGAACGGCTCTATCGGATCCTGGTGGCGTTGACGTTGTTCGTGCTGGCGCTGTCGATCGTCGGCGCCGTGCTGATTGCGCGCAGTGTAACGCGCCCCGTCACAATCCTGGTCGAGGGTACCAGGCACATCGAACAGGGCGACTACCAGCATCAGATCGTGGTTTCGCAAAACGATGAGATCGGTCAACTCGCGGACGCGTTTAATCAGATGTCGCGAGGTCTCACCGCGTTTCAACGCTACTTGCCCATCGATCTGGTTCGCACCTTGATCGCCAAAGGAATCGAAGCCAGGCCACAAACGCGCGTAGCTACGATTCTGTTCGTCGACATCGAAGCTTTTACCAACGTGGCCGAGCAGTTATCCCCCGAACTCACCGTGACCATGCTCAACGAATATTTTTCCGCAGTGACACGCCCGATCGAGAAATACAGGGGCGTCATCACTCAATTTCAGGGCGATGCCATTCTTACAGTTTTCAACGTACCCACGGACGATGCCGAGCATGGTCTGCACGCCGTGCGCGCCGCGCTTGAAATCAACGAAGTGGTCAAGCAGCAAACCTTCGCCGGCATCACATTGAACATCCGCATCGGTATTAACACCGGCGAGGTCGTGGCCGGTTCAGTAGGCTCCGAGAATCGCCTCAACTACACGGTGCACGGAGATGCGGTGAATCTCGCCGCACGCCTGGAGACACTTAACAAGGAATACGGGACTCGAATACTGGCTACGCAGGAAACCATCGACATCCTGGGGCCAGACATCCAACACCAACGTATCGGTGAAATCCGAATCCGCGGTAAACAGGAATCGGTAACCGTGTACAAGCTTGCTTGAGGGCGTCATTCGTCGCTCCGCAAGGAAAAACACTGGCTGCAAAACCACTATGACTAGATACCTTGACGCCGCAGTACGCTTCGACGATTCGTTCCTGAGTCACATGGTGCGGGATTTTTTCTTCGTTCTGCTGGTCGTGGTCATTGCCGAACTCGGCTTGAGATTCTGCATGGTATGGTACGACTTCCACAACGAATCCAGGCTGGCAACGCAACGCGCAGCCCACCGACTTGCGGCAGACGTCAAGTCGATCATGCTGAACTCGGGTGGTCCGGTCGCTGCGCGCACCGTTTATCCCATTCTAAAGAACAACTTCGATGACCTGGGTTACGCCATCGCTATCCAGCCATCGGAGGTTACCGTCAACGCCATTCAACAAGTCTTCGATTTTTCGCCTAAAGGCATCCCCGCTGGTTGGCCGGAGGGACAACACTACGAATTTCGTGTGGAATTGACGGCGGAGCAATTTTGTATCAGTTGCCATGTCGGTGCCGAACCGGGCGACGTGCTGGGCCAGGTGGCGGTGAGAAACTACCTCGCCACGCATCTTTCGCACTGGTGGGCGGAGGTGCAACTGGCGTCTCTACTGGGCATGAGCAAAATAATTCTGCACACGGTGGTGTTGTTTTTCCTGCTCAAGGTGCGCATGGAACCATTGCTGTCGTTACGGGCGATGATAACGTTGCTGGCCAAAGGCGCGTCGGACCTGTCGCACCGCGCAGCGATCAAGTCGCACGATGAATTCGGTGAACTGGCGCGCGACCTGAACCTGTTTCTTGATCGCATCGATCACGTGGTTGAAGATCTTGGCTCCATTCTGACCAAGGTGATGGCTCTCAATCACCGCTTGAACCAGGTGCAGACGCAGATGCAGGACGAATACGAACAGGCGGAATCGCAGCTTCAGGCAGCCACCGGGCAATTATTCGATACACGCAGCCGAACCGTCGCAGAGAACACACGATGGCTGAACGCCATGACGCTGGCAATGACGTCATTGCAATCGCTGGCCGCGGAGATGAACCTTCCCGAACCGCTGCAGAAAAATTTGCAGCGTTGTGCCATCGATCTCGAGACACTCGTCGAGTACGCGCAAAGCGACCCGCAGAAAGAAGGTACCGGCCAACAACTCGTCGAGCTTGCGCAGCGCTTCCAGAACTTTTCGCACTTCATGGCCGAGATGGCAGTGCTGGAAGAAAAAATGAGCGAAATCGCAGAGGAAGGGCAGGTACTGCTCAACCGATTGCGCGGCGCGGCAAAAGCCCGTGAAGCGAACCTTCCCGAGGGCACCACATAGCACAGATAGTATGGCGAGCATGCAATGCGAAAACTGATCTCGGGTGCACAAACCGGCGTCGATCGGGCCGCGCTGGACGTCGCCCTCTCGCTGGGCATCCGCTGCGGCGGTTGGGTACCCTGCGGCCGCCTGGCGGAGGACGGTGTGATACCGGAAAAATACCCCGGTTTGCGTGAATGCGACAGCCGGGACTACGCGGTGCGCACACGCCTTAACGTCATTGACGCAGATGCGACGCTGGTGCTCTCCCGAGGCGCCCTATCGGGAGGCACGGCGCTCACCGTCGAACTGGCACAGTCGCTCGGTAAACCGTTCCTGCATCTGGACCTTGACACGATGGCGTTTCCCGAGGCTCGCGATCGTCTGCGCGAATGGTTGAGCGTCAACGCGCCGTCGGTGCTGAACGTAGCCGGACCGCGCGCCAGCGAGGATCCTTCGATCCACTCGGCGAGCGAGGCTGTTCTCGTGGCAGTGCTGAGCGGGCATTGCGGCCCTGTGAGCACCGGAGACCAATCGCCAGCCGGTTAAAGCGAGTGCTGTGTAGTCCAAACCGACCAGGCAATCGGGTGTAAAATCGATCGGGCCCGCATGTTGCATCCCGTAGGGCCAGTCCAGCGAAAGGAGGCCGCTCAATGACGAAAACGACCGACTCGCAAATCGTAGCGCGCTTCGAAATCGAGCATACGCGCTATCTCGATGAGCAAGGCCAGCCCTGCGGCGAGCTTCCCGAAGTGGCCGGCAACGCAGACCTGTTACGCGACGCCTACCGTACCATGGTGTTGACACGCCGCTACGACGGCAAGGCGCTCAATCTGCAGCGCACCGGACAGATCGGCACCTATGGATCGTCGCTCGGCCAGGAGGCCGTCGGTATCGGCTTCGCCAGCGCAATGACGGCGCGCGATGTGCTGGCACCGACTTACCGGGAATTCAGCGCCCAGTTGTGGCGCGGCGTGAGTATCACCGAATTGCTGCTGTACTGGGGCGGTGACGAGCGCGGCAGCGACTACAGCGGCCCGCGTGAGGACTTCCCGATCTGTGTGCCCATTGCCACGCATTGCTGCCACGCGGTTGGAGCCGCGTATGCCATGAAATTGCGTGGCGAAGAGCGGGCGGTGGTCTGCGTGCTCGGTGACGGCGCCAGTTCCAAAGGAGATTTCTACGAATCGTTGAATGCCGCGGGCGTGTGGCACCTGCCGGTAGTGTTCATCGTCATCAACAACCAGTGGGCGATATCGGTCCCGCGTAAGCGCCAGAGCGCAGCGCAGACCCTGGCGCAGAAAGCTATCGCGGGTGGCATTCCCGGTGAGCAGGTGGATGGCAATGATTTCCTGGCAGTGCACGACCGCACGGCCGCCGCCTTGAGCAAAGCCCGCGCCGGTGGCGGCGCACACCTGATAGAGGCACTGACCTATCGCATGGGCGATCACACGACCGCGGACGATGCCAGCCGCTACAGGGATGCGGCCGAGGTGGAAGCGCACCGCGCCGACGACCCGATCGCCAGGCTGCGCACGTTTCTGGAGGGCCGGGGCCTGTGGGATGCACAAGCCGAGGAGGCGCTGCTGAAGGACTGTGACCAGCGCATCGACAAAGCGCTTGAGGAGTACCTGGCCACGCCACCGCAGCCCGTCGAGGTATTGTTCGACTACCTGTACGCGGAGTTACCCGAGGCACTCGCCGAACAGCGGCAACAACTGCTGCGGGAGAGCGGAGATGGCTGAGCTCACACTGGTCGAAGCGGTCAACCAGGCGCTGGCCTATGAGATGGCCGCTGATGAGAACGTTGTCGTGCTTGGCGAGGACGTGGGTGTAAACGGAGGCGTGTTTCGCGCTACCGCGGGTTTGCAGGAACGTTTCGGCGCTGAGCGTGTCATCGACACACCGCTGGCCGAAACCCTCATCGGCGGGGTGGCCGTCGGCATGGCGGCCCAGGGACTGCGCCCGGTCGCCGAAATCCAGTTCATGGGCTTCATCTACCCGGCCCTGGACCAGATGCTCAGCCATGCCTCGCGCCTGCGCACGCGCACGCGCGGACGACTCACCTGCCCGATGGTGCTGCGCGCGCCGTACGGCGGCGGCATCCACGCACCGGAGCATCATTCCGAAAGCACCGAAGCGATTTTCGCGCATGTTCCGGGGTTGCGCGTGGTCGTGCCCTCCTCGCCGTCGCGCGCCTACGGGCTGCTGCTTGCAGCATTACGGGATCCGGACCCGGTGGTGTTTCTCGAACCGAAACGCGTATACCGGCTGATGAAGCAGGAGGTGCTGGACGACGGCGAGGCACTGCCGTTAGACGTGTGTTTTGTAGCTCGCGCCGGGCAGGATGTCACCCTGGTCAGCTGGGGTGCGATGTTGCACGAGACCCTGGAGGCGGCCGAACAACTGGAAGCACAGGGGGTGAACGCCGAAGTGCTGGATGTGGCAACCTTGAAACCGCTGGACATGCGTACAATTCTCGACTCGGTCAGCCGCACCACACGCTGCGTGATCGTCCATGAAGCAGCCCGCAGCGGCGGCCTCGGTGCCGAGATCGCCGCGGGGCTGGCCGAGCAAGGACTGATGTCCCTGATGGCCCCGGTGCAGCGCGTTACCGGTTACGACACCGTGATACCCCTGTCGCGTCTCGAATCGCATTACATGCCGTCCGTCACGCGCATAGTGAATGCCGTCAAACGAGCGCTGGAGTTCGCATGAAAGTATTTGAGCTGCCCGATCTGGGCGAAGGCCTCACCGAAGCGGAGATCGTCGAGTGGTACGTCGCGATCGGTGATGAAGTCGAGGTCGATCAGAATCTGGTTTCGGTGGAGACCGCGAAAGCGATTGTGGACATCCCCTCGCCTTGGGCCGGTAAGATCACCCGCTTGTGCGCCGCGGTCGGCGACATCGCTGACGTCGGCAAACCGCTGATCGAGTTCGAAGGCGAGCCCGACAGTGAAGACGCCGGCTCGGTGATCGGAGGTGTCGAGATAGGCGACGAGCATATCGAGGAAACAGCGGCGCCCGTGGCGCAGTCAGCGCCCGGCGTCAAGGCGGTACCGGCGATACGCGCCCTGGCACGACGACTGAACGTCGACCTCAGCATCGTAAAAGCAAGCGGCAAAGGCGGTGTGATTCTCAAACAAGACGTAGAGCGCGCCGCGAAAAGTCTGGCTGAGGCAGGCGCGGCGGAACCGTTGCGCGGCCCGCGTCGCGCGATGGCGAGCAGCATGGTGTTGGCGAATGCCGAAGTTGCACGCGCCACCATCATGGACGATGCCGACGTCCACGCCTGGGCACCTGGCAGCGACCCCAGTGCACGTCTGATTCGTGCGATAGCGGCCGGCTGCAACGCCGAGCCCGCACTGAACGCCTGGTACGACGGTCAGGCGCAGGCGCGGCGCCTGTTGAAGAAAATCGATCTCGCGGTAGCTGTGGATACGGACGATGGTTTGTTCGTCCCGGTGCTGCGCGATATCGCCGGGCGCAGCGCCGAGGACCTGCGCGAAGCCCTCAACCGCATCAGAAGCGATGTCGAAGCGCGCTCCATACCCCCCGAGGAGATGCGCGGCTACAGCATCACTCTAACGAACTATGGAACCATTGCCGGGCGTTACGCAGCGCCGATTGTGGTGCCGCCAACGGTTGCCATTGTCGGGGCCGGCCGCATCCGTGACGACGTGGTAGCGGCAGCCGGCACACCCGCTGTGCACCGCGTATTACCGTTATCGTTGACGTTCGACCACCGTGCGGTGACCGGCGGCGAAGCCGGAAGATTCCTGAACGCCGTTATCGGTGATCTCGAACTCGCGGAATAGCCCGGCAAAAAGCTCTTTGCAGCGGGCGCCGCATCATCGAATCCGCGGGTGGAGCAACAGGCGCGTGTGGCGACAACCAACGCTTGGCGCGCTGTCTGGAAATCGCAGAACCGCGTGCAGCAACCCTTGGCGTTTGCCAGGCATCCGCCGCTGTCTTCCGGGCGCCGCGCCTTTTGCGTGATGGCCGGATAAGTTAGTTAGCCAATAATCGCTTCTCGTCGGGCTCCCCGGTGCCTCGTGCCCGCACTATTTGACGAAATCATCACATCGAATTCACGCTGCTTTGACACACCCCTCAGTATCGTGCCACGCCAATGACAGCTGGCGATGTTGCCAGTCGCGTGTAACTGGGTATCACCTGAGGAGTGTAACTAATGAGAACTTTTAACTCGAAACGCGCCCGTTGGCCGCGTTCCACCCTGGCGGTCGTCGGCTTCGGCCTGGCGCTCGCCTTGACGGGCTGCGACAGCGACAGCGCGAGCGCCAAGGCGGCGTTACGAATTATTCATGGCTCACCCGATGCGCCGCCGGTAAACGCTAAACTGGATGGCAACGTGGCTGCGTCAAACCTCGACTACGGCAACAGCACCGGCTACGTAACGGTTGACGCGAAAACTTATGACGTGGATGTCGAAGGCATCATTCCCGGCGGTAATGCCGACGTAATCGAGGTCGATAATTTTGAGCTGGCCGGAAACTCGCGTACCACCGTGGTCGCGGTCAACCGTCTGGGAGACACGCTTGAGCCGATCGTGGTTGCTGATTCTACGGCGACGCCAGCCGCCGGCGAGGTGGCTTTGTAGGTTCTGCACGCATCCCCGGCCGCTAACGACGCTACCGGCACCGCCGGCGTCGATATATATCTGACCGCCTTCGGCGTGGATATCGACACGGTAATGCCGGCCTTCAATTTTGCCTACAAGGGCAACGTCGATGCCGGCGCCGTCGCAGCGGGCCAGGTTCAGATCCGGGCCACGGTCGGTGCAACAAAGACTGTTGTTTTCGATTCCGGTGAAATCGATCTCGCGCCGTTTTCGGGTCAGCATCTGCTGTTAGTGGCGCTCGATACCGTCAACCCGACATCACGGGTGCCTTCGCCGATCAGCCTGCTGGTGGCCACCGATACCGCTGCCAACGACGTAACGCTTTTTGACACAGCCACCCAGGCCGGCGCACGGGTCGTTCATGCGTCGCCTGATGCAGCCGATCCGGCGGCCGCCAACGGTCCGGTTGAAGTGTGGGCGACCACGAACATGACGGACGTACCGCTGATTGACACCTTCAACTATCTCGATATCGTTCCGGCTGGCGGCATAACCCATGTCCCCGTAGCGGCCGGTGACTACGTGTTCAACGTGGGACCGGACGTCGACGACATCAACCAGTCGGTCTTCACTTCCGGGAGCCTCACCCTGGGGCAGGGTTGGGAGTACACGGTCAT
>JAOTYY010000321.1 GCA_029861595.1 Gammaproteobacteria bacterium
ACGCGGAATTCCATACGCCGGGCGGCCCCGCCCCCGATTGGAATGCGCAACGCCACGGAACGGTTCTCGAAGCCCCATGAAGGCGTAACGGGCACATAGCTCATCGGCTGGAAGCGGCGAAAGGCATTCATATTGGGCGCCCATATCCCCATCGCCTCGGGCATGATTTTCAATACACCGCCGAGTGCCGCGTGCAGTGTCGCGCTGATTGAGTCTTCGCTGCCGGAAGCTCCGCCGCCATCGAAAACGTTCTCGCCCTGTTCGTTCAGCAGACTGATATGCACGTGCATACCGTTGCCCGAATGTTGCGGGAACGGCTTTGCCATGAAGGTCGCTCGATAACCGTAGTGCCGCGCGACACCCTGCACGGCGCGCTTGAAAAGGGCGCAGTCGTCGGCGGCACCCAGTGCGTCGGGCCGGTGGTGCAGGTTGATCTCGAACTGCCCGGGCGCGTTCTCCGAAGAACTGGCCTGGCAGGTAACATTCTGCTGTTCACAGGCCGTGTCTACCGCAGCCAGAAAATCGGTGAACTCGTCGAGTTCATTCAACCCGTAAACCTGGGTGCTGTGAGGGCGCAAACCGCTGGCCGGCGCGCGTGGCGGCTGCGGCAGGCCCTCCCTGCGTTCCTGGTCGAGCAGGTAAAACTCGAGTTCGAACGCCACCACCGGCTTTAGCTCGAGTTCGGCGAAACGCTGCAGAACGCGCACGAGCACGTTACGCGGTTCGTAATAGAACGGCGTGCCGCTGGCATCGCGGAACGTCAGCATGGCCTGAGCGGTGGGCTGGCTGGCCCACGGCACCGGCTGCACCGTGCCCGGCAACGCAAATCCGAGCTGATCGGGATCCCCGTCGGAAAAGCCCATGCCCAGCGGATCGTGCGATTGACCCGTAACCGCCAGCAGGAAAACCGAGCCGGGTGTCGCCACACCGCCCTCGAAAAGCTTGCCGGCCAGCGCTATCGGCAGGCGTTTGCCCCGCACGATACCGCACAAGTCGGTGTATAGCGCATCGATGTAGCGGGTGTCCGGGTGTGCGGTCAGCAAGGCCGCCAGCTCGGGAGGATGCTGCTCGTACCCGCTCATTCGCTGTCAGATCCGTCCAGAGTAATGGGCTTTCCGTGCGGCGTGTGCCGCGCGGCGCGATCCCATTCGCGCTGGCGCTGCAGGCGCTCCTCGGCGCCGACCAGCTGTTTGTCGATGAGTAGCTTCTCCAGCGCCGCCAGCCAATGCCGGTAGTAGCTGTCGTTGCTTGCTTCGCCGGGCGCCGGGTCAGCGCGAATGGCCTCCGCCAGGTACCGTGACCATTCCTGCCAGCTGAAATGACCGGCGTCGTGCAGCTGCAGCGTCAAGGCGAAGGCCTGTGCCTGCCAGGGTTCGCTGAACGCGCGTTCTTCAGGCACGGAAAGCGTGCCGCCTTGCGCTGGTCCTTGCTGCATTACTGCGGCGCCAGATACGACTCGAACAGGTCCACGTACACAGCGGTATCCGCCTTCCCCTGCGGTCCCCACAATTCGGTCCCGGTGAAACGCACGCTGTACAGGCGCTGTGCTACCTTCTCGCCCCGTGCGTGCGCATCCGGGAAAATGAACACGCCCTGGTCACTGTCGACGACTCCGACGTGACCTCTAACGTACCGCGGTATGCGCGTGTGATCCTGCGGATTGATATTGGCGACACGCACGCGCTGACCGCAGACAAAGCGTGCGGGCAGGTCTTGGGCGAGGCGTGCAGTCGACCCCTCGCGCAATGCAGCAGCTACGTTTTCAGCTTTCAGAACCGGCATTCGTTTCATCCGCTATGTCGCGCATGCGTTGCTCGATTTCCGCCTCGCTGAGAAAACCTTTCTCGGTCAGCAGCAGTTGCAAGCCGAACAGCCAGTGCTCGTAATAACTGGTGCGCAGATACTCGCCCGGCTCCATGCGTTCGCGCGCATACCGCGACATGTCGAGATTCCAGGCGCCGTGCGCTCCCATCGCCAGGGTAATGGCGAAAGCGCGCCGCTCCCACTCGGCATGAAATACAGGTTCGTCCGGCTCTCGATTTATCGGCCCGAAACCGTGCATGCCGCCGAGATCGTGCGCACCGTTCATGCCCGCGGGCTCCGCGGCAGCCCGGTGCCGATCATCGCATCCCGCGTCACCAGTTCCGCGAGCAGCTCTTCATCGAGATCCTGCGTGCCCGCGGGGCGCATCGGCAACACCAGGTAGCGGACTTCGGCGGTGCTGTCCCAAACGCGGATCTCGACATCGTCTGCCAGCGTGTACCCGAATTCGGCGAGCACCGCACGCGGCTCAGCCACCACACGGGCGCGGTACGGCGCCGATTTGTACCAGACAGGCGGCAGGCCAAGTACCGGCCACGGGTAACAGGAACACAGGGTGCACACCACCATGTTATGAACTTGCGGCGTATTCTCCACCACCACCATGTCCTCGCCCTGGCGGCCGGTGAAACCGAATTCGGCTATCGCCGCGCTGGCATCGCTGAGCAGCCGGTCGCGGTATGCTGGGTCTACCCACGCTCGCGCCACGACTTTCGCGCCGTTACGCGGCCCGATGCGCGTTTCGTAGGTATCGATGAGTTCGTCCAGGGCAGCCGGGTCCACCAGGCCTTTTTCCACCAGCAGGGATTCCAGCGCCTTGACGCGCAGCACCGTTTCCGGCAACGGTTCGTTGTGTTTGTGCTTACTCAAGACCTCTGTACGGCAACCGGTCAATTTCGCATGGTACACGAACATCCCACGGTATGGATTCTACCGCCGGTGTCCGCCGATCGCCTTCACACTGAACACCAGCAACGCCAGCGCCGCGCAACCCAGCGCCGCACAGAACGTGAGCAGAGCGCTGAGCGTCGCCCAGTCGGCTGTTGAGTCCGGCGCCAGCCACCACGCGAGTCCGCTCAACAGCACGCTCAGCGCCACGCGTCCGGTGAGATTGAGCACGGACAGGAAAGTGGCGCGGTGAGCGCTTTGCAGGTGCGTACCGAGGGCCGTGTTGAAGGGCGCGTGGGTCAGCGCATCCGGCGTGTTGCGTAATGCGACGATCAGCGCGGCGGCGATACCCAGCCAGCTCGCCAGCACCAACACGATCGCAGCCTGCAGTGCCAACGCGCTTAACAGCAGCACGGGCAGTCCCAGCCGGTCCCTGATCCACACGCTGTGCCCGGCGAGAAAGGCCGCTATACCCATGGTCACTGCCATCATCGTTCCGGATACGGCCGCGCTGGAATCGGCCAGCAGAGGCCCCTGCTCCAGTAACTTCAAATAGGGTTGATAAAATTCGTAGGGCACGTGCATGAGCATGTCCAGAGTGACGAAAAAACCCAGGAACCACAGGAGGCAGCTTGAGGTAGCCGGCACAACGGCGCAGCTGCCGGGTAAAGCTACCCTCGGCGACCTGCCAGCGGGCAAGCTCACCGGGCTCGACAAACCGCCACGCGACACCCAGGCCGGCTAGCGCACCGAGCAGCGACAACCCATAGGCGAGGCGCAGATCCACGAGCCCACACACCCCGCCGAGCAGCGAGCACACGCCCAGCGATGCCAGACCGGCACGTTCCGCCAGGGCTTCCCGATGAGCGAAATCGTCACTGCGCCCCAACGCCGCCAGCGAATCGTAGTGCATAGCTGTGTCGGTGCCGGAGCGCAGCGTCA
>JAOTYY010000322.1 GCA_029861595.1 Gammaproteobacteria bacterium
GCCCTTGTTATAATGACCTGACTGTAGCTGACACCCAGCTGCTCGGCGCCGTTGTAGTCGGCGTTGCGCGGGATACCGTGAGCCTCGGCGCCATCCATGAAAGCGTCGCACAGAGGATGTGACCAGTGCAGGTTGGTCACGGGCATCGGACCGTTTCGGCCCCGGAAGTCATCGTCCCCGCCCTGGCGTCGCTCGCTGCGCTTGAAATACGGAAGGACCTCGGCATAGCTCCAGCCGCGGTTGCCGAACTGCGCCCAGGTGTCATAGTCCTGCCGTTGACCGCGGTTGTAAATGTGTCCGTTGATGGAACTCGAGCCACCGAGGGTTTTCCCCCGTGGCATCAGGATACGCCGGCCGTCGGTGCCGGCGATGGGCTCGCTGTGATACAGCCAGTTCACGTCCGGATCCGACAACAGCTTCATGAATCCGGCCGGCACGTGGATCATCAGCTTGCTGTCGCGGCCGCCGGCTTCCAGCAGGCAGACCGTAGTATCCGGATCCTCGGTCAGGCGCGCGGCCAGCACGCAGCCGGCCGTGCCGGCGCCGACGATTACATAGTCGAAGCCCGTACTCACAGAATTACGGTGTGTACCAGATGGGTGACGTGTAAGCCCGCTCCTGCGTGATCACAGGGATATTTTCAGGCATCGTTATGCTGAAACGTTTTGCATCGTAGGCCGTCCAACGCGGTGTCGGGATTTCGATTACGCGCGCGTAGTAGAAAGCTTTTTTCTGCGAATCAAAATCGGGATCTTTCCATACCGTGATCAACTCCGGATCGCCGATATCGTTGGTCCAGGTGGCATTCTCGACATCGACAGTGTTACCGACAGCGGGCAGCCTGCCGTCCTGATCCAGTTTTCGTGTATCGGCATCGCCCCATGCGACGTTGTACACTTTCTCGTGGGTCTGGCCTTCGCTGTCCAGCCATCCTTTGATTACCTGCACCCGGTCGAGGTTCCCGCTGTATGGATCTCTGAGCGCTGCGACCAGGAACGTCGGCGACTTGCCGCTCGGCGCATTGCGCAGATCGCCGCCCATGGATACGCCCTTGCTGTAGCCGCTGATGCCGGGCCTGCGAGCCTGCACGTCCGATTGATCGAAATCCCAGCCTCCGAAAAACCAGACCGTCATGCGTGAGCCGGTGGTCGCGTAGACTTCTTTGCGCTTCATCGCATCCCAGACGGCCTCGCGGGTGTTTTCCGTTGCCCATACCGCAGCGAGGCCGGAGGACACCTGCTCCCACCCGTAATACTTTATTTCACCAAAATTGCCGACCAGCGCTTCAGCCCGGCCCGGCTTCGGCTCCTTGCCACTGTGTTTACCGAAAAAATTGTCCTCCTGCGCGGTAGCAAGTCCGGTGTGCGAATCAGTCGAACCCACCATGCCGAACTTGTACGGATTCACACCGATCTTGGTCTCCAGCCGCAAACCGTTCTTGAGCGCCTGACGCGCGTATTCGTGCTGGAGCATTTCCTGCTTTTTCGGCACCGGTCCCAGGTTGCCCTTGTCCCACAGGGTGTCATACCCCGCAAACTCATCCTCCGGCGACAGATAGGGATGCGATTCACCGTCCCCCTTGATCTGCGTGACTTCGTAAATCGGTTCCCAGCGGGCGCGAGTCTGCGCGTAACCTTCGGTCAGTGGCTTTCCCGTCACTGGATTTATCTCGGGGAACATCAGGCCATTGCTCACGTTACCGTTGTGCGCCAGTGCAAGCACCTGGCCGCCGGATTTGTCCTCAAAGGCCTGCATCCATGACCACAGGTCCTCGGGATTGAAGCTTGCTGCAGCCGTGAAAGGCAGCATCTGCTTCGCTTCCGACCTGCCACCCCGGTAGAGCACGTTGCGGTGAAGGTTGTTGCCGCCTTCAGTCGACGTCCATTCATAGCCGATGAGGGTGGTGAAAAGACCCGGCACGTTATATTCATCCGCGACCTGCAGATACCGATCCCACACCGAGCCGACGAACGTTTCATCCATGATGACGTCGGGTATGGATTCGCCGGAAACACCGGCGAACGTCTCGATCACCTCCATCGTGGCCTGCAGCGCCACATCGCCACCCTGGGTAATCCTGCTGTGCCAGTCCTTGAGCACCGGGTCGCGCATCAGCTCCGGATTGCCGGCCACGATCTCGTTCATCGCGCCTATCGCATCCGAGTGATCGGTGACCGCGAGCCAGTCCAGCGGCCGGGACAGCTTGATGCGTTCGCCGTGCGTGGCCTCGATCTCTTCGCCGCGGGCCAGCCGGTACGCCATCTCGGGCCCGATCGTTACACCAAACGCTCTCGCATCGAGCGAATTGGACGTATGCAAATGCGTATCACCCCACAACGGTCTGGTCGGGAAGTTTCGCCCGGCATAGGGCGAATACCCGGGCGCCTTGAACACACCCTTGACGTCCTCTATCTGAACGCTGCCGGCATAGTCGGCCGATGCCAAAGGAGGAATGCTTGCGATCAGTACCGTTGCGACAGACACAGACACGACTGTTTTGATCGACAGGCCAGTGAGCACATTTTTCATATTAGTCCTCCGTTTCCATATTTACTCCCAGCGCGGGTACCAGTCGCGGGAGGTCGTCACACAAAAACCTGATGTCCGGTGAAAACAGGTCGTAGTTTTTCAGATCGCCGAGCGCTACCAGACGCATCTGCTTTATCTCCGGTGAAGCCGGCCTGACCTCGCCCGACGCAAGTTCTTCGCGCATCGCGGCAAATCCCTGCGCCGGCTCGCAGCGGAAATAGAAATCCAGGCGGTAGGGTCCGGGCTCTTCCTCGATATACGGTATGGCGTCGACGCGCAGCATGCGGATGTCCCCGATGTCTATGCCGAGTTCCTCCCTGACTTCGCGCCGCAACGCAGCCTCGATCACATCGTCGGGTGATGCGCCGTGCCCGGGCGCCGTTGGATCGCCCTCGATCGATTCGAGCGCACCCCCGGGAAGCCCCCAGGCACCCTTGCGCCGATAGCTGTGTTCAACGATGAGAATCTCGGGCGGTTGCACCGTGTCGTCGATCAGCACGGCTACCGCCCCCACCAGCCAGTTCCTCGCCAATTGCCCCTTGAGAAAACCCGCCAGCCTCGGTGGAAACACGCGCCACACGGCAAGCGCCGCCCGATGCAGGACAGGGTGTTTCTCGATGAAGTGAGCAATCCAGGCGAACACTGAATGTCCTTGTTGTTACGCGCGCTCGGATACTGGCGCATTGTGGGCGCACTGACAATAATGATCAAATCGCGATATGGCGTCGGTCGATTTTTTACGCTATGCAGCCGAGCACCCCATCGCCAGCCGGATGTTCCCGACGGCGATGCTCCAGGTGTAGTATTTCCACCAGCGACAGCTACGCGAAAATTACGTGATTCGGACAGAAAGGCTAACACCGCAACTCGGCGCGGAGGTTATCGGGATGGATCTCGAAGCACCGCTGGACGACGGAGAATTCGAGGCGCTGTACGACGCTTTCCTGCAGCACCAGGTGCTCGTGTTCAACGGACAGTACGTGTCACCGGCCGCCCAGGTCGCCCTCGCCCGGCGATTCGGAGAAGTGCAGACGCACGTCATGAACCAGTACCACGCCGACGGTTATCCGGAGCTCTACCTGCTGTCCAATCTGACGCCGGAGGGTGTGCCGTCCGGAAA
>JAOTYY010000323.1 GCA_029861595.1 Gammaproteobacteria bacterium
GTTGCTGTCCCATTCGTCCGCGTCCGCTTCAGCGAAAGCAAGCTCATCAAGACGCTCCCGTAGAAAGCAGTACTGTTCAGCGGGCCTGTCTGTAACCGGCCCCACAAATTCCATACGGGGAATGGTTGCGGTAGCTTGCACCCAGGAGGGATGGTAGACGCCCAGGTTAATTGTGAATTCCCCACGTGAATCTTTGTTGTACTTTCCACGCTGCAGCTCGAAAACCCGGATGCACTCCGGGCTGCGAAATTCACGTGCCTGCAAAGCTGGCGAGATCCATTCGGCGACGACAGCGTTGATTTTCGCAGTTACTTCAGCCGGCATGGTATTTCTCGCGACGGTGTAAACGTTCGCACTCAGCGGCGCGCCATCGATGAATAACGATGCCTGCTGGCGCGGCCAGAAACCGACGGCCACGACAGGGGATTCGTGGCTATTGATGGTGTTTTCACGTCACAGCGATTCACTCGAACAAGGCTAGGTACTCCGCGTATCCTTGCGACTGCATCTGCTCGGCCGGCACAAACCGCAGCGCCGCGGAGTTGATGCAATATCGCAAACCAGTCGGCTCCGGACCATCGTTGAATACGTGACCCAAATGGGAGTCGGCGGAGCGGCTGCGAATTTCGGTGCGCGGAAACAGCAGGATGAAATCGGTACTCTCCACTACTGCTGCGGAGTTCAGCGGTTTGCTGAAACTCGGCCAGCCCGTGCCGGAAACGAACTTGTCCTGCGAGGAGAACAGCGGTTCGCCGCTGACGACATCGACATAAATCCCTGCGCGCTTCTCGCCCCAGTATGCGTTGTTGAACGGCCGCTCGGTGGCGTCGTTCTGCGTGACCTCGTACTGCAGCGGCGTCAATTTGTCGCGAAGCACCGCATCGTCGGGCTTTTGGTAAGGCGCAGAATTCGACATCGCGGGCGTGTCCGACTGCGTGGTTTGGGCGTTGACCATCCACGCCCCGATTGCCGCGGTGGCAATAATCAGTCCGGCAAGAATTTTTTTCACTGGGAACTCCTCGCTAGTTTCACTACGGACTGAGACCGCGGACGTGTGCACGAGTTGCACAATCGCGGTGGGTTGTTAGAAAACGGTAATGTCAGTGGTCCTCAGCGAATGATAAACGGGTTAGGCACGTCACTGGCGGTGGAGATCCACACGCTTTTTACCTGCATGTAATCCTTGATCATGTCCTGGCCGTTCTCGCGACCCAGGCCGCTGCGTTTGTAACCGCCGAACGGCGACATGTAACTCACGGCGCGGTAGGTGTTGACCCACACTGTACCAGCCTGAAGCCGTTCCGCCATGGTGATGGCGCGTGGAATGCTCTGTGTCCACACACCCGCCGCAAGACCGAAATCGACGTCGTTGCCGATCGCGACGGCTTCGTCCTCGTCGTGGAACGGGATCACCGACAGCACGGGGCCGAACACCTCTTCCTGAGCGATGCGCATCGTGTTGCTCACGCCGGTGAAAATGGTCGGTTCGACGAACCAGCCGTCGCCGCATTCGGGGCGCGTGGCTTTGCCGCCGCCCAGCACGCTTTTCGCTCCTTCGCCGGTGGCGATGTCGATGTAGTCGAGAACCTTCTGGTACTGCGGCATGTTGGTCACCGGGCCTACCTGGGTGTCCATGTTCATCGGGTCGCCCATTTTTGCGGTCCTGGCCAGCGCCGTGAGCTCTTCCACGAATTGATCGTGGATGCTTTCCTGCACCAGTAATCGCGATCCGGCGATGCAGGTTTGTCCGGTAGCGGCGAAAATACCGGAGATCACGCCTTTGACCGCATTCTCCAGATCCGCATCATCGAACACGATGTTGGGCGATTTTCCGCCCAGTTCGAGGCTCACGCGTTTCATACCACGCGCCGCGGTCTCATAGATCAGTTGTCCGGTCTTGTCCGAGCCCGTGAAGGCTACTTTGCGTACCAGCGGGTGTTCGACCAGTGGCGTGCCGACGTCGGCGCCAAAGCCGGTGACCACGTTGACCACCCCGGGAGGGAAACCCACGTCCTCCAGCAGCCTCACGAAAGCCAGCGTCGAAGCGGACGTGTATTCGGACGGTTTGACGACCACCGTGTTGCCGGCGGCCAGTGCCGGCGCGAGCTTCCAAGCCGTCAACAGCAAGGGTGAGTTCCACGGCACGATCGCCGCGACAACGCCCAGGGGCTCGTGGCGGGTGTAATTGAAATTGCCGGGTTTGTCGACGGGGATTACTGCACCTTCGATCTTGTCGGCCAGCCCGCCGTAGTAGTAGTACCACTGCGGCACATAGTTCAGTTGCGCGCCCATTTCAGCGACCAGCTTGCCGTTATCGCGTACTTCAATGGCGGCCAGTTCGGCGGCGTGTTCGGCAACAGCGTCGCCGAGTTTGTGCAACAGGGCACCACGCTGCGAAGCATTCAGACTGGCCCATGGACCAGTGAAGGCGCGCTGCGCGGCATCCACCGCGCGCTCCACGTCGCGTGCGTTGCCCCTGGGAATCAGTGCCCAGGGTCGGCCTGTGTAAGGATTGTAGCTTTCGAAGTACTCGCCGCTGTCGGACGCGGTCCACTGACCGTTGACGTACATCTGGTATGTTTCAAGTTCGGATTGCACTGCAGACATGGTTGCTCCACAAGGTTAATTACTTGCGCGGACGTCTCTATACTCCCACGTGATCTCGAAATCGGTTCTTCAGGAAAGTGCCGTCGCGGGGCGGCAGAATCATCGGTACCGGGGTGTCGTCGACTTTTACGGCGACGAACGCCGGTCCTCGCAATTCGCCAAACAGCACGGGAATACAGTCCCGCAGCCCGGCCTCATCAACGACGGTGGCGTGGTGCGCGAAGCCGGCCGCACGCGCGACACCGGCGAGATCGACGCCGAAATGTGTATGCGTTGCCTGCATGCCGGTTTCACCATAGCGCTCATTGTCGATTACCACTAGGGCCAGGTTGTGCGGCTGCTGCACGGCGATGCTTGCGAATGCCCCCAGGCCCATCAGCATTTCGCCGTCACCGGTCAGCACCAGAACGCGCCGCTGCGGTTGCGCCAGAGCCAGTCCCAGTCCGATCATGGCGGCACCCCCCATGGCGCCCCAGAGATAAAAATTTCCCGCCTCATCGCCGACCGCAGCGGCGTCCCAGCAGGTGCTGCCCAATCCTGTCACCAGCAATGCATCGCCACGCGCCGTGAGCAGTGCGCTTGCCACTTCACGGCGGTTCAGTTTAACCGTATCGTCCATAGCGTCAGTCCGTCTCCTGTGAGGTAAAGTTCTTGAAGCCTACGATGCGCTGCGCGATCAACACCGCGGCCGCGCCGTTGGTATCGAAGGCCTGTCTGCCCACCGCCGCGACGGTAGCGCCGAGTTGCGTGCTGTCCTCAACCGGATGCACGATGACGTCCATTTCACGCAGCACGCCCGCGGTGGCTTGTCCCATGGGCACCTGCCAGGGGTTGGATTCTCCGGACTGGCCACGCATGGTGATCAGCATCAGCAGGGGGAAACGGCACTCGCGGACCAGCGCCAGCATGTTGATGCAGTTCCCGACCCCGCTTGACTGCATCAGCAACACCCCGGGTTCACCGCCAAGCCATGCGCCCGCCAGCAGCGCGATACCTTCCTCTTCGGTGGTCAGGGGTATGGTTCGTATGTTTTC
>JAOTYY010000324.1 GCA_029861595.1 Gammaproteobacteria bacterium
CTCTGCTTCATAATATGGATCGTAGCGTCCTGGTCCGTACGACGTTGAGACAAAGAAATCGAGTTCCTTTTGGTACCAGTCGGACCGCTGCAGACCCAATCCGACATCTCCCACGAGCACCACCCGCCCTTTTTTTCGGGTGGCTTGAGCAGCCATACTGATCACTTCATCACTGGTGCTCGCTGCGGTAACGATTGCCCCGTCAGCCCCGAAACCGTCCGTAATCGCCAACACGCGCCGCAGTAACTCGTCCGGAGACGGAACACTACAATCATCCATGCCCGCGTCCAGCGCCTGGCGAATGCGCTGATTGTCAATGTCGGCGCCCACGACGTGACAACCAGCCGCTTTCAACAGCTGCACGGTCAGTTGTCCTAGAATGCCCAGACCGAGCACGACGAAAGTTTCCCCCAGGGTGGGGTTGGCGCGACGGACACCTTGCATCGCGATCGCCCCGAGCGTCACCGTGGCGGCGTCCCGGGTCTGCACCTGCGGGGGAATGTTTACACACAGATTGACGGGGACGTCGATGACCTCTGCATGATTGGCTATGCCGGCGCCCGCACACGCAACCCGATCCCCCACATGGAAGCCCCGCACCGAGTCTCCGACCGCAATCACGTCCCCGGCGGCGGAATATCCGGTAGCGATCCCGGAGTCCAGCTTACCGCGTACCCGCTTCACCGTGGCCGTGACACCCTGCTCTTTCATCATCGCCACCACCTGGACCACGTTTTCCGGTTGTTTCAACACGCGCCGATACAGCGGAAGGCCGGACATTTTCATGCCCGCAATCTCAGTCCCCACACTCAAACAGGAAAACTGCACGCGCACCAGCACGTTTCGTTCTCCAACGATCGGCGCGGGAGTTTCGTCCACGACGGCGTGACCCTTCCTGATGAGAACCTGCTTCACGGCCTGATGCACCAATCAAATGAAGGTTGGCGATTTCCGCGGCTCAGAACGGAATGTCGTCGTCGAAGTCCGCTTCCGATGCCGTCGCCGCCGGCGCGCTTGCCGGTGTGTTTGTCGTGTCAGACGTGCTGGACGGTGAAGGGCCGCCGCCTCGGCCGCCCAGCATCTGCATTTCGTTGGCGACGATCTCCGTCGTATAGCGGTCGTTGCCGGTCTTGTCCTGCCACTTGCGCGTCTGCAATCGGCCTTCGACGTAGACTTGCGAGCCTTTTTTCAGGTATTCGCCGGCAATCTCCGCCAGCCGATTGAAAAACACCACCTGGTGCCACTCAGTGCGTTCCTGCTGTTCGCCCGTCTGTTTGTCTTTCCAGCTGTCGGTGGTCGCAATTCGCGCGTTGGTGACCGCACTGCCGCTGGGCATGTATCTGACCTCGGGGTCGGCCCCGAGATTGCCGACAAGAATGACTTTGTTGATCCCTCTAGCCATGTTGTCCTCCTGTTTGGTTAGTCATCATGGTACTGACAGGCAGCACCGTATCCGAGCCGCTCAATACACGGGCTCGCATCCACTTTTCCGCACGCCGCACCGGGGCTGCGTACAACGGGTAACGCGACGGCGAGTGCCGCCGGCTTCCTGCCGGCTGGCGTTCAGCTTGGGATTGAAGTGGCCGCGCGCCGCTCCGCCGAAACCTGGACACGCTGGCTGCGTGATCTGGCGGGTAGGCGGTAATCACTTTGCCTCGCCGTTGCGTAACGGCGTATATTAGCAGTTTCGACTGCGGCCGCGACACCCATACTGCGCCGTCGTCGACTGTATCAGTGCACCAGAAAGGGAATCGGCAGCCGTTGTACAGATTTCTCCCCACCATGCAACGTCATGCCGCGTGGGTACCGGATCCAGCGTTCACAGAGCGGTCTGCTCTCGTTCAGCCCGGGCGGCAATTGCGCGCAACCCCGGGGCGCCAGTAACTGCGCAGCGCCACCTATCAGATCGCACGACAGTGGACACTATCCAGATACGCGGCGCGCGCACGCACAACCTGCAGAATATCGATCTGGATCTGCCACGTGACCAATTGATCGTGGTCACCGGCCTGTCCGGCTCGGGCAAGTCCTCGCTCGCGTTCGACACTTTATTTGCCGAAGGCCAGCGCCGCTACGTGGAATCTCTGTCCGCGTACGCCCGGCAGTTCCTGTCGGTCATGGAAAAGCCCGATGTCGACCACATAGAGGGATTGTCGCCGGCGATTTCCATCGAGCAGAAAACGACCTCGCACAACCCGCGCTCCACAGTCGGCACCATCACCGAAATCTACGACTACCTGCGCCTGTTGTTCGCGCGTGTCGGCATCCCGCGCTGCCCGGATCACGCGGTGGAGCTACGCGCGCAGACCGTGAGTCAAATGGTCGACCAGGTGCTGACGCTGCCCGAAGGGGAACGTTTCGCGCTACTGGCGCCGGTGGTGCAAAACCGCAAGGGCGAACATGCGCAGCTGCTGGACAGTCTGCGTACCCAGGGCTATCTGCGTGCGCGCATCGATGGCGAAATCTGGGAACTGGACGCGGTCCCGGACCTGGAATTGCAGCGCAAGCACACGATCGAGGTTGTCGTGGACCGGTTTCGGGTGCGCGCCGATGCGGCCCAGCGGCTCGCGGAATCTTTCGAGACCGCCTTGTCGCTGACCGACGGGATTGCCACGGTCGTGAGTCTGGACGAGCCGTCATCTGCAAATATTACCTTTTCGGCGAACTTCGCCTGCCCGAGCTGCGGCTACGCGCTGGCTGAGCTCGAACCACGGCTGTTTTCGTTCAACAATCCCATTGGCGCCTGCCCGGCCTGCGATGGACTGGGGGTTCGCCAGTTTTTCGATCCGCAGCGCGTCGTGGCCAATGCCGGTCTCAGTCTCGCGGGCGGCGCAATTCGCGGCTGGGATCGGCGCAACGCCTATTATTTTCAATTGATACAATCACTTGCAGCGCATTACGGGTTCGCGATCGACGCGCCGTTTGCAACCCTCAGCGACGCTCAACAAAAGGCCGTGCTCTACGGCAGCGGCACGGAGTTGATTCGATTCCACTACTTCAACGACCGGGGCGACCGCACCGAGCGTCAGCACGCGTTCGAGGGCATCGTGCCAAATCTCGAGCGCCGCTATAGGGAAACCGAATCGCTGGCGGTGAAAGAGGAACTGGCAAAGTACATCTCGCAACAGCCGTGTGATTTGTGCGACGGCACACGCCTGAACGAAGCGGCCCGCAATGTATTCATCGACAATGTGAATCTTCCGCACGTAGCAGCCCTCAACATCGGCGATGCGCACAGCTACTTCGCGACGCTGGAGCTGACGGGGCAACGTGGCGCGATCGCCGCAAAGATCGTCAAGGAAATTCACCAGCGCCTCGATTTTCTGGTCAACGTGGGCCTCGATTACCTGTCTCTGGCGCGGGGTGCGGAAACGCTCTCCGGCGGCGAAGGGCAGCGCATTCGCCTGGCCAGCCAGATAGGCGCCGGCCTGGTCGGTGTGATGTACATTCTCGACGAGCCATCCATCGGTCTGCACCAGCGTGATAACGACCGCCTGTTGAGCACTCTGGTGTATCTGCGTGACCTGGGCAATACAGTGATCGTGGTCGAGCACGATCAGGAGGCCATCAACGCGGCCGACCATGTCGTTGACATGGGGCCAGGGGCGGGCGTGCATGGCGGCCAGATCGTC
>JAOTYY010000325.1 GCA_029861595.1 Gammaproteobacteria bacterium
ATAGCTCCCAGCACCCCGTAAACCAATCCCTGTAACCGATCCTCCTCGGCGCTGAGGCTGCGCTCGTACACGGCCTGCTCGAGCGCCAGTCCGGTAAGGCCCACAAACACCGCGAGCAACAGCAAACCGGCCAGTAGCAGACGGGTCTTGAGGGAATTCATTCGCAGGAAACCCTCACCCCTGGCTTCTCTCGCGCGCCGCGCTCAAGCCCGGCGCGGCAAAGTAAGCCGGTAGCCTCGTCCACGCAGGGTCTCGATGGGATGCAGCGAGTTGTGTGGATCGAGCTTGGTACGCAGCCGGCGAATGAATACCTCGATGACGTTGCTGTCTCTATCGGCGTCGTCCGGATAGAGATGCTCAGTCAGTTGTGACTTGGACACGACATCACCCGCATGCAACATGAGGTACTCCAGCACACGATACTCGTAACCGGTCAGATCAACCGGCTGGTCATCAATTTCCACCCGCTGCGCCGCGGTTGCGAGGGTGATCGGCCCGCAACTCAGCAACGACTGGCTCCATCCGCCGGAGCGTCGCACCAGTGCCCGCACACGCGCCAGTAATTCCTCGCTATGGAACGGTTTTACCAGGTAGTCGTCGGCCCCCGCTTCCAGACCTTCGACTTTGTCCTGCCAGCGGCCCCTTGCTGTGAGAATCAGAATCGGGTACTCGCGCCCATGTGCGCGTGCTGCGCGAATCAAGTCGATCCCGGAAATCAGCGGCAGGCCCAGATCGATGACAGCGACATCCAGCGGATTTTCGCGTGCCAGATAGGCACCTTCTTCGCCATCGGCCGCCGTATCGACCACGTATCCTAGGCTCTCGAAACTGCGCTGCAGCTCTTCGCGCAACGCGATTTCGTCCTCGACGATCAGTATTCGCATGAATTTACCGGAAAACGGCGCACTAACGCCGGTTCTCGATACGTACTACCCGCACGGTGCCCTCGGAGATGAGCTTCACACGGTAATACGCCGGTCCGTCGCCCGGATCGACGAGCCGCGAGGACAACACCTTACCGCCATATTGCGCTTTTGCACGCCGTGCCGCTTCCTCGGCGGTTATCTCCTGAGCTTGCGCGACCATGACGCCCTCGAGTGTTGATTGCGCTATGCCAATGTCGGCACAGGCCATACAAGCAACCACTATCAAGCTAACGAAATAACCACGCATCCGCGCATTTTACATCTTGTCGTCATTCTGTGAGCGGTACGACACGGACGTGTACGCGTAACGTCTCACCGGGCTCGTTCGCCATGCGCGTGCGAAACTCTTCGCCCTGGTAGCGATAGGTCACCCAGTATCCGTCCACACGCTCCTCGGTAGTGTAGTCGACATGGGTCCGGCAGCGCTCCCGGTAATCAGGCCCGGTGTCCTCCCCGTACTGGTGCCCGGTAGCATTGTGACCCACGGCGGCGCCGATCAAGGTGCCCATCGCGGTGGCTGCGTGCCGACCACGACCTTTGTTGATGCGCCGGCCCAGTGAATGCCCCACCAGCCCGCCGATCACACCGCCGACAATCATGCCGCCGGGATTGTGATCGTGGCTGTGTCGTGCTGAGCGAGGTACTTCCTCGTCCCAGCACTCACGACGTGGATGCTCTATGCGCACCGTGCGTATGATAGGCTCGACGTCGACCACGCGGGCGCGGTCGGTAAACGTGGACGCGTGCCGCCCGGCATGGGCGCCGGTGCTGACGACGATTGCCGCAGCGCTCAGACTGGCGATCAGGTATTTGTTCATGGCCTGCTCCGAGTTTGTCTCCGATTTCGCCCGTAGCATAGACGCGGTGTACTGAACGCCACCTTAACGGCGCCCTGAGTGGTGATTTCCCTGGTCAGCCGTAACAGTGCGTAATGCGCACGCTACAGATCGACGAACAGATTCAGCTGCTCCGCGGCTTTACCTTGGGGGATGAGATTGGAGGCAGCGACCCCCAGCAGGCGCACCGGCCGGTGTCCAGCTTGTGTGCGCTGCAGCAAGTCCGCCAGGAGCCCAGTCAGGTGGGGGGCGGCTTCAAGCGGTGACTGCCGGGTACGGCTGCGGGTGACGAGCACGAAATCCGCGTAGCGCACCTTGATCGTCAGGGTGAACGCGAACAACGCCTGCTTTTGCAGGCTTGCACACACCTCGCCGGCCAATGACGTGAGGTGCGTGAGCATGGAATCCGTATCGGTCATATCTTCGCTGAACGTCGTCTCAGCGCTCACCGAACGCGTTTCCCGCGAACTCTGCACCGGCCGATCATCTTCCCCTCGACTCGCGGCGTAGTAGTACTCGGCGCCCCGCCCGAACAAGGGCCGCAGTGCCTCGAGAGTGAGACTGCGCAGGTCAGCCCCGTTGTTCACGCCCAGACGCTGCAGACGTTTTTGTGTCACAGGCCCGATTCCGGGAAAGCGTCCGATCGGCAGATCGGCAACGAAATCGGCCCCCTGCTCGGGTGTAATGACGTATATCCCGTCCGGCTTGTGCACGTCGGACGCGATCTTAGCGAGAAATTTGTTGTAGGAAACGCCCGCAGACGCGGTCAACCGCAATTCGCTGCGGATACACTGCTTGACTGCTTCGGCGACACGTGTGGCCGAACCCGCGTAATCGGTGCTGCCGGTGACGTCCAGGTACGCCTCGTCGAGCGACAGAGGCTCGACTCGATCGGTGACGCGCCGGAAGATCTCGCGGATATGTGCCGACACCTGGCGGTAGATGCTGAATCGGGGCTTCACCAGAATCGCCCCAGGGCACAGGCGCAGTGCACGTGCGGCGGGCATCGCCGAGCGCACGCCGAAAGCCCGTGCCTCGTAACTGCACGCGGCAACTACGCCGCGCTGATCCGGTTTGCCACCGACAATTACCGGCTTGCCGCGCAGATCACGGTTGTCGCGCTGTTCCACCGACGCATAGAAAGCGTCCATATCGATATGTAGAATCTTGCGATCTGTCGTTGCTTTGCTCATGCGGACGCGACAGGTTGTTCGGGCAACCCTGGATCTAATTGCACCAAGTCTCGAGCTTAGGTAAGTTTAGCGAAACGCCAATCCCTTAACGAATCCGCAATGCCAATTCTTGCGCAACTCAATGACAGCGTCGTGGTTCACCGATTCAAACTCGAGGAAACCACGCAACTCGGAAGACTACCCGAAAACGACGTGTGCATAGACAGCCTCGAAGTCAGCGGTTTTCACGCCGTCATCGAACGCGTTGACGACAGCGACTATTTCATTCAGGACCTGGGTAGCACCAACAAGACGTTCGTCAACGAGCAACCGATCGAGCGGGTGCAACTCCGCCACGGCGATACGGTGCGAATCGGCTGGGTCGTCTTCAAGTTCATAGACGAACGTAACCCCGATTTCCGCAAGACCAGCAAGATTCGTAAAAGCTGGATTCCCGGTGTCTACTACACCAAATGATGTAGGTGGCCCTCGCGTGACTCTCTCTTTTGAGGCTTCGTAAGTTCGAAACCCGATTCAACGTTACACGTCCATGCGCGCCTGCACCAGACTGCGGACTTCGTTCAGCGCCACCGAGAGCATCGCGAAGTCAGCCCGCCCCCCCGCCTTGAGCTCGCTCACCACATGCATGTAACGGTCGACCTCTACTGCCGATTCGCT
>JAOTYY010000326.1 GCA_029861595.1 Gammaproteobacteria bacterium
GTGGCACACCGAACAGGCGCGCCGCCTCGAACAGATTCAACGAACCTTCGACGTTTACCCGCATGGTCGTCAAAGGCATCTGAGCAGAAGCCAGCACACCGACCACCGCCGCGCAATGTATGACCGCATCCGGCGTGTCATTCTTAAACGCCTCGACCAGCGCCTGCCATTCGGTCATTTCGCACACACGGGCCGAGACATTCTCATGCCGGCTCGCCAGTTCTGCCAGACCGGGCGCGATCAGCCTGTCCAGACCGGTGACCCGATCGCCGCGGGCCGCCAGCGCCCTCGTCAGCGCCAGGCCGATGAACCCGGACGCGCCGGTTACGAGTACATGCGCCATGGCGCTTACGGGCAACCCCGCAGCGGCACTTTGGCCCGCACGCCATCGCGAAAGGAAAAACCGCCGGCAAGCACGTAGTTTGCATTGGGATCAGCGTTTACCCGGACGCCGTAGATTGCATACGTCCTGAAATTCAGCGTCCACACTACGCCGTGGTTGGTGGTCTCGGGGCTTTCTTTCCAGGTGACCTGCACCACACCGGGACTGAGCTCGGTGAGTACGTATGTTTCGACACCCGATTGCACCTTGCTCAAATCCGTCACGTTATTCCACACCAGCGTATCTTCGTCGCAGAATAGCGTCTCGTACTTCGGCGCCGGCCGCGCCTTGCGAAACGGGTTTATCGTCCAGGAGTGAACAAACGTGTTGCCGACCAGGCGAATGTCCGCGTGTGCCACCGCGCCGATTGCCAGTGCCGCAACGATCAAGGTCATGACTGCATTTTTCACATCTTACTCCGGCAGCGGCCGAGCGACGATTCCCTCACCAGGGCATTCCGGCCTTGCGAAGCCCGTCGCGCAGAATCCACCGTAAAGGTTCGTGTTTTTCATCCGCAATATACGCTTCGGTCGAGAAATCCGGATAAAGTTTCAGAAATTCGGCGGCTGCGCTTCTGGCCTCGTCCAATCTTCCCGAGCAAAGATAAGCGTTCAGTGTAAATGCCCAACGCGACAGCTCCAACCTGAGATATTGCCAACGTCGTAAAGGCGGATATGCCACCACGCGAACCGTTGCATTTCAGCTATCACAGTCCGGTCGGGTAAGATCATGCACGGGATGTCGCTGATGCGAAGCGCGACAACCCGCGCATCCCTGCACAGAACGAGAACGAGGTGACCACCCGTGCGTCTTGGCATGTTCATGATGCCGCTGCACAAGCCTGGCACCGACTATACGATGTACCAGCGCGACTACGAAGCCGTGCGCACGAGGTCATGCGTGGTAAGAGTAAGAGAGCACATGGGGGGCAAACAGGCAGATTGAGACAATGACACCGGTCCGGTTTCTACGCCGCAGCAAAAGGACGAGACATGAAACAACGAACCATAGGCGCCTTGAACATCTCTCGGATCATGGAACTGACGCAGCCCTTCCCGGCGCGGGAGTTCTTTCCCGACACCAGCGAGGACGACTGGACGCCGCATCGGGAATGGCTGGCCGCCGAAGGCGCCTACGAGCTGAACAGCAACGACATCCTGTTGCCGATGCAGTGCTTCGTTATTCGCACCTCGCACCACACGATTCTCGTCGATACCTGCATCGGCAACGACAAGGAGCGCCCGCACCGTCCAGCCTGGCACAAAAAAACCGACGATACATTCATGAACACGCTGGCGGCGCTGGATCTCACCCCAGCCGATATCGACTTCGTCATGTGCACGCACCTGCATGTGGATCATGTCGGCTGGAACACCAGACTCGTCGATGGTCGCTGGGTGCCTACCTTTCCCAATGCCAGATACCTGATATCGAAAAAAGAACTGGATGTCTTCAAAGTCGAAGACAGCCCGACGTTTTCCGCATCGCTGGTAGACAGCGTGCTGCCGGTCGTGGAATCAGGTCAGGCGGAATTAATCGCAGGCAGCGACTACGCGCTCGACGACGAAGTGTGGCTGGAGCCGACCCCGGGCCACACACCGGACCATTTTGCCGTGCGGCTCGGCTCCAACGATCAGCACGCGGTGCTCGGCGGGGACGTGATGCACAGCCCGGTGCAATGCCTGCATCCCGAATGGCGGCCGCGACCTGACTGGGATCCGGACCTGGCCCGCAAGACACGCATCGACTTCATGGAGCGTCACTGCGAGGACGGCACGCTGGTTTGCATGACGCATTTCCCGCTGCCATCGGCGGGACGGTTTGTACGCAAAGGCGAGATGTTTCGCTACGACTACGACGGGGAGGCGTGGTGAGGCACCCTCACCCGACCCCTCCCAGGGGAGGCCTTTGCGTAATTCCCTCTCCCTCGGGTAGGGTAATAAGCGCTTGATCACCCTGGCCCTCTCCCCAGGGGAGAGGGGATGATTGTCTCCGGGAGAGAGGGGAGCAGGACGATACAGCCCTTCTTCCCTGGGGGCGAAGGGTTGGGGTCAGGGGGGATCGCGGAATCGCTGTTGCGCGTCAGGCCACGCGGTCTCCCGGTTCACTTCCGGCGAAGATCGCGTCCAGGTTGTCCAGCGCGCGAAAGCCCATGGCATCGCGCGTTTCCCGTGTGGCACTGCCTATATGCGGCAACAGGAAAGTATTCGGCAGTTGTGCGAAGGCCGGATCGATGTGGGGCTCGTTGCGGTAGACGTCGAGTCCGGCCGCGCCCAGCTTGCCCAAGCGCAGTGCATCGATCAGCGCCTGCTCGTCCACCACACTGCCGCGTGCGGTGTTCACCACGATCGCCCGGTCCGGCAGTAACGCGATGCGTTCGCTGTTGAGCAAGCCTTCGGTGGTCGCAGTGGCGGGGCAGTGCAGCGCCAGAAACTCGCAGTGCGGCAGTAGGTCCTCCAGCGTTTCGTGATACGTGGCACCGGCCTCCAGGTCGGACGGCAGACGCTGGCGGTTGTGGTAGTGAATGACCATATCGAAACCGCGCGCGCGTTTGGCCGTTACCAGACCGACTCGGCCCATGCCGACGATGCCGAGCGTCTTGCCCGTGACCTGTGTGCCAACCATGAACGCGGGGCTCCAGGTATTCCACTCGGCGGCGCGAATCATTCGCTCGCCTTCCGAGGCGCGGCGGGCGGCGCCGAGCATGCACAGCATGGCAATTTCAGCGGTGGCATCCGCCAGCACGTCCGGGGTGTTCGTAACAACGAATCCGCGCGCCTTGGCGGCCGTCAGGTCGACGTGGTCGACACCCACGGAGAAGTTGGCGATGGCGCGCAGATGACCGGGCAGGCGCTCGATCAGGCCCGCGTCGAGATGTTCAGTGTGACAGATGAGCAGAGCGTCCGACTGTTCCGCGCCGGCGATCAGTTCATCGCCAGAATACAATCGGTCGTCCGGATTGAAGTGCGGCTCATAGTCACGCTGCAGGCGTTCCTCGACGGCTTGCGGCAGCTTGCGGGAGACGAAGATTCGAGGTTTTGCGGCTGTCACGGCCGATAGTCAATCGCGCAACTGGCGCAGTGCGGCGACGCTCATGGGTTCTTTTCTTTGCGCACACATTCATCCCAGAAATCATACACGACCAGCGCCAGCACAAAGATCGTGATAATGGCAAACGGCAGACCGCCCCAGAACCCCGCAAATCCCGTCGAGATACTGTGT
>JAOTYY010000112.1 GCA_029861595.1 Gammaproteobacteria bacterium
ATTTCCACCTGCGCGAGGGCTCGCCGTGCATCGATGCCGGAACCGGTCTGGACAGTATCGATGCCTCGATCGCCGACATCGGCGCCTACGGCGGGCCGCTGGCGGACCCATCCCCCTTCCCAGTCCCCGCACCCACGCTGACGGACACCAGCACCACCGCGCCTGCTGCCACCAACATCGCGGTGAGCTGGGCGGCAAATCTGGCTTACCTGGTGACCAATACGAGCAATCCGGGGAGCTACCGGCTCTGGTACCAGTTGAACTCACCAGGACCTCCATACCAAGGCACCGACGCCGGCGGCGGCACCCTGCCTTCGCCGATCGACGTGGGCAACGTGACCCAGTTCGTCCTCGCCGATCTGGCGCCCACCATCGGTGCACCGGCGGCGCCCGAATTGCTGGCAGCATTACCGAGCAACGAAACCGTAACGCTGACCTGGACCAGCGTCGCAAATGCCAACGGTTATGAAATATCGTACGGCGTGAACTCGGTCGACGAGAACACGCTGGCAGTTGGACGCGTCACCGAATACGCGGTTACCGGCCTGATCAATAACTTGACCTACACCTTCGCGGTGACGGCGCAGGCCCAGGCAACCTATTTCATTACGGTATCCGTGCGAGACAGCACACCGAATGCAAACGAGAGTGTCCTGTCGCCCGAGTCCTCGATCAGCATCGGCGAAACGCTGCTCAGCCCGCGCTCCAATGAACTCAGTGGAGTTCCCGAGCAAGTGGTGCCTTTTCCAGATCTGCCCGATGACTGTTTCGTCGCTACCGCCGCGTTCGGAGCCGGCTGGGCCGCGGAGGTTGCCGCGCTAAGGGATTTCCGCGACCGCTTCCTGCTTAGCAACGGCCCCGGCCGGACGTTCACCGATTGGTATTACCGTGCGGGACCTGCCTACGCGACATATCTGCACGAGCACGACGGCTGGAAACCAGCTGCCAGGGCCGGTTTGCTGCCGCTGGTCGTATTCGCGCTGTTCATGCTCGGCTCGGGCACGACGCTCAAGCTCGCCATGCTCACCCTGTTCATGGTGCTGGGCTACTCGCTGCTGCGACGCCGGAAACGACGTCCGGTGCCGGCAAAGTAATGTGACTCGCATGCACGTGCGGATCCGCTGTCGGGCAATGCTGCTGGTGGCACTTCTTGCCCTGAGTGCCGCGCCCTATGCGGCCGCCGAGGACCAGCGTCTGCAGAGCCCGCGCTGGATGATCGAATTGAAGGGCGGCCAGTTCGAACCGGACCTGCAGGATTACGCAACGTTCTACGGGGATAAAAGAACGGATTACTTCGCCCTGGCTTTCGCCTACCGCAGGAATCACTGGCTGGAATTCGGCGGCGAACTGGGCTACTCCAGGGACCGGGGCTCGGGGCTGTTACCGCAAAACCAGCAGCTCGGGGGATCGGTGACTTACACGCTCATGCCACTGCAGGCGTTCGTGAACCTACGTGGCGATTTTTCCGAAAACCAGTTGTTCGTGCCCTACGCCGGTATCGGGATCACCACGGCGCTCTACCAACAGGAGATCGAGGGCCAGTCCGACCGCACCGGTCACTCCGACCCGGGATACTCGGTGCGCCTCGGCGTCGCGCTTTCCCTGAACCGTCTGGACCCGGGCACCGCGAGCGTCGCCGCGCGCGGGCCGTTGAAAAAAACCTACCTGTTCCTCGAAGCGCAGCAGTTCAGCGCCGAGCAGGACGGTACCGATCTCGGCGGACTGATTTACATGCTCGGGCTGCGTTTCGAGTTCGATCAGCGCAGTGACGATGCGCGGGTCAAGCCCGCAGCCGAATAGCCCGTATCGAGCGTGCGCTCAGGCAGCGTCGCGGAACGCCTTGGGGGAAACTCCGGTATGTCCGCGGAAAAAACGCGTGAAGTTGCTCGGTTCCGAGAACCCCAGCAGATACGCGATCTCGCCGATCGAGCGATGCTGCTCGCGCAGGTACTGCTGGGCCAGTTCCTTGCGCACTTCTTCCACGAGTTCGCGAAAAGTCGTGTTTTCATCGGCCAGCCGGCGTTGCAGGTTGCGCGTGCTCATGTGCAGTTCACGCGCCACCGTAGTCTGATTCGGTGGGCCGGATGGCAGCTGTTCGATCAGCAGCGTGCGCAGCCGGGTGACGAGATCGTCGCGATCGAAGCGGGCCAGGTAGGCCATGACGACCTGGTCGTTGACTCGGGCAAGTTCCGGGTGCGCGGTGGGGAGAATATGCTCGAACAAGTCCTTGTCGAATGCCAGCGTCTGTTCCTCCGCCTCGAATTGTGCGGGGCAACGGAAATATTCTGCATACGGATGACTGTGGGCGGGCTCTGCATGCAGAAAGCTGACGCATACGGGATCCACCTCGGTACTCACGGTGAGCCGGCACAGCTTCACTACCAGCGCACTGATGTAATCGGCGACGCCTTCCTGGAAGTCGTCATACGCGACTTGCGGCCGGATGGTCAACAACAGCTCGTCACCCTGCACGGCCAGCTGCAGATCGGTGTTGGTCGACACCGAACGCTGATAACGGATCAGTCTTTCCAGCACGCTTTTCAGCGTATCGCTGACGAGCACCCCGAGGCCCAGGCCGTTCAGGTCCGCCGGCAGCGTCTGATCGGCGACCACCAGGCCGAAACACGGATCCCCGGAGGATTCAATCGCGGCGCCCCATAACTGCCGGAACTGGCGCACCGGGATGCGGGTATCGGGATTGGCGGCAAATTCGTAATCGACACCGACGCTTTGCAGAACTTCCTTGCCGTCCTGCCCTACGCTGTCCAGGGCCCGTGCTATCGCGATCGCGATGTTCGACAGCACGGTGTGACTATCGATACTCATTCCGGCACACAATGACTCGTAAATGGCGCAATGGGATTACCCCGTGCTGCAGCGTAACTATAAGGTTGCCCTCCAAATGACCACTTCGTCAAACCCCATACCCGTGTGGACCTCCAGCGTGCTGTTTCGCATCGGCGGCACGCAGGCGTTCTGCTGGTTCAACTATCCCGGCGAGTACGAACCTCGGGCCGCGGAGGCGGCTGCCCAGAAATTGCGCTGCGAGGGACTCACGGTTCTGGTCTGCACCAGCGAACAGTTCCACGAGCTCGGACTTCCGCAGACTTACGCCGCCGACGAGTATTTCGCCGAGCGTGACTACCCACAGGGCTCCAGGCCACTGAGTGCGGACGCCACGGCGGCACCAAGACGGGCATTGTTGAGCACCAGCTCGACGTTGCTGCGCAGCGACTTGCCGTTCGACAGTTCAGCCACCCGGCGCAGCAGATAAGGGGTAGCGTCGTTGCCGCCGATGCCGTCCGCCGCCGCCTCGCTCAGCGCCTGCGCGGTGAGCTGCTCTATCCAGTCGGGATCCAGTGCGTAGGCCTCCGGCACCGGGTTGGCAATCACCACGCCGCCCGCAAGTCCAAGCGACCACTTGGCCTGCAACACAGCGGCTACCTCGGCCGGCGTATCGAAATGTGCGTCCAGGCCCAGCCCGCTGTCGCGCACGTAGAACGCAGGTAACACATCGGTACCGTAACCGATCACCGGAACGCCGTAGGTTTCGAGGTACTCCAGGGTCAGGCGCAGATCCAGGATCGCCTTGGCGCCAGCGCAAACCACCGCGACCGATGTGCGGGCCAGCTCCTGTAAGTCGGCCGATACGTCCATCGACTGTTGTGCGCCGCGATGCACACCGCCGATACCGCCGGTGGCGAATACTTTGATACCGGCCAGGTTAGCCACGATCATGGTGGCCGCCACGGTCGTTGCCCCGTGCGCGCCCGCGGCTACGGCCAGCGGCAGATCGCGTCTGCTGCACTTGCGGATCTGCGACCCGCCGCGCGCCAGCATCTCGATCTCGCGCGCCTCCAGCCCGACCCGCAGGCGGCCGTCGATAACCGCAACCGTGGCCGGGGTGGCGCCCGCGTCGCGCACCGCATCAGCCACGGCCATGGCTGTCTCGGCGTTGTCCGGCCAGGGCATGCCTTGTGCGATGATCGTGCTCTCGAGCGCCACCACGGGCTGGCCTGCTGCAAGCGCAACGGACACCTCCGGGGCGATGCTCAGATACTCAGTCACAGGTACTCCTCGATCCAGGCGCTGACTGTCGCCACGCTCAATGCCGGCTGAACGGCTGTCGCGCTCCGCAGCGTCACGCCTGCACAGGCGAGAGCGTAGTCCAGTTGCGCAGTGAGTGGCAGCCCCCTCACCCAGGCGGCGACCAGTCCGGCGGTCAGCGCATCGCCCGCCCCGGTGTCAGTGTCCACGGGGCAGCGCGGAGCCGCCTTCTGCACCCGTTGCCGCGCATCGCTGTAACCGATGCCGGCCTCACCGAGGCTCACGATCACGCGCTGCACACCCTGCTCGAGCAGATGCTCGGCGCAACCCTGCCAGTCACCGCGCGGTCGTTCGCTAAGCGCCCGCGCTTCGGGGAGGTTGAGCTTCAGGGTGTGGATGCCGCCAAGCAGGCACTGCAGGCGCGACGCCTTGGCTGTCGAGACCGCATCGGCGAACAGCGGTACCGCTCCTCGCCGCTCAGCCAGCCAGGCCATTGCCGACGGAGTCAGGTTGGTGTCTACCACCAGCGCAGCCGCGCCGCGGATGAAGTCGCCCAGCGGTTGCAAGTGCGCATCGCCGAGGCTTTCACACAGACGCATGTCGGACACCGCAGCAGTCATGTGCCCGCGATGATTGTGCACCGCCAGGTAGGTAGGACTCGGCAGGGCAGCGGAGCGCTGTACGAGACTTACGTCGACGCCGGCGCGCGCGGTGGCGTCCAGCAACCAGTCGCCATCCCCATCACTGCCGACCAGGCTGATCAGTTTCACCGGCAGACCCAGGTGCGCGAGTGACTCCGCGATATTACGCGCCACGCCGCCGGGTGCGCGCTGCACGACGCCGGGAACGGAGTCGGCGCCCGGATCATCCCGCGCCTGGCGTCCAAGCACGTCGATGCCCGCGGCACCGATCGCCAGCACCGGCGCTGATATCGGCTCACTGAGATTGACGTCGTCGATCGCTTTCTGCACCTTGTCCATCACTGTGGCATCGGCCACGCCTGCCTGCCTTGCTGCAACAGCTCGGCGTCGGTAAAGCCCTGGCGGTATTCGTGCGCTAGCCCCGATATTGCCGGAGGTTCGGTCGGCTCAGTGGTTCGCCCTGCATCTGCTCGCACGCCGGTCCCCGCGCAAAACTGCAATCGCCGCGAACAAAAGCGCCGCAAGCGCCCACCACAGTGCGGAGCCGCTGGCCGAATCGTCTGGTAAGACCGGATCGGCTCGTATAACGAAACTGCCGGTCCCACCCGCCCCGGCCGCGTAAACCGTCGCGCTCATCTCGACCGACCCGGCGTTGGAGTCGAAGGCAAAACTGTACAGCGTGCCCCAATCCATTTCATTGCCGGCCGGCGCGCTCCAGGCGAGCGTCGGATCCCCGTTCGTAACCGTCCAGTCGTTGCCCGCATCCCGGTCGACGTCTACGAACTCGACGTTCGACACGCTGACGCCGGGCTGAAGTTCGATCTCGAACGCACGGATCTGACGGTCGAAGTCGAAATTCATCAGAGCGTACTCGTGATGAAACTGCCTGTCGCCGAGATCCGTGCTCACAACGGCAAGTTGCAACCGGCCTTCGCCGGTGTCGAGGAGACCGATCCTGGCGCGCGACGAAGGCGAATCCGGATCGACCAGCCGGTCCAGAATCGATCCCCGGGTAACGGGGGCCTCGGGGCCGAATGTCCAGACGGTGTCCAGGTTCGGCGAGATCGGGTAGTTACCCATGCTGTTGAAGAGATCGACGTCGTGGCGAATGACGTACCAGCCCTCGACGAAGAACTGACCGTCTTGCTGCAGCTCGGTTTCGTGCACGGTAAGACGATGCTCAAAGTTGTCGTGCACGGTGTCGCCGGAATGGTCGCGGAAGTCGTCGGCCGGAGTGCCATCGAAGTGTGATCCCAGGCTGGTCCACTCACCAGTCGTCACGGATACCTCGTCGCGCGGGCCGAGATGTATACGGTTCGCGTTGGTGCTGGCGCCGTAGGTATCTTCGCAATCGGGGTAAATGACATGGTTTCCCGGGCACGGGCACGCCGCATTGGTAGAGAAAAATGCGTGTTTGACGTCGGAGCGACCGATCTGTTTGATGCGCCCCCCATGGATACGGTAGACGTGCAACACGAGGTAAGGATGTTCGCCGACCTCCACGGCCGACCCGTCCGGCTCGATCGCTTCTTTCCATAGGATCGCCGAGGTGCCGACGTTCTGCAGTAAAGCCGACAGAGTCAGAGAAACACGTCCACTCACCTCCCGGTCGAGTTGGGAAACGTTGCCGAGCGAGATCAGGGCCACGTCCCGGTCTGCGGTAAACACGTCCTCGCACTGGCCGGTGCCCGCCGGTTGCACGCCCCGCGTAGTGCTGCTCACCGGAAGCCTGACATGCGCGTGCCCGAGGTAAGCACGTTCGAGCTCCGGCCTGCCCAGTTCCTCGGCAAGCTCGGGTGCGATCGTCACGTCGACGTTCTGCAGATGCAGTTCACCGTCGCGCACCAAAGGTTGCGGCGCCTCGAGAAGCAAACGGCGGTGGCCCGCCGCATCGAACAACCCGAGTTCGACGGGATCGGCAGCGACGCGCAGCACGAAATTCGAAAGCACTAACACACGCTCACCAAAGCGCAGAAGCAGCTCGCCGGTGTGCTGTAACTCGCCAGCGGAGAATCCCTCGAAATCGCCGCCCGGGGTCACAAACGAGAGCGTTGCGGCGTTCACGGCCGCAAATCCGATCTGCCCGGCAAGACGCGGGGACGCGGTGCCGGCGGCGTCCACCACGGCGTCGAGATTATCGAGCACGGATTGTTCGAATCCGATCGAAGTCACGGCAGGCGAGGCGGCCCGCGCCGAACCTTGCATCGTTGCAAGGCAAAGCATAACCACCAGGGACAGACGAATGCTCAGCAGCTGATACTCTTTCGCATGACTGTTAATGCACTTGCACGGTTTGTAACGGACACACCGATTCATGGACGATCGCGAGTGATAACTGGTCAGCAAAAAGCGAGCCGGGTTGGTGCAACGGCGCGGAATCTAGATGATGCCTTCGGGCGCGCGCCTCTCACCCGCGGTCGCCTGTTCCAGCGCCCAGCCGATTCGCAGCACACGAGCCTCGTCGAAAGGATGCCCCTGAATGCACAGCGAAGTCGGCAAGCCAGCATCGTCGTAACCGTTGGGCAGAGCGAGAGCGCACCATCCAAGGACGTTGGTGGCTCGCGTGAAATACGCGGGTACCACGGTCTCGTCTACCTCCGCTACGGGGATCGCCGTGGTAGTCGAAGTCGGCGTCAGCAGCGCATCGTATCCCCGCAGGGTCATCTCGAATTCCGCCCGCCATTGCCCAAGGGTGCGCAGCGCGAGCAGGTAGTCTTTCGCCGAAATCGCCTTGCCGGGCAGCATCCGTTCTCGCACATGGCGATCCAACGGCAGCTCCTCGCGATCGATAAGCTCCCAGGTGTTCGAGTAACCTTCGGCACTGATGATGGTACCGGAAGCTTCGCGATACTCTGCAAAGGAACGGGGAAGATCGAGCTGTACGATTTCCGCGCCCAGCGATTGCAACACCTGCAGAGATTCGTCGTAGGCGGCAAGCACCGGTGCCGATACGGTTTCCCTTTCACTCGCGGGCAACGCTGCCAGGCGCAGGCCGGCAACACCGTCGCGAAGCGTCGGCAATGGATCCTCGGGCGGTTGCAATTGCGTCTGTGGGTGCAGCGGATCGGGTCCCTGCAGGCAGTTGTACACCAGCGCGGCGTCTTCGATGCAGCGCGCCAGCGGACCCACGGTATCCAGCGTCGTCGACAGCGGCATCACACCGGCATTGGAAACCCTGCCGAAGGTGGGCTTCAAGCCAGCAAGTCCGCAGAAACTGGCGGGCAGGCGTACCGATCCCCCGGTATCGGTGCCCAGTGTTACCGCGGCCAGCCCGGCCGTCGAGGCGACGCCGGAACCGCTGCTGGAACCGCCCGGAGTGCGATGCACAAGGAGATCCCACGGATTCCAGGGAGTGCCGCAGTGCTCGTTGGTACCCCAGCCGCCGAGGGCGAACTCCACTGTGTGCGTTTTCCCGAGCACGATGGCGCCGGCGCTCTCCAAACGTGCGATGACCGTGGCCGTTTCCTCGGAGATGCGTCCCTCGAGCGCCTTGCAACCCCATGTGGTCTGTCGGTCCTGGTACTCGATAATATCTTTACAGGCCACCGGGATGCCGTGCAGCGGGCCGAGACTGTCACCGGCCTGCCTGCGCTTGTCCGCGTGCGCAGCCGCTGCCAGCGCCGCATCCGTAAAAACCGTGACAAACGCGTGGAGCTTCCCGTCGAGCCGGGCGATGCGCTCCAGGTACAGCTCGGTCAGCTGCAGGGCCGTGATGTTGCCTGCCCGAAGTTCACGGCACAACTGGTGGACCGGCTGCAGCGCGGTTTCCTGTGGAAGTCGTTCAATCATGCCGGCGACGGTACCACATAAGGTGAATCGGCGGGCCGCTTGTGCCGGCGTTCCCCGGACCTCTATCATGCCGGGCATATACTGCGCAGAGGAGCAGAACATGAGTGGCGAAACCACCAAGCTGGCGCGCTTTGTCGCCGAACTGGAATTCGACGCGCTTCCCGACGAAGTTGTCGAACGCACCCGACTACTGGTCCTGGACCATGTCGGCATCGCATTGCGGGCGCGCCACGCGGCGGATTTGAACGCCGCTGCCAGCGCGGCGCTGGCGAGCCTCGGCCTGAGCAGTGGCAATGCGAGTGTCATCGGCGACTCCGCGGGCTATGCGCCACCCGCGGCTGCGTTCTACAACGGCAACCTCGCGCATTCACTGGATTTCGACGACACCCACGCACGCGGATCGATTCACCCCAGCGCCCCCATCGTGCCCGCCGCGCTCGCGGCTGCCGAGATGACGGGCGCCAACGGCCGGCGGGTGATAGCGGGAATCGTGGCTGGCTACGAGGTACAGATACGCCTCAGTCTGGCTCTCGATCCGACCGAACATTACCGGCGGGGATTCCACCCCACCGCCACCTGCGGGGTGTTCGGAGCAGCGGCGGCAGCGGCGGTGGTGTTCGGATTGTCGACCCAGCAGGTCGACAGGGCGTTCGGCCTGTGTGGCAGCCAGGCCGCCGGTTCCATGCAGTTCATTACAGACGGCGCCTGGAACAAGCCATTTCATACCGGCTACGCGGCCATGGGCGGCTTGATCGCGGCGAGCATGGCACGTGCAGACTTTGTCGGCACGGCACAGGCACTGGAAGGCGCCAGAGCCGGGTTCCTGAATGCCTATTCGCCGAGCCCGCGGCCCGCGGAAGTTGTCGCCGACCTCGGGGATCGGTGGGAAACCATGCAGATCGCTGTCAAACCGTACCCGTCGTGCCGCTACGGTCACGCCGCACTCGATGCGCTGATCGCGCTGCGTGCGGCCAACGACATCGATTACCGCGACGTGCAATCCGTGGAAGTGGGACTGCCCGGCACCGGCTGGGCGCTGATTGGCGATCCTGAGGAGGAAAAGCAAAACCCCAGCAACTACGTGGACGGACAGTTCTCGATGCCGTTTGTGGCCGCGGTGGCGTTGCGCGAAGGCCGCATGGGATGGGACGACTACGCAAAACACCTGGCGGACGGCGATACGCTGGCCTTGTGCCGGAAAACACGCGCCGTTGTCGATCCACAGGTGGAAGCTGAGTTCCCTCGCAACATGAGCGGCAACGCACGGGTCGTTACCTCACAAGCCAGCTTCGAGAAGCTGGTCGTGATCCCCAAAGGCGAACCGGACAACTTCTTGACCGATGCCGAGATGCGGGCCAAGTTCGATACGTTGGTGGGACCCTACCTCGATGAAGATGCGCGCGGGCAACTGGCGCACGCGCTGCTCGATCTCGATTCGCAGTCGGATTTTCGTGCGGTTCTCGCGATGACTCGCACTGCGGCAACAGCGGGCCTGAAGACGGCGCGCGGTCGGCGCTGAACTAGTCCAGGCAACCATCATGACCTTGCGAATCGAATCGTCGAGACACCCGCAATGACCCAAACCGGTGCCGCTTCCGGCGACGACGCACTTATTCTGGATTCGATCGATCGCTTTCTGGAGCGCGACGTGCGGCCCGTCGTCCGCGATCTCGAAGCACAGGATGTCTACCCCCAGGCTATCGTGGAACGCATGGTCGAACTGGGCCTGTTCGGTGCCACTATCGCGCCCGAGTACGGCGGATTGGGGCTTTCCGCAACAACCTATGCACGCATTATCGAGCGTCTCTCTGCAGTCTGGATATCGGTCCCCGGTTTCATCAATTCGCACCTAATCATGGCGGCAGCGGTAGAACGATACGGCGATACCGAACAGAAGGAATACTACCTGCCGCGCTTTGCGAGCGGCGAATTACGCGGCGGCATAGCACTTACCGAACCGGATTGCGGGACTGATCTGCAGGCCATACGGACTCGTGCTGCCCGCGACGGTGACGAATACGTTATCAACGGCGCCAAGACCTGGATCACCAACAGCGCGGAGGGTGGGATCCTCGCGGTCCTGGTTAAAACCGATCCCGAGGCGCAACCCGCGTACCGGGGCATGAGCCTGCTGCTGGTCGAGAAAGGACCGGGGTTCGAGGTGGCGCGCAAACTCGACAAGCTCGGTTATCGCGGAATCGACACCGCGGAGCTGGTGTTCCAGAACTGCCGGGTACCGGCGCAGAACCTGATCGGCGAAAGCGAAGGTCGCGGACTGCAACAGATCCTCGCCGGTCTCGAACTCGGGCGAATCAACATTGCCGCGCGTGGTGTCGGTCTAGCGCGGGCCTGCCTCGAGGAGTCGGTCGCGTACGCGCAACTGCGCAAAAGCTTCGGCAAGCCGATCTGCGAACATCAGTCGATCCAGATCAAGCTGGCGGACATGGCTACCCGTGTGGAAGCGGCGACCTTGCTGACCGACGCGGCGGCGCAGGCTTACGATCGCGGCGAACGCTGTGACATGGAAGCCGGCATGGCGAAATTGTTTGCCTCGGAAGCGGCGGTGAGTAACAGCCTGGAGGCCATGCGGATACATGGCGCTTACGGTTACTCGCGGGAATTCAACATCGAACGCTACTTCCGCGACGCACCGCTGCTGGCAATCGGCGAAGGCACCAACGAACTGCAGCGCATCATCATCGCCAGGCAGCTGGTGGAGCGGCATAAAGTGTGATGGAACCGAGGTGCGCAACACGTCGCGCTAGCATGAACATCGATCCCAGAGGGTAAGTCGTTGCGTGTGCTCCGATCGGCAAGGAATGCATTGCGGATGCGACAGTTGTGATGAGTCCGAACGAACGCGATGCGATCAGCGACGCTCTATGCAACACCTTAGTCTTTTTCGGGCCGGATTTACGACTCGAACGGTCATTACGCTCGCCCCGATTTTTCAAGCTTGAATCTGGACGCAACGCAAACGAGTACCTTAGTCACTGACACTCACCGTCCCGGACCTGACTGATCGGCAAGCTACGGTTGCGAAGTAGGCGAGTTGCGCCGTAATGAACTTCAGCGTTTCGGCGACCGATGCCTTTCAGCTGCGCACTTCCGCAAATACCCATTACGCGTTCTGTGACACACCGGCCGAAGTTGGCGCGGACGTTAACGAATTGTCGGGCTGCGTCCAAATACGGGGTTGCACTGTTCGTTCTGGAAATACGTTCCAATGAACGTCGTCGCCCCCGTCATTTTATTTACGGGTGACGTGCTGGATACGACGCTGATTGCGTTACTGGAATTTCCCTCCGTCGAAGCGGCGCAGGCCTTCGTCAATGACCCGGATTATTCGTGCTGTTTCACGAAGTCCGCTTTGTCGTGCACCAGAGACACAGAACCATCTTGTCAACGGTCGGCTTCCGGTAGTCTTTTCGGCCACCTGGTAAACGCTGAGCTGTACCTCCGTAACCGGCCCCCGTCCGGCTTCACCACTGGAAGATCCCACGACACTCGAAACTGAGCGATATCCAGTTGTAGCCACCGTCAGCGTTGTTGAACGCCGCGACCTTGCCGAACACCCCGGAACGATGCCACGCTGCCACGCCGCCGTAGCACGGGGCGAGATTGGGTGAGTGAAACAGATCACCGAGGTTGATGTCGATACTGAAATCGAGGTGCAGTAGCAGGTGGGAGGCTTCGCTTTTATTTTCCAGGCTGATCCGCTCGTTGGCCGGTACCTTCTCGGCGTAGGAGAGACCCGCGCCGACACCGAAGCGGGTGCCGAGCGAGTCGCGCCACGGAAAGCGGTCGATCCAGGTCTTGACCGCCACTGCGTACTCGTTGGCGTCGGCCTGCAGGCTCTTGTCGAGGTGGCGGACTACCGCCGCGTTTACCGCCACCTCCATCGGCCAGCCGAATAAAGTATCCGAAATCGGGGTTCCAATCTGAACGCCGGCGATCGCGGTGCGCTCCTCGTCCAGCACCAACTCCCCGCGCACGATCTTGTTGATCGGCGTGTCGGTCCCGACGCCGTAGAGTAGCCGCACGTAGAACTCGCGCTCGTTCCGGCGAACAGGCTGAACATCTTCTCCATGCGCGGCGGCAGGAATCACGACGAGAAGCAGAGTAGCGACAATTTTGCGCATTCGATACATAGGTAGGGTGCGCCTTCGTCGACTTGAGCTCACGAAGGGATTTCCAAAACTGTATCGTCCAGGCGAAGGACAATAGCGAATATTCAACCGAACAGTTAGCATCCGGCACGAAGACGGGAGCAAGATCCGCTCTCCCCGAGGTGCGTTGTGAAAAACGCTTCTCCCTGAGAGAAGGCCGGCTTGTCAGTGTAAGAAGCTGAGCAGGAAGTCAAAAAAGTATTCTGGCAGGTATGAACTCAACTGTTGACGTCCGCTGCTTCCGATAGTTGGATGACTCCGCGCTAGTCACCTCGCCCGAAAACCTAGGTCGGCTTGGTCGCCGTTAAAGACCGACCGAGGCATCCACCGGATGGCAGAAGTACCCCCGAGTTCAGACGAAAGTAGATTTCTGTCCGGTATCGGGAGCTGCAGACCAAGTGCTCAGCTGTGATTCTTCTCCTAAGCCCGACAAAGCTGACCGAGACAATGAGTGTGACGCGTCATCATATTGCTGTGCCGCACAACGTGTGGCCAAATGCCTTGCGATCCGATCAAGCGGGCATCTCGAACAACACATCAATGATCGGGCACTCCGGTACATTGCCGCTATCGCACCGTAAAGCCATATCGCGCAGCACCCGTTCGAGTT
>JAOTYY010000328.1 GCA_029861595.1 Gammaproteobacteria bacterium
GGCGTCAACGACGCTATCCATCTCGGCCAGTTGCGTGGACAACCGCATCAGCGCCACCGAGTCCAGATAGAATCCGCCTCGGACCTGGTTCACGATCACCGTCATGCGAGTGCCATAACGAAGTGTTTCAGCGCCTGCTCAAAGCACTCGAACGGCGCGTTTACGATACCGGCGCCCACCTGACCGACACCCGGTTGGCGGTGCGCGATGCCGGTGTTGATCGTCGGTACGATGCCCAGTTCGACGACCGCCAGCATATCGATAGCGCTCGGCACGCCGGCGAAATTGAGTGCGGGAATACTCCACTCAGGGTTGCGGCCGACAGTAATTTCGTACATGCGTTGCGTGTAGCGGCCGGCTTCCGAGGCATCGCCGGCGCCGACGAATCCGGCCACGGCGGGCGCCGCGGCCATAGCGAATCCACCCAGACCAATAGTCTCGACGATGGTCGAATCACCCATGTCCGGGTTTGCGTCTCCCTGCGAGTAGCCAGGAAAATACAGCCCCTGCGGCATTTCCACGGGTGCGACGAACCACGTATCGCCGGTACCGCTGACACGGATCCCGAAATCCGTACCGTTTCTCGACATCGCTGTAACCACCGAACTGTCGGCAATCCCGCGCACAGGATCCATAGTGGCTTTGCCCATCACCATCGCGACGTTCAGAAAAAACTGGTCGTTGCCGCCGATAAACGCCAGCACCTGTTCCAGCAATCCGGCATCGGTGCAGGTACGTGCCAACGCGGGCGCAAGTTCGCGCAGCAGCAGACTGGTGCAGCCGACGTTGCGCTGGTGCATCTCGTCACCCATGGACAGCCCGCGGGCGACAATGCCTTTCAGCCCAAGTCCCCCGCCATCTCGAAGAGCCGCCGACAGCGCCGGCGCCAGCGTCCCGGCGAGCCAGCGCAGATGCTCGAGCACCTGTGCGTCGTTGCCGCCGAAGCGCATGACCTTACCCAGTCCTTCGTTGAGCGCACAGTAAGCGCAATTGCCGAAAGCACGGTTTTCGACCACCATTACCGGCATGCTAGCGGTGGTGATACCGGTCATCGGCCCCACCGCATCGAAGTGGTGATTAGGGTGGAAATCAATTTCTCCGCTGGCCGCCAGGCGCGCCGCCGACTCCAGATCCGGCGCCCAACCCTCCAGGACGACAGCGCCCGCCACCGCACCGCGCATCGGTCCGCACATACGTTCCCAGTCAATCGGCGGCCCGGCGTGCAGCACTACCCCTTCATCCAGACCCTGCATCGTGTCACCAGCCCGCAGCACATCGACCAACACCGGCTCGCTGGCCAGCATACGCTGCAACGCTCCCTGGTTGGCCTCGTCCACGCGGGCACGCACAGTATCGTCACTGCTCAGCCTGTCGAGCAGCTCGAGCGATTCAGCGCTCGCCAGCGGCGGCATCCAGTCGACCGCTACCACTGGCGTGCGCTGGCGGTCGAGTTCCTCGGCGAATCCCGCGAGCCCGATATTTACAACACGCGGACCTTGTTGAAGCAGATCGCGCGCGCTCATCTATCCGGTGTCTTCAAGCTGCTGCAGGTGGCGGCGCAAAAACGCCAGCAAGACGCGCGTCGCGATGTCCGCGTCTTCCATGGTCATCGCCTCCTCGGGGTTGTGACTGACACCCCCCGCGCAGCGTACGAACAGCATGCCGACGTCTGTGATGTCCGCCATCGCCATGGCATCGTGGCCGGCACCGCTGGGGAGATAGCGCGGCGCGAATCCCACCTCGCTCACAGCATCCGCTATCCCCAGGGACATGTTTGCACTGCACGGACAGCTGGCTGTCTCGTAGGTCTTGGTAATACCGGCAGTCAGATTACGGCAGGCGGCAACTTCGCGGATCCTTTGCATGATGTCTTCAACTGCAGTCTCGCGAGGGGCGTCATCGGGTGCACGCACGTCCACCGTAAACTCCACCTCTCCCGGTATCACGTTCACCGCGCCCGGCTGTACCGTGAGCTGTCCTACGGTACCCACCAGATCGCCCTTTGTGCATCGGGTCTCGACGAACCGCACGAGTTCCGCGGCACCCGCCAACGCATCCTGACGGTGTCGCATAGGCACGGTGCCCGCGTGCCCCGCGGTGCCGCGCAAGTTAACATCCAGGCGGGTAGCACCCGCGATGGAAGTCACCACCCCCACTGGCAGCGCTTCGTTTTCGAGCACCGGACCTTGCTCTATGTGTACCTCGACATAACCGACGAGGTCGCCGCGCTTGCGTGTTGCCTCACCTATCTTTTCCGGCGCCAGACCGAATGCTTCGAACGCTTCGCGCATGCTGATACCATCGGCGTCCCTGCGCTCCAGCAGTGCCATATCGAACGTTCCCGCAACCGCGCAGCTGCCAAGAAAGGTCGAGCGATAACGCAATCCTTCTTCATCCCCGAACCCGATCACTTCAATTGCAAATGGCAGACGTTCATGTCGTGTATGCAGCGCCGCCACCGCACTGATGCCGGTCAACACGCCCAGCGTGCCGTCGTATTTTCCGGCATCGGCCACGGTGTCCAGATGCGACCCGATTATCAGAGCCGGCAAGCCGGGCGTTACGCCTTCGTAGCGCCCGACTACATTCGCCGCAGCGTCCACGTGTACGTGCATCCCCGCGCCACGCATCCAGTCGCCAACCAGACGGTTCACGCGGCTGTGCTCGGCAGTTAGAAAACGCCGGGTGATCATACCGGGCAATTCACTGATTGCCGCAAGCGCGTCTGCACGCGCAAAGATTTCTTCGCCAAAACCGCGATTATGCAACTGTTCTACCCGCGTCATGCATACAACGGCCTGTTTGTCCGCTGCAGCGTGAAATATAATTACAATCGTAACAGTATGAAACTCGCGACGCGCGGCATACAAGCGCGCTCTTCCCGACGTCACCCGCAGTGTCGGCGACGATATCGGCCACCGCAGGCTGTGAGACAGTTGCGGGTATCTGGTTGGTGAAAACGCTGCAAGCCGACGCATCGGCACTCGGGGGCCTTAGGAACCCCACACCACGCGCACTGCGCGCCGGCCACAGGGCAGCTGTACGGCGGAACTACAGTCCGCGTCGCGTGATGCGGTTCTGCCCCGTCAGGCTGGGTATGGCGGGGAATGTGCCGCTGATACGCTGCAACATGCCGCGGTCGTCGTGGCGACGGCCGCGCCGCCGGGTAACCGAGTCGAGAAACACTGGTCGCAAGGTGCCCAACAGGAAAAACGAAACCAGCGACGCGACGACCAACGCCGGCACACTCAAGTAGAACAGCGGCACAAACCAGTAGACCAGCTGCAGCAGCAGGCATCCAACTATCAGGCTGGCGGCCAGTCGCAGCATCGCAAAGGCGACGCGTTCGCCGGGGCGTCCCTGATAGAGTTTGAAGATCGTCATCGCGGTCATCATCGCCCCACCGAACACCGCCGAGCGTGCAATCCAGAGCAGCATGCCATGCTCGCTATCGGGTATCTCGGTGAACTTCAAGAATACCGTGGACAGCACAGCTGTAAAAAAAATCGTCAGTTCGAGAATGAACAGCGCGATCGGCACGCCGACGGAAGATTCAGATATCTTGAT
>JAOTYY010000327.1 GCA_029861595.1 Gammaproteobacteria bacterium
TTCACACCGTACGTGATTACCGGCCACCCGTAATTGACGCCGGCGCGCATGATATTGATCTCATCACCACCCTGAGGACCGTGTTCGTGCGTCCACACCTGCCCGGTTTGCGGTTGCAGCGTCATACCCTGAATGTTGCGATTGCCGTAGGTGTAGATTTCGGGTTTCGCGTCGCTGCGTCCGATGAACGGGTTGTCCGCCGGAACCGACCCGTCTTCATTGACTCGAATGAGTGAACCGATGTGGTTGCTCAGGACTTGCGAGGGATGTTTATAACCCTGCGACGAACTGGCGCCGCGATCGCCGAGCGATACGTACAAAGTACCGTCAGGTGCAAACACCAGCCGGGATCCGAAATGGCGCCCCCCCCGAACTTTGGGCAACGCTTTGAATACAGTCTCGACGCCGACCAATGCCAGACCGTCGAGCTTGCCGCGCAGCACTTCGGTGCCGTAGTTGCGGCCCGCCTTTCCCGCATACGAGAGATACAACCAGCGGTTGCGCGCGAAATCGGGGTGTAAGGCAATGCCGAGCAAGCCGCCCTGACCGATTTCTTCAATCTCCGGTAACCCTGAGATCGGCGAATCGACCAACCGCCCGTCACTCACTACCCTCAGCGTGCCGGGTCGCTCGGTGATCAACATGTCACCGTTCGGCAGAAACGCCATGCCCCAGGGATGGCGCAAACCCTCGACAACCGTCTCGACCTGGAACGCCTGTTGCGAAGATCGGAAACTCCGCACTTCCGCATAGCTGTGGTCCGCACAAGCGATAAGCGATATGCCAGCCACTTGCAGCACGCACCAGCGCAGCTTCAATGGATTCAATGCCATGGTAGTCCCTCGTCGTTGGCAGCGCGTTGCAGTATAGACCAACAGGGAACCACACCGGATTGCCGTAAAGAACACTTCCTACGGCCACGACAACGTTAAGGTCAAAGAATCCCAGTACCTCCTGCTTACAGGATTAATGCGCTGCGATAAATGCGCGAGCATGCTGGTACACGGTTCGCGCTGCAACCGTGGCAACGTTCACAACGTATGCTGCTACACGGCCCGATTAGGTACATGCCCGCAAAGGCAAAGCGTACGAACTGCAGGGTGCGACCCCAGCTCGGCGCCTTGCTACCCGCAACTAGCGTAACGGTGACGTCCCCAGCTGAGTTTAAACCTTATAAGCTCCGCAGAAACGGCTTGCTGGCGTTACCGTTTTATGGATTCGCGAGCGCTGCGTAGCCGTCGCGAGCGCCTGGATGCGCAAGAGAGGCCAGTCGAAAAATCTCTACGCTTCAACTAAGCCATGAAGGAAAGATAACCTGGGAAAAGACGATTTGAACCCCCCACGACGCTCGAGTTGGATAGCAGCAACGATCTCACGGCGGAGCGGGCAGCGTCACTGTTTCCAGAACTTGCAACGGACCGAGTTCTCTCAGCATCTGTAACTCGGTTTCGTTGCGCACGAACAGGCTACCCGCAAACCCCAGGGCATTAACGGAGATGCTGCCGCAACATTCAGCACGGCGCGGCACCACCAGCATCCAGTCATGTGTGACCAGCAGGTTGTACGCCAACTCTTGACGCCCCTGCACTTCGCCAACCCCGGCGCGTTCCAGCAAACGCCGGTAAGTGGCGTACAACAGGTTGCCATGGTCGCTCTTATCGAAGGCGGAGCTTCCGAGCGACTCCAAGACGTTGACGAAACGGAAAGCAGGGAGGGCGACCGGCTCGATAATCAACCGCTCAACCCCTGCTGCCAGCGGCAGTGGCACGATCTGCAGGTGCTTGTGTGTCTGGCTTGCGCCGGCGAGCATACCGCCATTGTAGAAACCCAGTGCATCGAACTCGCACATACAACTTGCGAGCGCTGCAAAGTCGTCTACCGTCAACAGTAAGTCCTGATGTTCAAAAGTCCGCGTAACGAGCAGCAGGTGGTGCTCGACTACGTTGAACTTGTTGAACAGGCAAACGTGGTGCGGCCCGGCGTCACTGACGAAAAGTGCCTGCTCGTAGGGTAAAAACGGGTTGTGAGCCCGCTGGTCCGACTCTTCCTTGTCCCGCAGCCGCGCTTTGGCTTCGAGGTGAGCCAGCACTCGTACCAGGAAATGCACACCCGCGTCGTTGATGCGCATGATTTTGGTGGGCAGTGTATACATCGCGCCGCAGGCGGCCGCCTCGGCCTGACGGCGTACCACCAGTTCCCACAGCGTGCCGGGTTCGAACATCGCTAACAGATCCGAGGCATGCAGGACGAACTATATTAGCGCAGACCAGAGGCAACCCAGCAAGCACACTCGAATTAAGAGGCGATGCCCCCCGTGCCGTGGATCAGCGTGCAGGAGATTTGAACGTTGCGCTAAGCGCCTGCTGGTGCCTTTCTGCGTATAACCTCGCAGCTGCTGGAGGTAAGTTAAAGTATTTTCGAGAAAGTTTCCGCGGAAGCGAGTGACGATAGAAAGCGGACTTCCGTCCCGACAATGATGCTAGATACAAATAGCGTGAGGATGGCGTCCCCGAGGGAGTTTGAACCTTATAGATTCCTTAAAAGCGGCTTGCGGGCGTTACCGTCTGATGGATTCTCGTGTCTAGCGTAACCTCCCCCATGGCTCTGCCAGCTATTCGAGCGTCACTGTTGTGCACCGACCCAACTGATGTATACACTCGCGATACAAACAACAATAGCCATCGCCGGCGCGCGCCGGGTAGCTGGAGGCGGTATGTCAGCCGAGGCACCGGGGTCAGGCCTGGATTTCGACACCCTTGACCACAACGACTTCGTTACTCGCTTCGGAGACATCTTCGAGCATTCGCCGTGGATCGCGGCGCGTACCTTCGAGCGGCGTCCCTTTTTGTCCGCCGACGTTTTGTTCGCCGCGCTGGTGGATACCCTGAACGACGCACCGCACACCGAGCGCCTCGCGTTGCTGCGGGCCCATCCTGAACTGGCTGGCAAAGTGGCTCGCGCCGGCGAATTGACCGAGAACTCCACCCACGAGCAGAGTGGCGCCGGCCTCGATCGGCTGAGCGATGAGGAATACGCGCGTTTCGCGCGCCTCAATGCCGCTTACCGGCAGAAGTTCGATTTCCCGTTCATCATCGCGGCAAGACATCACGACAAAGCCAGTATTCTGCAGAACTTCGAACGGCGCCTCGGCAATACCGTGGATGAGGAGTTCGACACCGCGCTCGGCGAAGTGTGCAAAATCGCCCGGTTGCGATTCGATGCAATCGTCGGCCAGTAAACCTCTTGCGGACAACGCGCGCACTGGGAGCATTCGATGTCGGCCGACACACAGGTAGCCGTAAGCAACGACACACCACGGACCGGACTCTATGCCGGCGTTACAGCGTATCGACCCGAACCTGTGGGAGGCCTCGACCGCGCTGGGAGCCGGAAACTGGCGAACGTTCTGGAAGGTGATCGTGCCGCTCAGCGTGCCGGGCATGATCGCCGGCTGCATCCTAGTCTACGCGGCTTGCGTGACGGCGTTTGTGACCCACACGCTGATCGGCGGCGTGCGCCTTCTATACATGCCTTTGTTCGTTTTCCAGCAAGCGCTGGATCTGCAGA
>JAOTYY010000113.1 GCA_029861595.1 Gammaproteobacteria bacterium
ATCGAACCCGAGCAACTTGACCAGCGGAACATAGAGCGGCGCCACGATGACCAGCATCGCCGTGTCGTCGAGAAACATACCCATCAGGATGTAGGACAACTGCATCATGATGAGGATTTCCCACGGACCCAGGCCCAGGCGCCCGATGAAAAACGATTCGATCGCCTTGACCGCTCCGAGGCCGTCGAACACCGCACCGAAGCACAGGGCCGCCAGAATGATCCACATGAACATGCAGCTGACGCCCAGCGTCTTGCGGATCGTTTCTTCCATCACCTTGCCGGTCAGCCTGCCCTTGAAGAAGGCGGCGATGGTTGCCGCGGTCGCACCGACCGCCGAACTCTCGGTGAGGTTGGTGAACCCCATCAGGAACAAACCGGTCATGGAGAAGAATATAAACAGCGGCAGAATCCCGGCGCGCAGCAGGCGGAACTTCTCGCCCCAGCTTATCCGGCGCTCCTCCGCCGGTAGCGCGGGACCCAGTTGCGGCTGGATCTTACAGCGGATGACGATGTAGACGACGAACAGACTCGCCATCAGTAACCCGGGGAATACGCCGGCCAGCCACAGCTGACCGACCGGTTGTCGGGCGATCATGCCGTAGAGCACCAGCACCACGCTGGGCGGCACCAGAATACCCAGAGAACTGCCGGCCTGGATTACACCGGTGATCATGATCTTGTCATAACCGCGCCGCAGCAATTCCGGCAGCGCGATAGTGGCGCCTATGGCCATGCCCGCCACGCTCAGACCGTTCATCGCCGAGATGACAACCATCAATCCGATGGTGCCGATGGCCAGCCCACCGTTGAGCGGTCCGGACCAGACGTGAAACATCCGGTAGAGGTCGTCCGCAATGCCGGATTCCGAGAGCATGTAGCCCATGAAGATGAACAGCGGCAGCGTCAACAGCGGATACCATTTCATCAGCTTCATAGCGGCGGTAAACGCCATTTCAGATCCGCCGTCGCCCCACAGGGCAAGAGCCGCCACCACCGCCACAAACCCGATGGCGCCGAACACCCGCTGACCGGTCAATAGCGCAACCATCATCGTTGAGAACATCAGTACGGCAATGAATTCGTAGCTCATACCACGCTCTCCCCGGGTGGTGGGGGATCGCCATCGATGTTTCTGCCGGTCACCCTGGCGAGGTCCTTGAAAAAGATGGCGATTGCCTGAAGCAGCATCAGCGCCACGCCGAAAGTCATGATGATCTTGATTGGCGCCATGTAGGGCGACCAGGAGGAGTAGCTGGTTTCTTTGTATTGCAAGGCATAGCCGGTGCTGGAGAAACCCCCGTAGAGCAGCATCACCAGGTAGAACACCAGGCAGAATGCGGTAATGGAATCAGCGAATGCCTGGCGCTTGGACGACCACCGGCCATAGACGAGGTCCATGCGTACGTGTGCATCGAGCTGCATGGAGTAGGCACCGCCCAGCAGGTAGTAGGCGGCCATCGCAAACTGCGCCATTTCCAGCGTCCAGATGAGGGGCAGGAAAAATGTTTTGGAGATGGAGGAAAAAAGCAGCAGGCCGATCATGGCGAAAATCATGTACATGGCCAGCCGGCCGACCACCCGGTTCACCGCATCGACATAGCGCACATAGAGTCTTACTGACTTGGGCATCTGAATCCCGTCTCCCATCGGGCAATGTGACACCAAAAGTCCGGGCGCGTTCGGCACCCACCTGCAGCGCTGTTGTCTGGCATGGCCGAAATCAACTTCAGGCGCCGATTACGTGTTTCCCGGCGCCGCAATAAACAGCGGCGGCTGCCGACCGGGTCGACAGCCGCCGGGCGCCTTTCGGCTGATACCGGAACTACGTGTAACGGTACGGCCGGCCGGCTTTCCCCATGACGCCGGCATACTCCTTGAAGATCTTGACCACTTTGGCGGAGCGCGGGCTCTGGGCCGCGATCTCGTCCCAGAACTTGAGCGCTTCCGACTCCACCGTCGCCCACTCCTCATCCGGGATGGAGGTGAGCTGCAATTTCGTGCCCTTGGTGCGCAGATGCGCTTCGCCACCCCAGTACCAGTGCTGGCGGTAGTAGTGAGAGCTGTCCATGCACACGCTGAGCAGTTCCTGCAGGTGCTCGGGCAGGGCGTTCCACTTCTCCTCGTTGGCGAAAAACGATCCGATCCAGGCGCCGGTGATATTGTTGGTGAGGAAGTACTTGGTCACATTCGCCCAGCCGACCGTATAGTCTTCGGTGATGCCCGACCAGGCCATGCCGTCCAGCTCACCCGTCTGCACGGCCACTTCCGCGTCCTCGTAGGGAATGGATACCGGCACGACGCCGAAGCGCGACAGGAACTTGCCTGCGCTTGGAAACGTGTAGACGCGCAGGCCCTTGAGATCGTTCAGGCTGCGGATCGGTTTCACCGTATTGAAGTGACACGGATCCCAGGACCCGGCGCTCAGCCATTTGACGTTTTCCACTTCGTTGTAGGCCTCTTCCCAGATCTCGTTCAGCCCGTACTGGTGGAACAATACCGGGACGTCCAGGCTGTAACGGGTGGAAAACGGGAAATAGCCCCCGAACACGGACACGTCCACAGGCGCGGCCATCGAGTCGTCGTCGCTCTGCACGGCATCGATCGTGCCTTTCTGCATCGCCCGGAAAAGCTCGCCGGTGGGCACCAGCTGATCGGCCGTGTACAACTCGATGACCATCTCGCCATTGGCGATTTTGTTGAACGAGTCGATTGCCGGTTTCACCACATGCTCGGCCAGAGCCGCGCCGGCGTAGGTCTGCAGCCGCCATTTGATGGCGGTTTTGGATTGCGCGTGAACATAAGGAGCGTTGACTGCGGTGGCCGCTACTGCTGCCGCACCTGCCCCGGCTTTGAGAAAATCGCGCTTTTTCATTGTATGGGACTCCTCTTATGGTGGTCTGGCAACCACTGTTATCTTGTTGGTTGGTGTGGAGCGCAGTATAAAGCGAAACGGCCACTTGTGCTCCCGGCTGGTATCCTGCTGCGGTGGCGACTAGGCGGTGGTCGAACAATCGATACGCCCGGTGCGTAGACTTGGAGTTCCATGGCAAGTTCGCAGCACAACAAAACGCCCCGGGGTGAAACAACAGGACTGGTTCTTGCGGGTGGTCGTGCCCGCCGCATGGGAGGGGATGACAAGGGCCTGGTCGAGCTAAACGGCGTGCCCATGATCGAATACGTACTGTGCGCGCTGCAACCGCAGGTCAGAGAAATAGTGATAAATGCCAACCGCAATCGCGAACGTTACGGAAGATTCGGCTGCGTGGTGATCAGCGACAGCCAAGCAGGCTACCTGGGTCCGTTGGCGGGCATGTTGAGCGGCATGCTCGCGGTGCGCACCTCGTGGCTGGTCAGTGTACCTTGCGATTCGCCCCTGCTGCCTGTCGATCTCGTATCGCGCCTGCACACCGGTCTGGAGGCGGCCGGGACTCGCCTGGCTGTCGCTCACGACGGCGAACGCCTGCAGCCGGTATTCGCACTGCTCGATGTCACGCTGCGTGACGATTTGCAGGCGTTCCTCGCGGGCGGCGAGCGCAAAATTGATCGCTGGTACGCACGGCACGTCTACGCCGAAGTCGATTTCAGTGACATTCCGGACGCCTTTAGTAACGTCAATACACCGGAGCAGCGGCGCGCGCTGGAGACGGTGTTGCAGGAAACCAGGACCCGGCCGGGATCGTGACCACGATCCTGACAGCTGCCTCGAGCGCTTGAATGCGGGTGCTGCGCCTGACGGTTCTTTTGCTGGTTGTTTGTGCAATGCAGCCGGTACCTGGCGGAGTCGAAGTAGTGGACGACGCCGGGCAACGAATCGACTTGGCGCAACCGGCAGAGAGAATAATTGCTCTGGCCCCGTTTCTGACCGAACTGCTGTTTGCGGCAGGGGCCGGCGCCCAGGTCGTCGCCGGTGTGGAGTACAGCGATTTTCCGGCGTCTGCAAAGACCTTGCCGCACGTCGGCGACTACAACAAGTTCGACGTCGAGAAAATCCTCGCACTGAAACCCGATCTGCTGGTCGCCTGGATCAGCGGCAACCCGGCGAAGGAAGTCGAAATCCTGCAGCGCCTGGGACTGACAGTTCTCCGCAGCGAGCCACGTTCACTTGAAGACGTGTCGAGAACGCTGGTGCTGCTCGGCAAAGTAGCCGATACCGAGTCGCACGCCAGGCGGGCGGCGAGAGATTTCGATGCGCGGTTGCAGCTACTGCAAGCGGGCGCAGCCGGCACGCGCAAGTTGTCCGTTTTTTACCAAGTTTGGGATCGTCCGTTGATTACCGTCAACGGGCAACACCTGATCAGCGACGTGCTGCGTCGCTGCGGCGGGCGCAACGTATTCGCGCACCTGCCCAATCTCGCGCCGCGGCTGGATACCGAAGCGGTGCTGCGCGCCAACCCGCAGGTGATTATTGCCAGCGGCGATGGCGATCGGCCGCCGCAATGGCTGGACGACTGGCGGCGCTGGCCGGAGCTGCAGGCGGTGCGTTATGACAATCTATATTTTGTACCCCCAGCACTTATTCAGCGCCACACGCCGAGAATCCTGCAAGGTATGCAACGCTTGTGTGAACAGCTGGCACTGGCGCGTGCCAAGTTGTAACTCCGTGTCGGTTTGCCCGATATACTGAACGCACTCCCGGCGAGATACGACAATGCACGCTTTGACCACGACTCCGGCAGGAAAAACCCGTGCGCGTGGCGCCGGGGTGCCATTTCCCGGTGAACCGGGCCGCTGCAACGCGATTACCGATGTTGCCGGAGTGCTGGTTGGCTACACCACGCTAATCGTCGGCGAGGACGTGCGCACAGGCGTCACCGCTGTCCTGCCGCGGCCACACGCAGCTATGGCCACTCCGGTGTTTGCGGGATTTCATTCGTTGAACGGCAACGGAGAGTTGACTGGCACACTGTGGGTCGAGGAGGCGGGTCGCCTCGCAGGGCCTATCACTATCACCAACACGCATTCCTGCGGTACCGTGCGCGACGCATCGATCAAATGGCTGGTTGCAAACGGCGGCGGCATCGATGCATTCGCCTTGCCGGTGGCGGGCGAGACCTACGACGGCTATCTGAACGACATCAATGGCTTTCATGTCCGCGACGAGCATGCGTTCTCGGCGATCGAACAGGCCGTCGGGGGCGCAATCGAAGAAGGCAGCGTCGGCGGTGGCACGGGGATGATCTGTTACGGCTACAAGGGCGGTTCGGGCACCGCCTCGCGAAAAATCGCATTCGCCGATGCAACGTATCACGTGGGTGCGTTTGTGCAGGCCAACTTTGGCCGCCGGGAGCAGCTGACTATCGCCGGGGTTCCCGTGGGACGCACGTTGAGCGTGGCAGCTGACGATGCCGAGCGCGGTTCCATCATTGCTGTCCTCGCCACGGACGCACCGTTCATGCCGCATCAGCTGAAACGTCTGGCGCGCCGGGTTGGCCTCGGCATTGGTCGCGGCGGCGCAGTTTCCGGTCACGGTTCCGGTGATATTTTTCTTGCGTTCTCTACTGCCAATGCCATTGCGCACCATGATGAGGAGCGGTTGGCCGAGATGCGTTTTGTTCCCAACAATCACATCGACCGTTTTTTTGACGGTGTCATCCAGGCTGTCGACGAAGCGGTGATGAACGCACTGTTTGCTAATCAGACAATGACGGGCCGCAATGGCCACATCGTAGACGCATTACCGCACGACGCTGTGCTTGCTCAACTGCGTGCGCACGGCGTCGTGCTGGAATCAGCCGGGTAAAAATACCTGCCTGTCACCGTCGGACAGACACTCGATGGGATGGCCGTACAGACGTTCCAGATTATTCACACACAAGACATCTTCGGTTGCGCCGTGCTGGGTTTCTCCGTCGCCGAACAACAACAGCAGGTGATCGCAGAAACGCGCGGCGAGGTTTACGTCGTGCAAAGTCATCAGTGCCGTGCCGCCATTGTGCGCCAGCCGGTCCTGCAATAGATTCAGCATGCCGATCTGATGATGCAGATCGAGGTGGCTGATCGGCTCGTCCAGCAGCCACACCTGCGGATCCTGCGTCAGTAACGTTGCCACTGCCAGGCGCTGGCGCTCGCCGCCGGACAGCGTCGTCACGCTGCGACGCGAAAGTTCCGCAAGGTGGACATCGCGCAGCGCATGCACGGCGAGCGCAAGGTCGCCGCGTGACTCCCTTGCCAACGGTCCGAGGTGTGGGTGTCGGCCGATGAGTGCCGTTTCCATCACGGTGGTTGGAAACGGGTCATCGTTGTCCTGGAACAGCACGCCGATGCGGCGTGCCCGTGCCCGCGGCTGCGTTGCCGGCAGTGACTTGCCATTCAGAAGCACCTGCCCACCGGCCGCCGGGCGTAAACCTGCAAGCGTATGCAGCAACGTGGTTTTGCCGATGCCGTTGCTGCCCAGCATGGCCCAGCGCTGACCGCTGTCCAGCGACAGGCACAGTGAACGACACACTGACTTGCCGGCGATTTCCACGTCCAGGTTCCGCAACTCCAACATGCCGCGCATTGTAGAGAATTTCGCGAGGCGGTGAGCGCGGGCTAGAGTTTTACTTGATCCTCGATGGCTTGCTGCTATATCGTGCAACGTGTTGCAATCAGGTGCTGGATGCGGTGCACACCGCATCCCGGGAAGTCAGTGGAAACCTGACGCTGCCCTCGCAACGGTAAATGACGTGCAGGCCTGTGCCTGTGCGGCGCGGACTAACAGCCACTGTGAGGCGAATCGTCGCCGGCGCGATGTCGGTTCTCGGTTCGTTTCGTGGGAAGGCAGTCCTCGCTGGTGTAACCCGTCATGAGCCCGGAGACCGGCCTGATGCTTTCGTTCACGTTGCGAAGGGCGGCGGATGCGGACTCAAATCTGCTCGATTCATATTTTGCGCCGGCTGGCAGGCTTCGAGGTGTGCGCATGCTTGCTGGCACTGGTGAGCGGGTTGCCGGTCGCCGTGACGCTGGCGGCCGACAAACCTTTGCGCGTCACCATCAGTGAAGCGGCTGGCGTATACGAGTTGGCGGCACCCGGTGAAGTCAGTTTATACAGCACGCCGATCCAGTACGAAGTGTTGTCGCGCGAAACGTTTGCCGCTGGCTCGGCGACGCTGTCCCAGGTGCTGGAGAAAGCATTGGGCACACAGGTCCAGACGAGCGGTGGTCTGGGAAGTTTTTCCACCGTGAGCTTGCGTGGTGCTTCCAGCGAACAAGTGCTGATCTATCTCGACGGGGTGCCGCTCAACGATGCCTCCGGGGGTGGCGTCGATCTGGGTTCTATCGATCTCGAGCAGCTGCAACGTATCGAAATCTTCCGAGGTGCCACACCCTTGGAACTCGGCGGCGCATCGTTGGGCGGCGCCGTCAATCTGGTTACGCAAAAAGCCGATCGCGACACGACAGGCAACATCAAGGCCACGGTCGGATCATTCGCGACCCGGGGACTGTCCGGTGCCTGGCAGCGATTCACCGAACGTGACAGTTTTCTGCTGAACGCCGGCATGCTGGCCAGCGACAACGATTTCGAAATCCTTAACGACAACGGCACGTCGTTCAATGACGACGACGATTTCTACGAACCGCGCAATAACGCCGATTTTGACCAGCAGAACCTGTTGGGTAAATGGCGGCGGAATATCGGCGAGAATTCGGCGTTGACGATTGCCTTGCAGGCCTTTCATAAAGATCAGGGTCTGCCGGACTTGAGTAACGATGCAGATACGCGCACCCGTTTCGAGACCGAAACGCTGCGTCTCCAGAATCGTGTCGATGCATTACGTTTCGGTCGTGATGGCCGCAACAGCGCGAGCTTCAATCTGTTCGCGATCGACAAGCAGGAGGTATTCGACGATCGCGAAGGACAAATAGGTCTGCAGGTGCAACACACGCGCGGCACCACTCGCCGGGTGGGGATAGACGGTTTCGTCAACCGCAACGCCGGCGATACGACGCTGCGCGGAATAGTCGAGAGCTACCGTGAAACTTATGCGTTCGAGGACTTACTGGGCATGCTGGCGGATAGCGAAAGTCAGCGCGACGCAGTCACCGTGGGTGGAGAGCTGAATCGCTACACGCTGGATAACCGGTTGATTGTCAGCGGCGTGTTACGCAGTCAATGGGTGTGGGACGAACTCGAAGCAAGCGACGCCAGCGTAGGTATTCCGCCAACCGTCGAGCAAAAAAAATTCAATTTCGTCAGTCCGCAGGTGGGTGCGAAGTATGTGTTGAATGCACATTCGCACATCAAGGCCAACGTAGGCCGGTACGCGCGCATCCCGGCGTTTTTCGAATTGTTCGGCGATCGCGGTTATTTCGTCGGTAATGAAGATCTGGTGCCGGAGACCGGCACCAACGCCGACGTAGGCGTGCAATACGTCTGGTTCGCACCGCGTACCTGGTACCACCAGGCGCTTGTTACCGGTGAGGTGTTTTACAACCGCGCGCAGGATCTGATAGTGCGGGTATTCGATGCGCAGGGCGTAGGGCGATCGGACAATATCTCCCGCGCGACCCTTACGGGTATCTCGTTGGCCGCGAGTCTGCAGCCGCTCGCGGCTTTGCAGGCCGATATCTCGGCAACCCTCTTGGACACTGCAATAAACAGTGAGCTGGCGGCTTTCGATGGCAACCAGCGGCCCGGACAGTTTGCACAAACCTACCGGCTGACAATCTCTTATACAAGCAAGCCGTGGCGCTACGCCTTCGAGTCGTACATCCGTGAAGACATGTACTTCGATTCGGCGAATCTACTGCCGGCGGACGATCAGTCGTGGAGTAATGTGTCCGTTCAGCGCAAAACGCTGTCGTGGGAAACCGAGTTGCGTGTCAACAATATTTTCGACGAGCCGTTGCAGGACTTCAACGGTTTTCCCAAGCCGGGACGCGAATTCCTGGCGAACGTGCGGGTGCGTTTTTAGGCAATTAATAACAGATGACTACCACCGGAGAAACACCATGAGAATAAATAGCGTGCGCCTTACCATGTGGCTGTGCGTGGGGGTATTTTTTGCAGCCGGATGCGATAACGCCGAGCGGACACGATCAGGCCAGGTAACGCCGGTCGCTGGCTTGCGCATCAACGATAGCGCCGTGATCGAAGGTGATGCCGGAACCACACAGATGACATTTTACGTGACTGTGCCCGTGGCGCCCGATGCCGACATCACCTTCGACTACGCGACCGGCGACGGGTCGGCTATCGCCAGCGAGGACTACCTGGCCGCTGCCGGGTCGGGCACGATTGCAGCCGGCTCCACGCAGACCACGCTCAGCGTCAACGTGCTGGGCGACGACGACAGCCACCTCGCTTTCGGCAACGAGGCCGATGAGTTCTTCACCCTGACCCTGAGCAACGTTTCGGCGAATGTCGAGTCGATTGCGCTGAGCAGTGCCAGCGGCACTATCGAAAACGACGAGGGATTCACCGAATATACGGCTGCCGTGGTAACGGTCGCGCCGGATTTTGCCAGCGGCGCGCACAGTCTCATTCGCAACGACGCGGGGACGTTAAGCGCGCTGAACGACATCGCGCCGACACATTCGGATCTGAACATCGCGGCCGCCGGGCAGAAAGCCTACCGCATCGAGCGTTTCGAAGGTGCCAACGTGGCGAAGTTCGATCGCGATGATGATATCGGTTCGCCGGAGTGGCAATACTCGGTGAGAGACTCCGGAGACAGTGCCGCGCAGACAAACCCACGCGCCCTGGCGGTTGCGCATGCAAGCAAAGCCTATTTGACCCGCTACGAAAAGAACACCGCGTGGATCGTCAATCCGGCGGCCCGAACGTTTGCGCAGTTCAAGCTGGGTGAACTGGATCTCGGCGCTTACGCCGACACCGACGGCATAGTGGAAATGGCGGCTGCCGTCACTGGTGCCGGCCGCTTGTTTATTGCCATGCAGCGTTTGGACAGAAATACCCCTTTTTTTTCCCCTAACAACACCGCCTACATTGCCGTGTTCGATATCGAGACGGATGAAGAAATCGACACGGGACGCGATCCACGGCTGAAGGGCATACCGTTATCGATCCGCAATCCGAACAATGATCTTGTCGTGGTTTCGGCTGACAACGCGTTGTACGTGCAGGGCGTGGGTGATTACCAAGGTGCTTCCAGCGGCGGTGTCGAACGCATCGATTTAACCACGTATGCTTCACAAGTCCTCGTCGCAGACGATGCCCTCGGCAGCACCCATGGAAAAACCAGTGCCATGGCGATCGCATCCCCGAGTAAAGGTTATTTGGTCGGCTACGCTGGTTTTGGAGACTCCACGCTGTTTTCTTTCGATCCGTCAACCGGCGTGGTCGGTCCACCGCTGGCGGCGGCGTTCGCCAACATAGACATCGCCGATATCTCCATCGGTCCGGCGGGTAACTTGTGGATCAGCGATGCGAGCAACGCCACCGTGCACTTGCTGGATACGGGTACCGATACGGTTATCGACACAGTGGTGACGAATCTCAATCCACAGCAGATGGTGTTTTTTACGGCCCCGTGACGTGGAGTGTGTTGAATTTCAGCGGTTAGCGTTTGCGCGCGCCGTGATAGAGCAATACGAGAAACAGCGGCACCCCGAGCATGGCCGTGAGTACGCCCACGGGTAATTGCTGGGGTGCCATGACGGTCCGTGCGAGCGTATCGGCGGACAGCAGCAGTGAACCACCTAGCAGGGCAGCCGCGGGAATCAGACTGCGGTGGTCGGTCACCCCGATCAGTCGCAACATGTGCGGCACCACCAGCCCGATAAATCCAATCGTGCCGCCGATAGTGACGGCGACCGCGCACAGTGCGGATGCCAGAACATAAACCAGCACGCGCAATACTTTTGCATTTACGCCCAGCGCGGTCGCCTGCAGATCGCCGCGCACCAGTATGTTGAGATTGCGCGCGATCAGCATCGACGCCAGCAACCCCACCGCGAGCATACCGAGTCCCCACGCGTACGGCGCGTCGTAGCTCAGATCACCCATCAACCAGAACAGCATGCCGCGCAGATTGGTTTCCGGCGCCACTGCAAGCATGAAGCTTACTAACGCCGCCCATCCGGCCGCGACTACCACGCCCGTCAGCAGTAGGCGAGTCGAAGACCAGCTGCCATGTCCGTGCGCGATACCAAACACCAGCAGCATCGACAGCAGCGCGCCAATCATCGCGCTGGCGTTGAGCAGGGCACGGCCGGAACTCAGCAACATCGCGCCCAGTGCGCCCACCGCTGCGCCGCCGGAAATGCCTAAAATGTAGGGATCGGCCAGCGGGTTGCGCAACAGCACTTGCAGGAGTACGCCTGCCAGGGCCAGCAATGCACCTACGCTGAACGCGGAAAGCGCCCTCGGCAGACGCAGTTCCAGCACGATACGGCTCGGCAATCCCGTTTCGCTGCCACCGAACACAGCGAACAGTTGCGACAACTCGATGCGCACCGTGCCGGCCAGCAACGCGTACAGACAGCTGAAGGCCAGTGCCGCAAACAAAACACCAAAAACTATCGTTGTACGTGACACTCGCTTCCCCAGGATTGGCGATGGTGCGTATTGGAATGAATATCGGCCTATGCATCAAGGGCGTGGTTGGCACTTGCGCGAGATTGGTCGGTGCAGTTCAAACCGGTTTGCCGTGCCGTTTGTCATTCAGCTTCAGTTCAGCGGCCCGTGTTTACAGTGCATCGCGAATATCGGCAGGAGAACGCACCATGCAGAACTTAGTTGGATTGCTCATATGCGGCGCGCTGTTGCTCGCACCCGGTTTTGCCACCGCGCATGCACCTTATCGGGATGGTGGCAGCACGCTGGAGGCTCGCCACAAGCACCAGCAGCATCACCGCTCGGGAAGGCATTCGCGTGACCCCGGATACGGACATCGGCGCGGACGCGCGCATCGAAGGCGGTCGCAATCGCACGGGTACGGGCATCAGTACTACTACTACGCACCACCTGCGTATCACCATCACGGGCCGCGACGACACCATCGCCACAGTCACTACTGGTGAGCGATCCCGCCCGCCGATAGCGGAACCGCCCCCATGCGTCGGCGCGCCGCCCGAATGCAGGATTAGGAGGAGATCGGGCAGCCGCGCGCCGCACTCACCGTGCCGCAACACTGCGCTGGTCGACGTGTTGTATGGGGGCGGCTCCCACCGGCGCCGGGCATTTTGCGCACTACGCGCCGGCCCTGATTTCAGCTGCCGTGCCTGAGCCCCAGACTGTACCAGAGTCTGGTGGGTCCTCGCAGTACGGCTCGTTCTATCCAGACAAGGTGCACATTGCCGTGCTTGTCGAGCGCCAATGACGCATTGCTTTGCTCGCCTTCGCCCGAGGCCGGTGGTACCTGGATGTTTTCGCTCCACCCGCCGGCCGCCGGTGTAGCCAGCCAGATATCGGCGTCGTCTACCCGTGCGTCGTCCCACGCCACAACTGTTTCGCCCGCCCGATTGCTGGCTACCGCTGGATTTACCTGCCCGACCGATTGACCGAAAGCGTCATGCACAGGCTGGTTGCTGCCGAATGTCCGACCCCCGTCGTCACTCCACGCCGCGTACAGGCTGTAACCTTTGCCGCCCTCGCGTTTATCCATCCACACGGCGACCGTGCGGCGATCGTTGCTGCCCAACACGACGCGCGCGGCGCCACTGCCCCTGTCGTAAACACTGCGCTCGCTGAGAAATTCGTTGATTTCGCGCGGTGTGGTGAATGCATCCGCGGCGGCGGCACTCGCGACAATGCGTGTGTGTCCGTGGCGACGGTCTTCCCAGGCTACCACTGGCCCGTGCGCCGACCAGGCCAGCGCCGGATACAATTGTTTTGCCGGCGGCGGTTGGTTTTCCAACGGTCTCACGGGGCCAACCGTCAAAGCGCGCGTGCTGTCTGCGGCTGTGACCGTGCAGGTTTGGATCCGAGAGTTCCCGTCCAGGTAATCCTCGCTCCAGGCGACCAGCACGGTATGCGCATCGCGTGTCACCAGCGTCGGCTGCGCGCCGTGCCGTTGGCCGATTCGCTGTGCTGTGCCCGTACCGCTTGGGTCGGCCACGATGGCGTACACGAATCCGTCTTGCTCGAAAGCGACCATAAAGCGATCGCCCGGCAAGGCGCTGACCGCCGGCTCATAAGCATCGAGGCGTGCGTCGCTGAGTCGGTATTCGTGTGCGAAATCGCGATCGTGTATTGCCTTGAAGGCAATGAATACCGCCGGTCTGCCCGCGCGATTGTCCTCCCAGGTAACGGCGACATATCCATCGCCCACTGCCACGTTA
>JAOTYY010000329.1 GCA_029861595.1 Gammaproteobacteria bacterium
GTCCGACGGGCTGGTGATGGTCACCGTCGGTTGTGCGGGCAAGCGGATGACCATGAGCTTGTAGACGTTGTCCTGATCCGGTGTCGCGCCCCGCACCACGAAGTCACGAGTGTCTCCCGGCACCGCAAGAGCCCGGTAGGTGCGCAGCCTTTCGAAGCCGTTGACCGACTCGGACGCGAGTACAATGTCGCTGCCTTCGACGATCAGTTCACCGTATCCGTCCGGATACGTCAACGTGATCTGTACTTCGAAAAGCGGCTCCCCGGAGGCCGGGATGGTGAACTGGTATGGGTCGATATCCGGATTCGGCAGATCACCGTCGGCCTCCGGGATTGCAACGATGGTGCCGGTCGTCGGCACGTTGAATTCCGCGGCAGCCGGCACGGTGTCCGCATCGGCGGTTTCGTTGAAGTTCAGATTTGTGTCGTAACCTGCGCCGGCGAAATCCGGAATGGCGCTCGCTGCAGCCGCCTGAACCGCCGCCAGGGGATTGACCATGACGGGACGCTCGTCGGGCTGGTCAGCGTAATTGGTGCTAAACGATTGAAGCTCGGCGTTGCTGAAACTGTTTGCATCGTCGGTGAGGATGTCCGTGATCTGCTGGACAATCGCGCCGCGCTGCGCGTTTGTTAGCCCCGGGGTTGCGGGGTTCAGTTCCGGGTTGGCCGCCTGCATTGCTGCCACCACGCCGCTCATGAAAGCCGCCGCACCGCTGGTGCCGCCAACCACCCGGCGGTCGCCGTTCGGTTCGTCGATGCTGACCACCGATCCGATATTGTTCACGTCGAGCGGCGCTGCGTAACGGGTTCGTATCGGCGCCCAGATGTCGACGCTGTCGCCGAAGAAGTTCGTGTTCCGGTAGAACTCGACGATCGGGTTGTCGGCTTCGTTTATCGCCGCCGAGACGGCCGATCCAACGACAATAGCCTCCGGCGAGATCGCAGGCACCACGCCCCAGCGCTCGACGCGCCAGTCACCGAGGTTGACGAAGTTGCGGATGACGGGCGGTAACTGTTCTCTTCGCATCGCATTGCCGGCGCTCACGATCACCGGCACGCCGTTATCGGCGGCAAACTCGATGGCGCCGAGCACCGGGCCGCGAAGGTCGGCGAAGCTCGACAGGGCCGTGAGGCAGGCAGCCACCTCGACGTACAGCACGCCCTGGGCGACACCGCAGATTGCGCCGCCGATCAGCGGCGTCCAGGCCGCCGAAAGACACAGCGCTTTTGCTACGGCAGCGGTGCTCGCAGTGACAACGGCGCACATACCGAGCCTGCCCTCCCAGTTACACACGTCGTAGTCGCCAAAATCGGTCAGCACGTTGCACGGGAAGCCGGCGCTGATGTTGATGCAGGAGGCGCCGCGATCGACGGCGTCGCGGATACCGGTGTCAATACCGAACGCGTAGCTGCTGACGTCATAGCGATACAGCATTGGAACGGCGACCTGCCCGCCCACCCCGGTGACCCACATGTCATTGTTGACGATGCCGCCGATCGTATGAACGATTGCGTTGCCGTGCCAGGACGGGTCGCCAAAGAACTGGTCGCCCACAGTGGGCACGCCCTGGGCGAAGCCCGGACCGCACAGCAGCAGGTCACCGAACCAAACTGTGCACTCCACGGGGAGCCCGGTTGCAGGCGGCCGGAAATCCTCGTTGGTGGCGAAGCCCTGATCGAGCACACCTATGTTGATGCGCTCGTCATCGAAATCCCACAGTGACAGGAAGGTCCAGAGCGCCGGCACGTTTTCGATGCAGGGGTTGGGATTAAACGGATCAATATCGCCCGGGCTGCACGGCTCTGACGGCCCGTGCATTTCCATCGTGCGGGTGACGTTGGCCGTTTCGGTGGCCGAGATGCCCGGCGGGGCATGCGGCTGCAGGCGCGGGTTCGGTGACACCATGAAGCCATCGAGTCGCAGCTCGAGGCCGTAGGCCAGCAGGGCCAGTGTATCGACGTTGCTGGCCAGGACGTCGCGCCGCTCGCCGAGGTAGTTGTCGAGGAGTGACAGCGAGTGTGCTGCGTCCGCGGGCGCCGAGAGCTGCACGAGGTGCATCATCATGCCGGGGTGTTTCGGGCCAGCCGCGCGCGAGGCCAACACCCTGCCACCGGTCCGTACGAGAAAGGCCGCGAGTTCGGCCTCGTTGCGGGCCCAGAGGATGAGTTCCTGCGTGGCGATCTGCACGGGCAGGCTATCGCGGCGCACCAGGGTACCGGCGGGTTTGCGGTTGGCGGAGCCTTCGTCTTCGGTGAGCGCGGCGGCCGGGTTCACGCTGCCGGCGGGATCGACGGCGCCCTTCAGGAACGCAATGTCGGCAACCACGTCCGTCTGCAAGCTGGCCAGGGCGGGATCACTCTTGTCCGGGAAATACAGCGCGTAGATGGGCTGCCCATGGGGCAGCGACAGCTCGCCATCTTCTGGCCGCGACGGGTGCTGCGGCGATGACGCAACGATACGAACTGTTCCGCGGGTAGCCGTGTAGACCTGCGGGTTGCCGGAGCGGGTGAATTCCAGTGTCTCGTGGTCCTCGCCATCGGTTGTGGCGAGCGCAACCTTGATCAGGTCAGCGGCGGGTGGGTCCGACGAGAACCGCAGAACGGCAGACGGTGCGTCGCCGTCGTCGTAGATGGACTCGTCGAGTGTCAGCGTGATACCGCTGGCGGTGGTGACGGGTTTCGCGACAGGAAAAGAGGGACCGCGCTGCACAAGGACGACGGCAACCACGATGATTGCCAACAACATCAATACCGGAATCAACCACTGACGGCGCATTTTGTCTTACTCCTGCGGAGGCGTTACTCAGCGCAAAAATCGTAAACAGGTACTCCTAATGTAGTACATATGGACCACGCGTGAAGTTGACAGAATGGCGCGGCAGCCGATCCCCGGGGAGAACGCTGCGCCGATAAGTGCGAACAGCATTGGCTTAGTCTAACAACGAGCGGCCGTTAAAAGATCCACCAGCCGTCGTCGAGGTTGTCTTCGCAGCGACTGAGCTGCGCACCCCATTCCTTCGCACGGTAATCGACGCTGCGCGCGGCTTGTTTGACCTGGCCTTTGAACCGGTACGATTTCCGCATCCAGCCACCCTGGCCCTCGTGGTACGCGAGGTACTGGTTGTACGGATCCCATTTCGAAATGCCTGCAATGCGCTGCGACTGGTCGGTGTACCAGCCGACGAAATCGATCGCATCGCCGAAGTCGTCGCGATCGGCCCAACGCCGCCCGGTGTCCTTTTCATAACGCTCCCAGGTGCTTTCGAGGGCCTGCGCGTAGCCGTAGGCATCCGATGGCCGTTTCCACGGAATGAAGCCGAGCACCTTGGTACGCGGCGGCTTCGCATTGAACTTGAACGTGGATTCCTGGCGGATGATCGCGAGCTGCACGTGAATCGGCGTGCCCCAGCGTTTCTCGGATTTCTTTGCCGCCTTGTACCAGCGACCCTTCTCCTCGAAGATCTCGCAGATGTTCTCGACGTTTTGCGGAGGCGTAGTGCCACAGCCCGCAACCGCAAGCAGCGTCAATGCCGCGAGCCCGCCCGCGGCCATGGATTTGCCGATTTT
>JAOTYY010000114.1 GCA_029861595.1 Gammaproteobacteria bacterium
TGTTACACACCAACGATCATCACGGTCGCTTCTGGCCGAATCGCCACGGTGAATACGGCCTGGCGGCGCGCAAGACCCTGGTGGACAGGATCCGGGCCGAGGTGTCGGCAGCCGGGGGCCACGCCCTGTTGCTGTCCGGTGGTGACATCAACACGGGTGTGCCCGAATCCGACCTGCAGGACGCTGAGCCGGATTTCAAAGCCATGAACATGCTGGGTTACGACGCTATGGCGCTCGGCAACCATGAATTCGACAACGAGCTGGCGGTGATTCGCAAGCAGGAAGGCTGGGCCGATTTTCCATTCCTGGCCGCGAATATCTACGACGAAAGCAGCGGCAAGCGGTTGTTTCTGCCCTACCGGATGTTCGCAGTCGGCGAACTGAAAGTCGCCGTCGTCGGGTTCACGACCGAAGACACTAAAAAACTGGGCAATCCCGAGTTCATGGGTGGAATCGCTTTCACGACGCCCGTGGAGGAGGCCAGGACACTGGTTCCGGAATTGCGCAGGCAGGCTGATCTGGTGATCGCCGTGACTCACATGGGGCACTATCAGGACGCAGCGTACGGCATCAATGCACCGGGTGATGTAACCCTGGCGCGTAATGTACTGGGTATCGACGTCATCATCGGCGGTCACTCGCAGGATCCGGTGTGCATGGAAGGTAAAAACCAGGTCGCGGCGAAATACCAGGCAGGCGCCCCCTGCACGCCGGATATCCAGAACGACACCTACATTATGCAGGCACACGAATGGGGAAAATATGTCGGGCGTGCCGATTTCGTTTTCAGAAACGGTGCACTGTTTCTGCGCGATTACCAGCTGATCCCGGTCAATCTGAAGAAGAAAGTGAAAAACGACGCCGGGGAAAGCGTGCGGGTTTTCGTCGACGAGGAGATTTCGGCCGACACGTCGGTAGCGAGCTTTCTGCAGCCGTTCCAGGACAAGGGTCAGACGGAGCTGCAGACTCGCATTGGCAGCGTTGATGCGAAGCTGGTGGGGGATCGCAAGATCGTGCGCTTCCAGCCCACCAACCTCGGTCACCTGATCGCAACGGCGCAGATGGATAAGGTCGGCGGCGACCTCGCGGTGATGAACTCGGGCGGCATCCGTGACAGCATCGAGTCGGGCGATATCACTTACAAAGACGTGCTCAAGGTACAGCCGTTCGCCAATGCCGTCGCGTTTGTCGAGTTAACCGGTGCGGAGCTGCAGGATTACCTTGCCGCGGTCGCGAGCAAACCGACCGACAGCGGGGCATTCGCGCAATTCTCAGGGGTGCAGCTGGAAATCGTCGGCGGCGAACTGGCTGTGGCGAAGGTGAATGGTAAGGCGATCGATCCTGCAGCGAACTACCGCATAGCCATCAACAGCTACATCGCTGCCGGCGGCGACAAGTATCCGCGCATGGACGATCACCCCAACTACGTGAATACGGGGTTCGTGGATGCGGACGTGCTCACCGAATATATCCGCAAGCACAGTCCGATAAATGCCGCCGGGTACGACACTGGCGCGGTAATGCGCCGCTGAGCGGTGTCCGACCGCGGCGGCGCCGAACCGGCGCTGCCTGTGCCGATTTTCGCATCGACGGAGGACTTACGGCGCATATCGGCGTTTGACGTACAGACAAAGCGACATCCAACAACTTTTGCGAAGCGCAAAGGAGGAGAAATATGGCGACTCCATCAGGTCTGCAGTTACCCCGCGAAGATCTATTGCGGGCGTATCGCATGATGTGCGACATCAGAGCGTTCGAGGATCGCGTGCACGAGGAGTTCGCGACCGGCACTATCCCCGGCTTCGTGCATCTGTACGCCGGCGAGGAAGCCTCCGCGACTGGTTTCATGATGCACCTTGGCAACAAGGACTACATTGCCAGTACGCACCGCGGGCACGGCCACTGCATAGCCAAAGGCTGTGACATCAAAGCCATGATGAAAGAGATCTACGGACGGCGCGACGGTTTGTGCGGCGGCAAGGGCGGCTCCATGCACATCGCCGATCTCGACAAGGGCATGATGGGCGCCAACGGCATCGTCGGCGGCGGGCCGCCGCTGATCTGCGGCGCCGCGCTGAGCGCGAAAACGCTCAAGACCGGCGGAGTTGCCATTGCGTTCGTCGGCGATGGCGGCTCCAACCAGGGCACGACGCTGGAGTCGTACAACCTCGCCAAAGTCTGGGATCTGCCGGCGGTGTTCGTCGTGGAGGACAACCGGTATGCCGAATCCACCGCCAGCGTCTGGTCCGTGGGCGGCAGCCAACTGAAGCGCGCCGAAGGATTCGGGTTACCCGGGCGTAAAGTCGACGGTCAGGACTTCTTTGCCGTTTACGAGGCCGCCCAGGAAGCGATCGAACGGGCGCGCGGCGGCGGCGGCCCGAGCCTGGTGCACGTCGAAACCTACCGTTATTACGGTCACTTCGAAGGTGACGCCATCACCTACCGAACGCCAGAGGAAACCGATGAGGTGCGCGCGCAACGCGATTGTCTGAATCTGTTTCGCGAGCGCGTTACGGCGGCCGGCGTTCTGGATGCCGCGCAGATCGACGAAATAGAAGCGCAGGCCAAAGCCCTGGTGGACGAGGCGGTTGCCGAAGCAGTGGCGGCGGCGCCACCGGGGGAGCAGGACCTGATGACCGACGTATACGTTGCTTATTGAGGGAGGCAGCACGATGTCGAGAAAAACTTACCGCCAGGCCATCAACGAGGCACTGGCACAGGAGATGCGACGCGACCCGACCGTCGTGTTCATGGGCGAGGACAACGTCGGCGGCATGGGCGCGCCCGGCGAAGACGATGCGTGGGGCGGCGTGCTCGGCGTTACCAAAGGATTGATGCCCGAATTCGGCCGCGAGCGCTGTCTCGACACCCCGATCAGCGAGAGCGCGTTCATCGGCGCTGCGGTCGGTGCCGCCGCTACGGGACTGCGCCCGGTGGCGGAGTTGATGTTCGTCGATTTCATGGGTGTGTGCCTCGATCAGATCTTCAACCAGGCGGCCAAGTTCCGTTACATGTTCGGCGGCAAAGCAGTGACCCCGGTCGTCATTCGCACCATGTACGGGGCCGGGTTCCGTGCGGCGAGCCAGCACAGTCAATGCCTGTATCCGATTTTCACGCACATTCCCGGGCTCAAGGTCGTTATGCCGTCTTCCCCCTACGAGGCCAAGGGGTTGATGATCCAGGCGATCCGTGACGACGACCCGGTTATTTTTCTCGAGCACAAAGTGCTGTACGACGACGAGGAAGAGGTGCCGGACGATCCGTACACACTGCCTTTTGGTGAGGCGAACCTCACGCGCGAAGGAAACGACGTCACCCTCGTGACGCTCGGGCGCATGGTCAAGTTCTGTAACGAGGTGGCGGACAAGCTCGAAGGCGACGGGATCAGATGCAGTGTGATCGACCTCAGGACCACGTCGCCGCTGGACGAGGACACGATACTGGAAAACGCGGAGGAAACAGGACGGGTGGTGATCGTCGATGAGTCCAATCCGCGCTGCAATATCGCCACCGACATCTCGGCATTGATCGCACAGAACGCGTTCGATGCGCTCAAGGCGCCGATCAAGATGGTGACCGCTCCGCACACGCCACCGCCGTTCGCGCCGGAGCTGGAGGATCTCTACATCCCCGACCAAGCAAAGATCGAAGCGGCGGTACGCGAAGTGGCAGCGCACTGAACCAGCGGAAAAAGCCCTTCTCCCCTGGAGGAGGCCTTGCATAATTAAGTCATCCCCTCTTCCTCGAGGGAGAGGGAAATACGCAGAGGTTTCGACACGGAGAACGCGTACCAATGAGCGAATTGATTCAAGCCATCACGATGCCGAAATGGGGCCTCGCGATGAGCGAGGGTCTGGTGACGGCCTGGCACGTCGAACTCAGTGCGGAGGTGCAGCGCGGCCAGGAGCTAGTGGACATCGAGACCGAAAAAATCGTCAACGTGTTCGAGTCACCGGCGAGCGGTATCCTGCGACGTCGACTCGTGGCGGTCGGTGACACAGTCCCGGTGGGCGCACTGCTTGGTGTCGTGGCATCCGAGGCGGTAAGCGATACTGAAATCGATGCCCACATCGAGAAGTTCAACGCTGAGTTTGCGGACGTGCTCGCTGCGCGCGCCGACGAGGAGGTTCACGGACCGGAACCCGAAGTCCTCGACGTCGCAGGACGTGCAGCCCGTTACCTGGCGATGGGCGAAGGGAACGGGGTGCCGTTACTGCTGCTGCATGGATTCGGCGGCGACCTGAACAACTGGCTTTTCAACCAGCCGACGCTGGCCGTGGAACGCCGGGTGTTCGCGCTGGATCTGCCCGGCCACGGGGGCTCCGCCAAAGTGCTGGCCGGGGTCGGCGTCGAAGCACTGGCTGACGACGTGGCTGGTTTCGTGGCAGCTGCCGAGCTTTCGTCCCTGCACCTTGCGGGCCATTCGCTGGGTGGCGCCGTGGCGATCGAATTGGCTCGTCGCACGCCGCAGCAAGTGCGCTCGTTGACACTGATCGCCAGCGCTGGCCTCGGTCAAGACATAGACGCCGAGTACATCCGTGGATTCATTGCGGCGGGGCGACGCAAGGACCTGAAACCGTGGATCGAGCGGTTGTTCGCGGACACCTCACTCGTGCGCCGCGACATGCTCGACGATATCCTCAAGTTCAAGCGCCTGGATCACGTGACAGATATCCTCACTTCGATCGCGGACTCGGTGTTTGCCGGCGGACACCAGGCGCTGGTGTTACGTGATACGCTGGCCGCGTTGGACATGCCCCGGCAGGTGATCTGGGGTGCGCAGGACCGGATCATTCCGGCGTCGCACAGCGAGGGGTTGCCGTCAGCGGTAGGTGTGCACGTGCTGGACGGCGCCGGCCACATGGTGCACATGGAGAAGGCCGCCGAAGTCACGGCGCTGATCGAGAAGTTGATGGACAGCGCTTAATTGAACCTTGGAAAGTACTCTTTATCCCGCTTGAAGGTATCCGGGTCGCTGACGACGATGTAATCCTTTTGCCGGGCGTTTCGCGCAAACGCCTCTTCGTGCTGTTTGCCGATTGCCCGAACGACGAGACGTTTGCCGGTGTCACCACTGAGAAATTTTCTGTAAAACGCCACGAACTCGTCCTTGTCGATACGCCGTGAGGCGTCCGCCAGCTGCTCTCTCGAATCGAAGTCGTAGTTGTTGCGGTCTATTTCTCGCCAGTAGCGGTCGGAGCGTTCGCTGAGCTGTTGTTCATCTTCCGTAATGCGCGTGAGCAGGCCTCGCTTGTGGTTCGCGAATTCGCTGTCCCCCATTTGCGCGATCGTTTCGGCATAGCTGGTGACGAAACGCTGCACGTGCGCTTCCAGCTCGTTCGGTTCAGTGGTCGGCGATTCTATGACGAAGGCGATGCCCGGGGCTTCCAGTAACGGAAAAGCCGTTACATAGACCACATAACCCAACTGTTTGTCCGTCCTGAGATCGCCATAGAACGGCGCGGATAGAACGTGTGCCGTCAACAGAATCTTCGCCCTCGTTGCATAACTTTTGTTGTTGCCTTGCGCGTATATCGCGATGGCGGAGTCCGGGTGATCGATATCCAGTTGCTGCACGTACTGTTTCGCTTCCGGCAGCTTTACTACCTGGTTACGCGGTACGGACACGGGCTTCGCGCTGTGCAGTAATTTCTCCTCCAGCCCGCGGGCGAATTCTATCGCCTCGTCGCGGTACAGATTGCCGTGTGCCAGCACCACCACATCGATTTCCCCCAGCAGATCCGGGATGAAACGCCGCAGATCGTCGGCGGTGAGTTCCTCAACGATATCCAGCTGCTGTACTTCGCTCCAGTGCGGCTCGAGCAGCAGTTTCGGCACCTGCGAAAGCGTCTGCCGATGCGGCGGTTCGCGGCTCACATTGCGCAACTGGCGCGCGAGTTCTTCTCTGGCCAACGCAAATCCCGCCTCGGTGATAACGGGACGCGCCAGCGCTTGCGCTATGCGGTTTATCAACAGTCCCTGCTTGTCGTTGTAGCCGGATACCCGCACGCTGAAGCCCCGGCTGTGTTTGTAGAGATCGTATTTCAATCCCGCCAGATAGGCCGGGTAGTAATATTCGTTCAGCTGATCGTTGACCAGTTTGACGTACAGCCGGGTGAGCACGGCGTGCCTGGGGGAGTCGTTCGAGTTCGCTGATCTGACACTGATAAAAAAATCGGCCCGGGGAACGCGGAAACTCGTGTCCTGTTGAAACCAGAGTTCGAAACCTGGCGCCTGTTTCACCCGCACGGGATGACTGCTTGCCTGTTTCGGTGGTTTAACAGCCAGGTCTTCCGGCAGCAGTTCGTTGGGTTCGGGAATCGCCAGCAACGGGTTGACCGCGTCGCTCTGCCAGCGTGTTCGCGTGTCGGTATCGAGTTGAGCAAATCCGTAGGGCGTGTCGAACCAGGAGGCTGTGGCATCGGTTGGCAGCCCGGGGGCATTGACCGTGACAAGCACGTTTTCAGGCGTGAGCTTCTCGAGAAACCGGCGGGTCAGCGCAGGATCGTAGCGATCCATAATGTAAGGACCGCGTAACACCTCCGCGCCGGGATAAATCTGCAGGTTGCTGGCCAGCCAGCGCACGTACTCGACCGGCTCATGTTTTTCCTGGAATCGGAAGGCGATTTGATTGATGCGGCTCTGCTCGTCGAATATCCACCGGGTGATGCCGTGTCGCCCGATCAGGCGAATGTACTGAAACACGTGCGACCCTATGTCATCGATATGCTCCAAGCCCGCTTCGGTCAGGTATATCGATACATTGAACGTCGCGCCACCGAGGTGGTTCATGCGCGGACCGGCGCTGAGCTTGTCGGCCCAGCCTTTGCTTTTCAGCAGCGAAAACAGGCTGCCTTTGCCCTCGTGCCCCAACAGATTGGCGATTTGATCGACGGGCTTCGCGCGGTAGTGCGGATCAAGCGGCGGTATCGGGAAAGTCAGTCTCAAGAGCCGCCGATCCTTGAGCGGAATGACGTTTATTCGGCCCGGGAGCTGCCCCTCGGCGAACAGCGGTACGGATACCTCGAGGGGTCTGGCGTCCGTGTTGGCTATCGCGGCGAACTTTTCGCTGACCAGTTGCCTGAGCACGGGGAGGGGTTCGCGGCCCAGGACCGTGAGCGCCATGATGTTCGCCGAGTAGTGACGCTTGTGGAAGCCGATCAACTCATTACGAATGCTGGCGCCCTCCCGGTCCGATAGCGTATCCAGGCTGCCGACGCTGAACTTGGTAAACGGGTGTTGCGGGTTCGCGACTTCCTTCCATGCCTGGCGCAACCTGATGCCGTCGTTTTTTTTCCGGGACTGATATTCCGAATGAACGGCGTTTTTCTCACGGTTGACGTAGTCGGGCGAGAACAGGGGCGCGACGAAAAATTGCGCAAAGCGGTCCAGGGCTGGCGCCAGGTAGCCCTGGTCGATGTCGAAGTAGTAGTTGGTGTGCTCCTCAGCGGTGTAGGCGTTGTGGCTGCCACCGTGTGTCGAAACGAACGCCTGGTACTCGTCGGGCCGGGGGTATTTTTGTGTGCCTAGAAACAGCATGTGCTCCAGGAAATGCGCCAACCCCTGCCGGTCCTGCGGATCGCTGCTGCTGCCGACGAAGACATCCAGAGCGGCCGCCGCCTTATCCGTGTCGGGGTCAGAAACGATCAGTACCTTGAGCTGGTTGGGAAGGACGAAACTCTGGTATTCGCGCCGGTCGTTCTCACTTTTTATGACGCTGTCACCGAAGCTGGTAGAGTTGCCCAGGAAAAAAACAGTGAGCAGCATCGCCAGGCGCCAGGCAAAACTGTGAATGAGACCGAATTTCATAGAGTTCTCCTGGAGATCGCGTGCCATGCGCTAAAGGGCGGGCGGCAAAGCGGGGTAACTGCAACTGACCGATGTTTACACGAGAGGTTCCAATAGAATACTTACGGAACCGACAGGTTGAAATATTAAATACAGGTCGCTCACCCGCAACATTCGTGCGCCAGGTGGCAGGCACAGGATGCCGTGATTTCTAGACGCTTACGTCCGCCGCACCAATCCCCGCAAAACATCGGTCAGTCCAGCACAGCGAGTGTGGCGTCGTGATGACATTGTCCAGGGTGAAGATCGGATCGTCGGCGGAGGTGGGCTCCTGCTGGAACACGTCCAGGCCGGCGCCGGCAATCCGTTTGTCCTGCAGCGCTTCTGTCAGGGCCGCCTGGTCCACGACCGGACCGCGGGAGGTGTTGATGAGAAAGGCACTGGGTTTCATTTTAGCCAGACGCTCGGCGTTCACGATACCGCGTCTGGCTAAAATGAAACCTGGGATCGATGGTTTTCTTCATAGCAGTTCTCTGTCGTGTGTCTTGATGGCGAAAGGGTTGGTTTTACTCGTGGCTGGCAAGATCTACACAACCGGGCGTGCCCGTCAGATCACCGGCAGCCACAGTTCGACTTGCACACCGCCGGCGTCGCGGTTGCAGACATTCACGCCACCGTCGTGCTCTTCCAGAACGCGCACGACAAACGGCAGACCCAGGCCGAACCCGAAACTCTTGGTGCTGAACAGTGGATCGAGGATCTTGTGCATGATTGCCTCGGGTATGCCCGGCCCGTTGTCCGCGATCTGCATATAGGCACGATCGTCCGCCGATCGAGTGCTGACTTGAATCTCCGCCCCCGAGTCCGATTGGTTGCGGGTCACTGCATCGACCGCGTTGTTGACGAGGTTGAAAACGGTACGCCACATACGCTCCCGATCGATGCTCACTTCTACGCCGGGCGCGTAGAGGTGCTCGCTGACAGTGACGTGGTCGGGTACGCGCATTTGACGCAGCACTTCAGATACCCAGTGGTCGAGTGCTGTGGGTTGTGGTTGTCTGGTGCCGGTACTCGAATAGGTAAGCAACTCCTCGATGATCGCATCGCAGCGGATAATACTGCGATTAACGCGCTCGAGCGCGGATTCCACACCGAGATCTTTGCCGCTCACTCTGTTTTTGAATATTGCGATCGTCGACGCGATCGTACCGAGCGGGTTACGTAACTCGTGGGCAACTGTGCCCGTCAGTTCGCCGAGCACCGCCAGCCGTTCCTTGCGGATCAGTGCCGCATGCGCGTCTGCCAACTCTTGAGAACGCTCTACAACACGCCGCTCCAGGTTTTCGTTCAGATCGTGAAGTTTTTGCTCGGCTTCGCGCCGCCGTGTGACATCCATCCGGATGCCGATCCAGTAGCCGGCCTTGGTCCTGTAATCACGTGTCTCGATACACAAACCGGCGGGTGTGACTTCTTCCATCGAGATGCCCGCGCGCCAGGCTTGATTACGCTGCCGGGCAAAGGCTGCCACCTCATCGGCCTGACCACGGGTACGCTGCGAATAAACGTCGATGATTTCGTCCAGGGGCGTGCCGGGAACGAACATATCCAGCACCTCGGGATAAAGCTCGCGGTAGCGTTCGTTGCACAACACGAAGCGATCCTGGGCGTCGAGGACTATCAGGCCGTCTCTCATGTTGTCGATGGCCTGCAACAGCATCGCTGCTTCGCTGTCGGGAGAAGGGCGGAAGTCAGCCGTCACAGTTTGAATCACTGACGCTGGGCTGCTCAGGTTAACGTATCCATTCCTGTTTTTGTATAAAAGGTTGCGTGGCGGGTCGTCACGTCACTACGTCAGTCTTGCCGGGCTCGACGCACGATACGGAAAAAATTTTCGATCAGGCGGTCGCCTGCATCGTGATCGTCGTAGGCGTCGCAAATCTCAGGCGCGCTGGTAGCCCACGAGATACCCAGTGATTCAGCGCTGGCTTCGGGATGGAACTGGGTCGAATACCAATGTCCACCGTAGTCCAGCGCGGCCACAGGAACCCGCTCGGAACTTGCCAGTAGGGTGGCGGAATCAGGCACCGTGGCAATCTGTTCGCCGTTGCCGAAATGGAAGCGTGTATCGGCGGCGATTGCCTCGAGCAAAGGAGATTGCACACCGGCGTCAGTTAACGTCACCGCCAGTGTCCCCGCGCACGGCGCATTGTCGACCGCAATGACCGGTGCGCCGTAATGTGTGCCCAGTAGTTGATGAGCCCCGCAGATTGCGAGCAGCGGTGCACGTTGCTCTCGCACCGATGGCAACCACGAAAGGACGGCACGCTGCCATGGATAGTCGTCGTGCACAGAGTTGTAGCTTCCGCCCAGCACGTAACCGTCAGCTTGATCGGCATCCGGCAGACACTCGCCGCGCGGCAGACTGCGCACTTCGATACCCACGTCGTCCAAGTACGCATAGCGTTTCTGGAACCAGACGCCCTCCAGGTCCCCGTCGGGTAACGTGTCGTAAACCGACGCATCGTAAGTCCCGGGCTCGCCGAGCATCTCGATGAAGAATATACGCAACGGCTGATCTTCATGCGCGCTCATCGCAGTTGTTGTCGCTCAGCTAACCGAAGAGTGGTCGCGATAATGGACAATTCGCAGGGCGATTTCCACTGTATCGATTCGCGGGTCGACGACGAGCCGCGCATGCCGATATTGTCTTTTTTATGCGCGTTTTATTGTGGCCACTGGAGTGGGCCGGGGACAGTTCGCGAGTGCTCTACATGCCTACCAATTACAGGATGCGCGTTATAAGTTGTCCGTCGCCGCGCCGGACGGCAGGCAGTGCCGGTAACATTGCTATCTTTGGCGCGCTAATTTACGGTGGCGATGTGATCTATTTTGCCACGCGATGAGCGGTTGTCGGTAGATACTGAACGCAGTCTCAGTCTGCCCCGGCTTACGCGCTGCGCATTACCCCCTGTGGTATGGCGCCACCGTCCAGAAACTGCAACGCAGCCAGCTGCGCGTACAGCGCGTCGCGTTGTAGCAACTCTTCGTGGGTACCGATGTTGGTAATGCGACCGTTCTCGAGAACCACGATCCGCTGCGCTTTGAGTACCGTTGCCAGACGATGCGCGATGATTATCGTGGTCCGTTGCAGCACGAGCTGATCCAGCGCCTCCTGTACCAGGCGCTCGCTGTCGGCGTCCAGCGAACTGGTGGCTTCGTCCAGCAGCAATATCGGCGGGTCTTTAAGTATCGCCCGGGCAATCGCGATGCGCTGGCGCTGGCCACCCGACAGGCGCGTACCGCGCTCGCCGAGAAACGTATCGTAACCCTCCGGCAGCTGGCGAATGAACGCATCGGCCTCGGCGGCGCGAGCCGCTTTCTCGACCGCGGTGTCGTCCGCGCCGGGACGGCCATAGCGAATGTTCTCGCGGGCACTGGTTCCGAAGACGACCGTGTCCTGCGGCACCAGACCGATACGTTCGCGCAACTGTTGCGGGTCGGCTGCAGCGATATCGACGCCGTCGACCCGGATGTGCCCGGCCTGCGGATCATAGAATCGCAGCAGTAACTGGAAGAGCGTGCTTTTCCCGGCGCCCGACGGGCCGACGATGGCCAGCGTTTCACCCGGTTCAACCGTGAGGCTCAATGCGTCGATTGCGCGCACCTGCGGTCGCGACGGGTAACTGAAACTCACCGCATCGAGTCGAATGCTGCCGCGACCGGGATCGGGCAGCGCGACCGGCGAAGCAGGTGCCGCTACCGCCGGTTCGGCGTGCATTAACTCGACGATGCGCTCCATCGCGCCGGCGCCACGCTGTACTTCGCCCCACATTTCACTGAGCGAGGCCGAGGCGCCGCCGACGAACATGGCGTACAGCAGAAACTGACCCAGTTGACCGCCGGTCATGCTGCCGGCCAGCACCTGGTGCGCACCAATCCACAGCACCAGCGTAATGGCGCCGAACAGGGTGAGAATGGCAACCGCGGTGAGCAGGGCGCGTACGCGGATTCGGCGCACCGCCGTAGCAAACGTGGCCTCCACGGCCTGCGCGAAACGCTCGCCCTGCAGTTTCTCCAGGGTGAACGCCTGCACCGTCTGGATGGCGTTGAGTACTTCGCCGGCCAGACCGCTGGAATCCGCCACGCGGTCCTGGGTCGAGCGTGACAGTCGGCGCACCCGCCGGCCGATGACCAGCAGCGGAACGAGCACCAGTGGCACCAGTATCAATACCAGCCCGGTAAGCATGGGGCTGGTCACGGCGAGCATGATCAGACCGCCGATAAGCGTCAGCGTGGAGCGCAACGCGATCGATAGACCGGCGCCGGCGATCGATTGAATCAGGGTGGTGTCGGTGGTCAGACGCGACAACACCTCACCGGTCCGCGTGACTTCGAAAAACGCGGGATCCATCGCCAGGATTTTTCGATACACGCTATCCCTGAGATCGGCGACTACACGTTCTCCCAGCCAGGTCACCAGGTAGAACCGCAGCGCGGCGAACACTCCGAACAGCAACGCGACCCCGAACAGGGCGACGAAATACCCGTCTATGGTCCCCGCATCGTCCGCGGCCAGCCCTTTGTCGATCAGATAGCGGACTGCGACGGGCAGGGCCAGCATCGCCGCGGCGGCGACTATCAGCGCGCCCAGCGCTACCACCAGGCGGAACTTGTAACGCAGGACAAACGGCACCAGTGCGCGTAACGGCCCGAGTGACCGGCCACGGGGGCGTTCCGAGGCGCTGTGCGACTGTGCGTTCATCACCCAATGGTCACACGTTTGCCGAGCGCATGCACAGCCTAACGTGCGGGGCGTGGTTGCACCGGCGACTACAGCCTGGCGCCGGCGCCCTCCAGAAAACCGCCCAGATGTTTGTCCGACTCGAGGATGTGTTCGAGCAGCCAGTCCTTCAAGAAATCGCTGAGTTCGGTGCCCGGGTGCTTGCCCTGTTTGCCGGTGCGGTCGCGAAATTCTTCCAGTTCTTCGAGTAAAGCATCGTGCAGGCGCTTGTGCTGCTCGAAATGACGGTAGTCGTGTTTGCGCATGATGCTTTCTTCGTGCTCGAAATGCTCTCGTGTCTGGCGCAGGAGTTCGTTCAGCGTAGCCGCCAGCCGCTCCTGCTGCCCGCTGCTCAGCTGTTCATGTAGTTCATTGATCGCGCCCATGAGCTGCTCGTGTTCGGTATCCATGAACTCGATACCGACGCTCAGGTTGGGACTCCAGTGCATCAACGGCATCTGTCACCTCCGGATTGACGGCCATCAGGCGTGCAGGTGCCTAGACTGTACGGATACAAACACCACATGGGCTTGATGTCGATCAATCATGGCCGCATGGCGATCGAACTGCCAGACCACCTTTACT
>JAOTYY010000330.1 GCA_029861595.1 Gammaproteobacteria bacterium
CAGCTGGCAACGACTGGCCGAGGTGATGCATCAACGCCAGGTGCCTGAACCGGCCCTACGGCGCTTGCGTCCGTGGGCGGTCGCCATGGTACTGAGCATGCCGCGGCAGTTTTCCGGGCTGGCCCTGGATCTCTATTTGCAGCAATACGCACAACGCCTGGAAAAACCGCTGTACGGTCTGGAGAGTCTCGAAGAACAGCTGGCCGTGTTCGACGAACTCAGCACTACCGAGCAACTGCAACTGCTGCACACCACACTGCACCAGCTGCCCGAATTGCCGGCGCTCATCGAGGCTCTCACGAACGCGTACCTGGCCCGCGATCTGGCCGCGATGCAGGCGCTGGTCGAGGCGCAACTGGCAATCGGCGATGTGCGATTCAACCACCGTTTCAGCACGCGGCTGATCGACGACCGTAACCTGAGAATGCTGCGCCGCATGCAACCCCGGCTGCGCGAAGGTGGTGCGTTCATCGCCGTCGGAGCGATGCACCTGCCGGGCGAGCGTGGCTTGTTGAGTCTGCTGAGGGGCCGGGGTTACGAGTTGCTGGCGATTTATTAACCCGTTTCGACGATCTGCCAGTTGACCGATTCGCCGGCGCGTAACGGTTGCACAGTCGCATCGCCGAACGGATAACTGGCGGGAACTGACCAGGATCTGCGCTCCAGGGTCAACGTATCGTGGTTACGCGGCACACGGTAAAAATCCGCGCCATGCTCGCTGCTGAACGCCTGCAGTTTGTCCAGTGCCGCGGCGGTCTCGAACACTTCCGTGTACAGTTCGATGCCGGCGTGCGCGGTATACACGCCGGCGCAGCCGCAGGCATTCTCCTTGGCCTGGCGCGCATGCGGCGCGCTGTCGGTACCCAGAAAGAAACGCGGATTACCCGACGTTGCGGCCTCGATCAGTGCCTGTCTATGCGTTTCGCGCTTGAGCACTGGCAGGCAGTAGTAGTGCGGCCGCAGTCCCCCGACAAACATGGCATTGCGGCTGTGCAACAGGTGATGGCAGGTAATTGTCGCGGCGATGCCCGCGCGTGCTTCGCGCACGAACTGTACCGCTTCAAGCGTGGTGATGTGCTCGAACACGATGCGCAGTGCCGGAAACTCGTCGGCCAGCCTGGTCAGTGAACCGTCGATGAAGGCTTTTTCGCGATCGAACACGTCGATCTCCGGGGCAGTGACTTCGCCGTGCACCAGCAGCGGCAAACCGATGCGTTGCATTTTCTCCAGCACGTTGTACACGTGCGCCATGTCGGTGACACCCGACGCGGAGTTGGTGGTGGCACCCGCGGGATAGAGCTTCACCGCGTGCACGAATTCCGCGTCGCCGGCCCGCTCGATTTCGTTGGGGCTGGTGGCATCGGTGAGATACAGTGTCATCAAGGGCTCGAACCGGGCATCGCCCGGCAGTGCGGCAAGTATGCGTTCGCGGTAGGCGTGGGCGTCGGCAACGTGCACCACCGGCGGGGACAGGTTCGGCATGATAATGGCGCGTGCAAATCGCCGCGCAGTGTGGGCCAGCACATGCGCCAGCACGTCCCCGTCGCGCACGTGCAGGTGCCAGTCGTCCGGGCGTGTGATGGTGATGCGCATAGCTAGCCCCCATGTTGCACTAAGGCGGTCACTTGCAACTAGTGTGCTGTCCCTTAAATAACGTGCAATTCTGAGCGCGTGTCGCGGGTCAGGACATGTCGCCGAACTGGGCAAATAACTTGCTGCGTGCCGCCAGCCGCAGTTGCGCGCGGTAGCTGCGGCGTACCAGCCAGGTCTCCAGCCAGCCCCACAGGCGTTCGCGAATCCGGCTCCAGTAGGAGCGTGCGAGCCAGGCGGGCAGGGTGATCTCGATGCTGTCCTCGACGTCGGCTTGGAACATATCGTAGAACTGCGCGGCGACGCCGGCGTCCTCGATTTCCTGGTTGGCTTCGAGATTCCAGCGCAGGCTCCAGCGGTCCAGGTTGCACGAGCCCATGGAGACCAGGTCGTCACACAGCACCGTTTTGGCGTGCATGAAGCGTGGCTGATATTCGAAAATGCGAATTCCCGCATGCAGCATGCGCAGATAAAAACGCTGACTGGCGCTGCGCACCGCCGGGTGGTCGGTGTGTTCACCAGGCACCAGCAGACGCACGTCCACGCCCCGCCGCGCCGCCCTGCGCAAAGCGGTGTTGAGCTTCAGGGGCGGCAGGAAGTAGGCGCTGGAAATCCACACACGCCGCTGCGCCTTGCGCACGTGGTTGACAATGGTACGCCGCAACTCCCGGGCGCTCACGTACTGTCCGCCTACCACCCGGCCGCGCAGGCCTTCGCGTGACGACGGGTTGCCGCGGGGCGGTAATTCGATCGGCAGGCGCGACCACAGTTTCCAGTTGCTGGCGAACAGGCGTTGCCAGTCACGGGCACAATCGCCCTCGATGCGCAGCATATTGTCACGCCACGGCGTCTCGTCCTCAACGTCGAAGCTGTCGGAGATGCCGGCGCCGCCGACGAACGCAATCCTATCATCGACCAGCAACACCTTGCGGTGGTCGCGTATCAGGTTCAGTCGGAACTTGAAGATTTTCAGCGGATTGAAATAGCACACATGGATGCTGGATTTGTTCAACAGGTGCCGCTCGCGCGGCGCCAGCCCGCGCACACCGAAGTCATCTAACAGCAAATACACACGGACATGCCGCCGGGTGGCGTCGAGCAACGCATCGACGAAACGGGTCAGCACGCGCCCGGGCTGTACCAGGTACATTTCCATGGCCACGAAATCGCGGGCTCCGCGAATCGCCCGCAACATCGCGGGGTAGAACTCAACGCCATCGCGCAGGCAATCGAAACGATTGTTTTCCCGCCACGGGAAGTGCGTATAAGTATCTTCCATTGAACGTGCGTAGTCGGATCTGCTGACAGGTTGCGAATTCTAGTCGACGCCCGGGTGAATTAGAATCGCGGCGCGTCACACTTGTGCCGATCAGCCCGTAAGGAGCGGGAGTCGGGTAATACCTTCATGCCACGTACGGGCTGGGGCATAATCCGCACGCATGCTGCAATTCGCCAATTTGTTTCTGGACATCGCCCTGCTCAGGCGCAATCCGCAGGACTTGCCCGCTTCGCCGTTGCTTTTGCGACTGTCGCTGCTGGCCGTGGTGATCAGCTACGTGCTCGCCCTTGGCTCGCGTTATTCGATTGTCGAGTCGCTGGCGCGGGCCGTGGTGGACGTCGCGTTTCTCGGGATGTTCGTATACGGGCTGCTGGTGTGGTCCCAGCACCGGGCGCGTTTCAATCAGAGTTTTACCGCACTGTGTGGAACCGGCACGATATTGAACCTGATCAGCTGGCCGGTTTTCGGTCTGCTCGGCGATGGCCGTAGCGGAGACAGCTTCAGTACATTCGGTCTGTTGCTGATGATCGGTATCGTGATCTGGGGTATTGCCATTACCGCGCATATCTTTCGCCAGGCCCTGAATCGCGACTGGTCCCAGGCCGTCGCAATGTCGCTGCTTTACATGTTCTGCGCCTACACCATCGGTGCGCTGTTGTTTTCCGAAAACG
>JAOTYY010000115.1 GCA_029861595.1 Gammaproteobacteria bacterium
TCGAGGCGACGCGCTATCATTCGCTAGCGTTAGCGCCGGACAGCGTCCCCGAATGTCTCCAGGTAACGGCCTGGACGCAGGATGAGCGGGGGGCACGAGACGAGATCATGGGTCTGCAGCACACCGCTATGCCGTTGTATGGCGTACAGTTTCACCCTGAGTCCATATGCACACCACAGGGCAAACGTTTGTTGCAGAATTTTTTGAACGCCGGATAGCGATACGGTAACGAAGAGCCCCCACCCCCGGCCCTCTCCCAGAGGGGAGGGAGAAAGAGTGTGGGATGCAGGTAAAGGCGGTAAGCGATGAATATTCAAGAGGCGATCCGGGCTGTCACCGAAGCGCGGAACCTGAGTGACGAGGAGATGATGCAGGTCATGCGGCAGATCATGACCGGTGATGCCACGCCGGCACAGATTGGCGGCTTTCTCATCGGTCTGCGCATGAAAGGGGAGACTGCCGACGAGGTTGCCGCCGCAGCGCGTGTCATGCGTGAACTGGCAACACACGTAACGGTCGACGACACACATCTGGTGGACATCGTCGGCACGGGCGGCGATTCCAGCGGCAGCTTCAACGTGTCTACCGCCAGTGCGCTGGTTGCCGCGGCGGCCGGCGCGCGCGTGGCCAAACACGGTAACCGCTCCGTCTCCAGTCAGTCCGGCAGTGCCGATCTGCTCGAAGCGGCCGGCGTCAATCTGCAGTTGTCGCCCGCGCAGGTCGCAGCGTGCATCGATACGGTGGGCATGGGTTTCATGTTCGCGCCGGCCCATCACAGCGCCATGAAATACGCCATCGGCCCGCGCCGAGAAATGGCCGTGCGCACGATCTTCAACGTGCTCGGGCCGCTCACCAATCCGGCGTCGGCGCCAAACCAGTTGCTGGGCGTGTTCAGCCGCAACTGGGTCGAACCGATCGCGCAGGCGCTGCACCGTCTGGGCAGCCGGCACGTGATGGTGGTGCATTCGGACGATGATATGGACGAGATCAGCATCTCCGCGGCGACGTTCGTCGCCGAACTGCGCCAGGGTGAGATTCGCACCTATCAGATCCGTCCGCAGGATTTCGGCGTGCAGCCCGCTGCGCACGACAGCATCAAAGTGCGCGGACCGGAAGAGAGCCTCGAGGCGATCCGCGGGGTATTGGACAATCGGGCGACGCCGGCGCGCGATATAGTGGCGTTGAACGCGGGCGCCGCGATTTACGTGGCGGGTGTGGCCGACAGTCATGCACAGGGTGTCGAAAAAGCCTTCTTCGCCATCGCCAGCGGCGCTGCACGCGACAAATTGCACGAACTTCAGCAATTCACCCAGGCACAGTCGGCGGCTGGCGCATGAGTTCAACCGGCGGTTTGGTGGCGGGCCCGCCGGATATCCTGAAACGAATTCTGCGGCGCAAGAGCGAGGAGATCAGCGCGCGTGCGACGGCCGAGAGCTTGCGCGATTTGAGCGCGCGTGCAGCGTCCGTGCCGGCGCCGCGCGGTTTTGCGCAGGCGCTGCGACACAAGCTCGCCGAGGCACAACCGGCAGTGATCGCCGAGATCAAACGCGCCTCCCCCAGCAAAGGGGTGCTGCGCGAGGATTACGACCCGGCGGCAATTGCGGCAAGCTATGCAGCCGCCGATGCCGCCTGCTTGTCGGTACTCACTGATCGCGATTTTTTTCAGGGTGCTGATGCGCATCTGGAGCAGGCGCGCGCCGCCTGTCCGTTGCCGGCGATTCGCAAGGATTTCTGCATAGATGCCTACCAGGTGTACGAAGCGCGGGCCCTTGGCGCCGATTGCGTGTTGCTGATAGTCGCTGCGCTCGGCGATGCGCTGCTCGGCGAGCTGCACGGACTGGCGTTGCATCTGGGCATGGACGCGCTGGTTGAAGTGCACGATGCTCAGGAACTCGAACGCGCCGTCGCGATCGGCGCGGATTTGATCGGCATCAACAATCGTGACTTGCGCACGTTCGAGACACGTTTGCGCACTACGCTGGACATGCTCGGATCGGTACCGGACGAAACGACGCTGGTTACCGAGAGTGGCATCCTGGCACGCGCCGACGTCGAACTGATGCGCGGCAGCGGCGTACACGCATTCCTGGTAGGTGAAGCGTTTATGCGCGCGCCCGACCCGGGCGCCGCGTTGCGGGAATTGTTTTTCCCGGACTAAGAATTTGGGGACAGTATACTTATTTCGACGCAGCGTAACTTCCGTGTGCCCGCTGTTATAGATGAAATAAGTATACTGTCCCCCAAATTTTTCTATTTCAGCGCGTGCCGAACACCACGATGGTTTTACCGTGTGCGGTGATCAGGCCCTGCTCCTCCAGTTCCTTCAGTACCCGCCCGACCATTTCCCGCGAGCAGCCGACTATCCTCGCGATTTCCTGGCGCGTGATTTTGATCTGCATGCCGTCGGGATGTGTTATGGCATCGGGTTCGTGGGCCAGTTCCAGCAGGGTATGCGCAACGCGGCCGGTGACGTCGAGGAACGCAAGATCGCGGACCTTGGCGTTGGTTTTACGCAGACGTGCAGCCAGTTGCGAGGCCAGTGCGAAGAGGATCTCCGGGGCGGACTCGGCCATCTGGCGAAATTGATCGTAGTTGATCTCGGACAGCTCGCACTCGGTTCTGGCGACCACCCAGGCGCTGCGTTGGATATCTTCGTCGAACAATCCGAACTCGCCGAAAAAATCGCCGGGGTTCAAATAGGCCAGTACGATTTCGCGCCCTTCCTTGTCTTCGATGACGACACTTACCGATCCTTCGATAATGTAGTAGAGACTCTCCGGCTTGTCGCCTTCGTGTATGATCGTTGCCTTCGACGGATAGGTGCGCCGGTGGCTGTGGCGCAGGAAGCGCGGCAGCCACTCGCTTTCCTTAATGGGCACACTGATTCGGGTTCGCATACGCGGGTATTCTGTTTTCGATGTGGATTATTGTCAAAACCGAATCGCTCAATATACGCGATAATGCTTGAACAATGAAAACAACTGTACGTTGGTTACCGCCGATGACGTTCGTGGCGGAATCGGAAAGCGGCCATGGCGTAGTAATCGACGCCGCGCCGGAAGTCGGCGGGCGCAACCTCGGCCCGCGGCCCATGGAGATGGTGCTGATGGGCCTGGGCGGCTGCACCGCCATCGACGTTGTCTCCATTCTGCATAAAGCACGGCAACGAGTGACCGATTGCCGGGTGGAGGTGTCGTCCGAGCGGGCCGAGACCGTGCCCAGAGTATTCACCCGCATCCATGTGCAGTACGTGATCACCGGACACGATCTCTCGGAGAAATCAGTGGCGCGTGCCGTGAGTCTTTCGGCGGATAAGTACTGCTCGGTATCCCGCATGCTGGCGGCCAGCGTTGAAATTACCCACGACTATCGGATCGAAGCTCCGGAATAAACCTCGATCCAGCACGAGGTTGTCGCCCTAACACCTCGATTTTTAATAAATTACGAGAAACTGGTAGACAACATTCGACGACTTTGGACGTCACATATTGACGAAACTTGTCAGTCTTTTGACGCGCTGGGTGCCTGGTTGTTGACGGATTACAGGTAATAGGCCGTTGTCGTCATTATTTTGGCAGTGAATTCCATCAGGCGTTGAACCGGCCACGGCAACGTCTTGCCACCGGCCGTGATGGCGTCTTGCGCGTGCCGTTGTTCGTCTTCGCGCATCTGGTGCACGATCTTGCGGCTGCTCGCGTCGTTTTTCGGAAGCGCTTCGAAATGCCCGTCGAGGTGCGCGACGACCTGTTTCTCGGTCTCGGCGATAAACCCCAGACTCCAGCGGTCGCCGATGGCGCCGGCCAGTGCACCGATGCCGAGCGAGCCGCAATACCACAGCGGCGCCAGCAGGCTCGCGCGGCTGTGCAACTCGCTCAAACGGCGCTCGCACCACGCCAGATGGTCGTTTTCCTCGTTTGCGGCGTTGTACAGGTGTTCGCGCACAGCCGTGTCCCTGGCGATCAGCGCCTGGCCGTTATACAGCGCCTGGGCGGCGATTTCACCGGCATGGTTGACGCGCATCAACCCGGCGCTGTGACGACGTTCGGATTCGCTCAACTCACTGTGTTCGTCGCCCGCGGGATAGGCTCGGCTCGTCGAAGCACGCCGCTGAAATACTGTGCCGACTGCGGCGTCGAGGGCGATGATACAGCGATCGGCAAATGTCAGTTGTGGGAAACTGGGCATGGATTCCGGGAACTGGCTTGAAAAATCGAGGTCTTATCCCAATATTGGCACATCAGTTGCATTCTTAACAGCGAGCCCAACGGTGAGTGACGTGAACAGGAAAAAAAGAAGGGGCACGTTGGCCCCTGTTGTTTTTGTTCTTGTTCTGAGATCGACAAGCTAAGTTGTTGTTATACGTTATTCGGAGTTTCACGGACATTTGACGACGGCGATCTAAACATTAGTGGATTCTTATATTTAGTTTAGATCGTCGCTGAAATCGGTTTCCTCCTCCATCCTCCTTTGGTGGTTAGGCGCGGTCCCCACTTACCGCGCCTTTTTTTATCAGCGTTCCGGAACCGATGCAAGTTATTTTGCGGTTCGTCGCAATTTAAGCTCTGTCTGGCCGAAAACCCTTGTCTGCGGCAATGCGTTTAACTAAACTTCGCCGTTTTTCGGCTCGGCCTTTGCCAGCTGCCCTATTCGGAGCCGACGGATGAAAACCTTCAGTGCCAAGCCCGCCGAGGTCCAGCGCGACTGGTACCTGGTGGACGCCACCGACAAGACGTTGGGGCGCCTGGCGTCGGGAATCGCGCACCGTCTGCGCGGCAAACACAAGCCCGAATATACGCCGCACGTGGACACCGGCGACTACATCGTGGTGGTCAATGCCGCCAAGGTGCGGGTCACCGGCCGCAAGCTGAAAGACAAGCACTATCATCGGTTTACCGGCTACATCGGCCACTTGAAATCGATCAGCCTGGAGGACCAGTTGGAGAAGGCCCCGGAGCGTGTCATTCAGCACGCGGTGAAAGGCATGTTGCCGAGGAATCCGCTGGGCAGGGCGATGTTCCGCAAGCTCAAGGTCTATCCCGGCCCGGACCACCGCCACTCGGCGCAGCAACCGCAACCGCTGGACGTTTAGATCAGTTAACGGATATATCGGATGGCTCAAGTAGAGATCAATTACGGTACCGGGCGACGCAAGACGTCGACCGCGCGCGTTTTCCTGCGCAGGGGTACTGGCAACATAATCGTAAACAGCAAACCGCTGGACGAGTATTTCGGCCGCCAGACGGCGCGCATGATCGTGCGCCAGCCGCTGCAGCGCTCGGAACTTGTTGACAAGGTCGACGTCAACGTGACGGTGGCGGGTGGCGGCAGCAGCGGTCAGGCCGGCGCGATTCGCCACGGCATCGCGCGCGCGCTCCTCAAGTACGACGAAGCTTTTCGGCCCACCCTGCGAAAGGCAGGCTTTCTCACCCGCGATGCGCGCGAAGTCGAGCGCAAGAAAGTCGGCCTGCGCAAGGCCCGCCGCGCCACCCAATACTCGAAACGCTAGCAGCCGTCCGCTAAGCTCCAGACAGTTACTTGGGGCATCGTCTAACGGCAGGACAACGGACTCTGACTCCGTCAATCTAGGTTCGAATCCTAGTGCCCCAGCCAATATCAAAAGCCCCCCACGGGGGCTTTGTTCGTATTGGCGGGCGTCGCGGATGAGAAGCCTCGGGTTCGACTAAATTCGTCGGGAACGAATTTGAACAACGCCTTGGCGTTGGCCCGCAGGGTGTTGGGCAGGGATAGCCCAACATAATCCTAGTGCCCCAGCCAACTAACAAAAGCCCCTGCCAGGGGCTTTTGCATTTTGGCGGGCAGCGCGGATTGCGATAGAGGCGGTCGGTCTTCGCGACCAGAACACCCCGGCGTCCGGGTGCCAGCGAAGATATTCGATCATTTCACCGAAACTGGTGCCGAATAGGGGTGGGAGGCACATGTCTGGCGGCGGATCGCTGAAGGCGCCTGCTTCGGCTATTCACTGATCAGCTGATCCGCGACCACGCCGATCAAACCTGTTGAGAAGCCGCAAGCCGCCCCTCATCCCAACCCTTCTCCCCCAGGGGAGAAGGGCTTTTCTCGTTTCGAATACTTGCGCAAAGGTTCCTGCGGGGATTTCTCAGCTGGGGGCGGATGAGAAATCCTGGATTCGACAAAGGACTTCACTCCCTGCCGGTGTCGGGAAAAACTCGTGCCCGGTAAACGGCTGCGTGAGTTCCATGACCCGGGAGATCTGCAACGCCCCGACAGCCCTTTGGTTCATGCAGCCATCCGGATTACCAACTACTCATGCACGCCAGCGCAACAGGTACTTCTCCGTGCGGCCGATGGTCCAGTTGATCGCGACACCCAGCACGGACAGCATGGCAACACCCGCTATGAGCTGGTCCGTTGCCATCAGGCTGCCGGCCAGAAGTATGTAGGCGCCTACGCCGAACTCAGCACCGATCATTTCCGCCGCGACCAGCAACACGATGGCGATCGCCGCGGAAATGCGAAAGCCGGGAAGTATCGCCGGCAACGCCCCGGGCAGGATGATTTTGCGCACGATGGAGAACCAGTTCAGTCCGAACGACTGGCCCATTCGGATAAGACTCCGGTCGACATTGTCCACGCCGCCGTAGGTGGCGACCACGGTGGGGAAAAACGTGCCGAACAGGATGGTGGCGACTTTGGAGCCTTCACCGATGCCAAACCAGATAATGAACAGCGGCAGCAGGGCGATCTTGGGAATCGGAAAAATCGCGGCCACCAGCGGCGCGAGCCCGGCCCGGGCGAGCGAGAAAAGCCCGATCATAAAGCCGACCGACAGGCCCAACGCCGTGCCGCAGATCCATCCCACGACGAGCCGCTGCAACGATGCACCTATGTGTTTCCATAACAAGCCGCTGCGCGCCAGTTCCATGAAGGCGTTGAACGCCTCGGAGGGCGCGGGCAACACCAGCGGATGAATGAAGCCTGTCCTGCACCCCACTTCCCACACTGCGATGACGGCGACCAACACGACGGGGCCAACGACGCCGACCGGGCGGGTCGCAAATCCTCCGCCACGGAACGCCACCGGCCGGCCGTCTTTTGGCGCGTCACCCATCGATGAGTTCCAGGTCGGCGGCCAGCGCATCTTCTCGCAGCAGCGCCCACAGGTGCTGTTGTTGCGCGCTGAGTTCGGACTCGCGCGCTTTGCGCTCCGTCAGCGGCATGTCTATCTCCACCACGGAACGGATCTTTCCGGGACGACGCGACAACACCACGACGCGGTGGCCCAGTCGTACCGCCTCATGCAGGTTATGGGTGACGTAACAGGCGGTGAAGGGCTCGCGTGCCCACAACTCCACGAGGTCATCCATCAACAACTCGCGCGTCTGACTGTCTAGCGCAGACAGCGGCTCGTCCATCAACCAGACCGCGGGTTTGACCGCCAGCGCCCGGGCTATGGCCACGCGTTGTTTCATGCCACCGGACAACTGGCGGGGAAACGCCTTGCGGAAATCGGACAGACGCGTTCGGGCGAGCACATCGTCGATGATGCGAGCTCTGGCCGCAGCGTCCAGACGGTGGTCTTCGAGCACCAGGCTCACATTGCCTTCTACACTGCGCCACGGCAGCAGCGCGAAATCCTGAAAAATGTAGGTGAGTGGATTCAGCGAGCTTGGGGGTGGCTCGCCGATCTGCAGTATGCGACCCGCATCGGGCTTTTCGAGTCCGCCGATCAGGCGTAACAGTGTCGACTTGCCGCATCCGGACGGTCCGACAATGCAGGCGATCTGCCCATACTCGATAGTGAGGTCGAGTGCCGACAGAACCTGCACCTGCGCGTAGCGGTGGGAGATTCCCTGCAGGTGCAAGTCCATGTGTGGTGTAAGGCGCGCGCCGCCTCACCGTCAGTAAGTGTCTACAAAGCTCGTATCGACAACCTGGTCGATCGTCACCGTGTTTTTTACCAGACCCTCCGACTGAAACCACGCCAGCTGGTTTTTCACATTCGTCAGATTGAGCCGCATGTCCGGTTGCAACCGCATAGCGCCATTTTTGATGGACGGCGCCGCCTTTTCGTAGGGCCGGCTGGTGTACACGTATTTGTGAATCAGCTTCACCATGTCATCCACCTCGTCCGGGTACTTCGCCTGGTTCAGCATGACCCGGTTGAAATCCGCGCTGCCACGACTGTAGGCGGCGAGGAAACGCTTGACCAGTTCCGGCCGCTCGGTTGCGTTTTTCGCCGATGTGAACGCGGTCGTTACCTGATAGTCGTCGTACTCGTTTATCCAGCCGATGATTTTCGCCGCACCGGATTTCTGCAATGGTTTAGCGATATGCGGCACGATTATCATGCTGTCTATTTGCCCGGATTTGAGCGCCCCGATGATCGCGCCCACTTTCTGCAGCGGCTTATAACTGATCTCGCGCGCATTAAAACCCTCCTTCGCGGCAACCTGGTGCGCCATGTAGTGAAACGACGAGCCGGTCTGCGTAATACCCAGGCTGCGGCCTGCAAGTTTTCCCGGCGCGGTCAGACCCGCGTCGTAAGCGGCTGTGCTGGCCAGAATTGCCGATCCGTCGATGCCGCGCTCCTCCTGCAACGCGCCGCCAACCACCTTCACTGCGCCTTTCTCAGCGAGGTTGATCAGACCCGCGCTGATCGCGGTAACGCCGAAATCAACGTCGTTGGAAGCGATCGCAACGGCCATCGGCTGCGCGGCCTGAAAAAACTTGAACTCCACGTCCAGGCCCGCCTCGGCAAAATAGCCTTTTTCGTAAGCCACGAAGCCGCCCGAATGTGAGGTGAAGCGCAGCGCGCCCAGGGCGATTTTGTCGGCAGCCGCAGCCGCCAGCGGCGTAAGTGTCAGCGCCGCAAGCAAACAGCCCGCGGCCGCGCGTTTGAACCAGTGGATGCGATCGGCAATGCTCATTTGAAATAGACTCCTGCGGTGATTGTGCGCCGCTTCGCGGGCATGTACTTTTTTTTCGTGCGCTAACAGTACCGGCTTTGCGGCAGTTTGAGAAGCCGGCGCCCGGCGGAGCTGCTGCGACCAGACTTGCCAGCATCCGATGAGGCATCACCACATAAGGTCGTCTGGCACCTGGTAGTCGGCGTAACCATCAGACTTCGGGCACATCCGCCGAGGCCTGGAAGGTAAGACAATGGCGTCGCGTTCTCGCACTTTCTCGAGCAGCACCGCCGGCAGCAGCCGTTACCTGCTCTCGAATTGAACGATACTGAGTTGTCGTGCAACCAGTTTTACGTGCAGGGCTTTCGACACCTGCAACTGCTTTATTTTTCGCTTGTGCTGAACGTTGAATGCGATATCGCCCTCGCTGTCGCCGACGGCGTGCTGTTCCCGGACGGCGCATACATTGCGGCGCCGGGCGGGGCGCGTTTTCACCTCGTGGAACCACCGTGCCGCGACGATCGTCGACAACCCCTTGGCATGGAACTCCGCCAGTTCCGTCGCATCGATACGATCCGTCTTCACCGATTTTCCGCCCGGTCGTGGAATGCTCGAGGGCGCCGCCACGTCACAGCAGTAACCGCGATCAGCCAGGTCGCGCCGCAGCGAAAAGCCAACGTATGACGCTTCGTAGCACAACTCAAGCTGCTCAGCGCCACAGTACTTCTGGACTAGACTTTCTCGAACTGCTGCAGCGAATCCCGCAAGGTCGCACGGCAGTGAAAGTCCAGCGCCTCGCCGGTGCTCCGATCCAATGCCGACCCGTGGCAGCGAACATCATCGACATCGATCCCAACATAAATTACATTCTGGCTCATAGACGCTTACTGTTTGCATCAGCGGCCAGCCAACCGCTTGAGGTATCCATCACCGATGGAAGCCCTCGGGTCAAGAGGGGGCGTCTGTCTTCTATCCGCGAGTGGACGTTGGGCTGGCCGAGGATCATGTCGGCAATGAATTACGTGACTGAAGAGACCGTAGATTGCCCGTACTGTGGTGAGACCATTGGTTTACTGATTGACCACTCTGTTCCTCAGCAGAACTACATTGAAGATTGTCAGGTTTGTTGTCGCCCAATCAAACTGGATGTCACCGTCGACCCTGGTGGGAGTATCCAGATTCTTGCGATGAACGAGAACGAATGATCAAAAGAGATGACAGGTTTGACAGGTAATCCCATCTGGAATCATACAAAGGAGAGGTGCAATGACTCCCGAAAAAAAAGAACTTGGATACCGCATCCCAGTTGGTGGCAGAATTGGAGCAGCAGAACACACACGGATCAAGCATCCGTACGGCGGCGGACCGCGAAGTGTCACTCACTAGGCGATGCTCGCTGAGCACCAGCCATATCGAGGTTCACACCAATATAGGTGGCTATTTCCTGAAATCCGATCCAATCGAGTTGGTAGAGCCCCGCGTACGGTGTAGCCATTTCATAGATCATGTAAATCACCAGAGTGACCAGGGCGCCATAACTGAGCACCAGTCCCATGCGAAATATATTCGGTTCGAACCCGCTCATGGCATAGAGCGTAACCACCAGCCCCGCGATACTGAAAAACCAGAAATACCAGGGAAGACCCTGCCGCAGTTTATAGATCCGTTGAATGCGCAACGCGCGCGCGGATTCAATGCTGTTCAAGGCGCTGGCTGCCAGCACTTTGGAAGCTCGCAGATCGATCAGGGTACGCTCGTAAAGTTTGTCGAGGATGCTGTCTGACCGACCCCAATTGGCAGCGCTGCGTTCGAGTTTGCTCTCGAACACCGCAATCGTGTATTCGCTTACCAGGGCAACATTTTCCGGTTCATCGAGTTGGCGATACATGTTCAGAAGAGTGCCGATCCCGACGATCTCGTCATTGAGAGCCTGCTCGGTCTTGTCGAAGTCGGCTAATGTTGTGCTGAATGCCAGGCTCAGTACCAGCGCGTATACAGTGCTGACGCGGAACGCCATGTTGCTCGCGAAGCGGAAGTCGGCCTCCGCGACCGCATTGGGTAGCAAGCGATGTAGAATCCAGTACAACGCCACAGAAGCCACCCCTCCCATGAGGGAGCCAAAGATGACGGCAAGAATCAAAGGCAATTCCCTGATTTAGACTGTCCGGCGAGTCGGCGGGCCCGAGGATTGATATTTTTTGGGCACGTTTTGGTAATTAGAGTTGGCTGTCCGGCACAATTTTCATAAGGAACGCCTTGAAGCGCAGCCACCCGCTGGTTTGTGGTTCAGTCGTTTCGACGACTTCGACGCCGTCGATGTTGCCGCGCCAGATGATCTTGGCGCGTTCGTCGAGTTCGACCCGGTAGGCAAACTCGGGCAAATCTTCCAGGAATGTGCCTGCCAGTCCGGCGACCATCTCTGGCGAGTTGACGAGAATACCCATCTCGGCATTGATATCGATCGAACGCGGATCCAGGTTCAGCGAGCCGACGAACAGTTTCTCACGGTCGATGACGACGGCTTTGGTGTGCAGTGTAAGGACGTCCGGTCCATCCGCACCGGCCGGTTTGGCTACCGCATTGACCCGCGCCTCATAGAGTTCGACGCCCGCCTCGATGATTGCGCGACGGTACTTCGAGTAACCCGAATGCACCGCGGTGTGGTTATTGGACGCGAGTGAATTCGTCACGACGGTGACCCGCAGGCCACGCGCCGTCAGGCTGCGCCAGAAAGCCAGCCCGTCATCGAGCGGTACAAAGTAAGGCGTAATCACAAGAATTTCCGATTCCGCCTCTTTTGCCACGTCGGCCAGATAGTTGACCAGCGTTTGTTGCTCCTCGCTTATACGGGTGACGAGCTTGCTCGGGTCATCGGTAATCACTTCGTATGTGGCGGCGTGCATCGATATCCGGTCGTCGACGAGGTCATTGATCAACTCGGATTCCATCGCAGCCGCGTAGACAGACTGGTCTGCACGCCGGAAATCATTCTCGAGTGCGGCCTTCCAGGCATTGAAATCATCCGGGTCGAACTTACCTGCGAAAGCTGTCATCGGGACGGATGAATCGGCGTTCCAGAATGCGTCAAATGTTGCGCTGATGTCGGCGGCGACCCGGCCAATTGCGACAACGTCAAAGTCCAGGAATTCGGCGTCGGACTTTAACTCGAAATACTCGTCGGCGATATTGCGGCCCCCGACGATGGTTACCTGGTTGTCGACCGTGAACGATTTGTTGTGCATACGCCGATTGGCGCGTTTGAAATCGGCCACGAAATTCAAAAGAGGGATTCCGCCGCGCGCGACCGGATTATACAGCCTGACCTCGATGCTTTCGTGTTGATCGAGGCGCGCCAGCGTTTCGTCCCCGACGGTCGAGAACACGTCGTCGAGCAGAAAACGGACTCTTACACCACGATCTGCCGCCTGCAACAGGGCAGCGGAAAAAATCCGCCCGGCCGTGTCATCCTTCATCAGGAAATACTGCAGATCGATGCTGCGTTCCGCCGCTTCGATGAGATACAGGCGAGCACCGAGCGCGTCCATGCCTTCGACAAGCGGATAGAAGCCCGAGAGCCCGTTGTGTGCGTCGGTCCACTCCATTACGTCCGTTGCGATCGTCGTGTCCGACGTGTCGGCGATGGCAACCGAGTGCTCTTTGGGATAGTCGAGCGGGACACTCGCACATGCGCCGATCGCAATGCAGAGTGCCGCCAGAATCGCAAATCGAAGTCGTTTCATGTTCCTCTGCTTTATCCGGCCTCAGGCCTCGTGAAAAACTGTTGACTCTCGATGTGGAATACGCCGGAATCTGAGCCTTTCTGCAGCGTGGGGAACGACTCGCTGATCAGAAGACTCGAGCAGGCTGATTTCCGATCTGGTCTACGCTCGAGGGTCTTTATTCAACCTGTCCTCGCGCGCCGGATCAGCGTTACGAACCCCGCTTTGCCTGCTCCTTTTCCCATTCCTCGACCATGCTGTCCAGCATCCTGTTCAACAGTTGCTCGTTCTTTTCGGGATTCTCGTAGAGCGTATCCGAAGCGGTTGCGCGCCATACGAGCTTGTTTTCGCTGGCGTCCCATATATCCACGATCAGGGTGCCGATAGCGTACGTAACCGAGCGCGATGTGCTTACGCCGGTACCGCGATGACCCCATTCCCAGCTGCTGCCCCAACCGTAACCCATGTGGTCGGTGATCACCGTCGTTTCCTGTCTCTCGGCGCTGTAGTAGGTGACA
>JAOTYY010000116.1 GCA_029861595.1 Gammaproteobacteria bacterium
GTTCCTCCTCTTTCCTGTATGCCGGATGCCGCGGCCAATCGAACTTAATCGTATATGGCAGTACGATCTGCCGGCACCGATCAACCAGGATTTCTGCCGGTATCAGGCGGCATAATAACGACGCTCCGCGAGCCTCGCCTTGACGGGAGACATAAATATTCCAGATACTCCTGCTTCCGGCCTACGCCCTGCGCGCAGCAGGCAAGCGAGCGAGCTAGTGTTGCTTACTCAGACGCTCGCGGACCAAGATGCAGCGTCTCGAAACTCGCGCTTTCTGGCCGGAAGCATTCCAGATCACCATTCGAAAGATTGAAGTACCAACCGTGAATCTTCGCGTTCTGTTGTTCCAGCGCTGTGGTGATCCAGGGATAGGAGCGCAGGTTTTTCAGCGAAGCAGCAAGCGCTCTGCGACTGCAGGCGCATGCCTGTTCGTCAAGGTCCGCGTCCGGCATGTCCGCTAGCACCTCGCGGGCGGCCGGTTCGGCGACTTTCGTCCATTTGTCGAGGGCCCGCTCGGGATCGAAATCGTCTACCAGACGTGTCAAGAGACTGCGAATGCCGCCACACCGCGAGTGGCCCATCACGATAATGTGTGCGATTTTGAGGTAGCAGACGGCGAACTCCAGGGCCGCCTGCGTTTCGGCGAATTGACCGTCGATCTCATAGGGCGGCACGAGATTGGCTACGTTGCGAATCACCATCAGATCGCCGGCCGAACAGTTGGTAATGATAGCGGGATCGACTGCGTGAATCGCAGCAGGCGATCATCAGGATTTTCGAGTGCGCCCCATAACGCGCGAGTTGCTTATACCTGCCACTGGGATCGCTTGTATAGTCGTCATGGAACGAACGGAAACCGGCTATCAGGGCGTCAATATCATTCATGCCACATTCACCATAGGCGGTACCACTTCCAACCAGGGTCGTGATTTCAAACACGTCGAGCGTTGGTAGCGGCGCCGAAGTGCATTTTGTCCGCTTGGCCGATCACGGAACGTGCCAATCAATCAATAACAGTCAATTCAGTGAGTTATGCGTGTTGCCAGTGATTTCACGACGAGCACATGCACTGAAATAAGCCACACATTGCACCGATTCCATGCGCTGGAGGGATTGCCGGTTCAGCGCGGTGCGCCGCGTGCGTTCAGGTGCCTAAAGAGTTTTCACGAACCACCGATACGTACGTAATGACAATCCTTTATGCGCTAACCAACGTGAAAACGTGCGGGGCAGCACGCGGCTGGCCCGAGCGGGGCGTAGCTCGCTACGGAAGTCGCGTCACCGGGTTCATCGGGATGAGATGATCAAGCCGATGCCTACGCCGCTTCTGATCTGTGACGACTCGAGCTTCGCACGCAAGCAGATCGCCCATGCGCTGCCAGAAGACTGGGATGTCGAGTTGAGCTTCGCCGGTAATGGCATGGAGGCACTCGAGGCCATATCCGCCGGGCGGGGCGATGTCGTTTTTCTGGATCTAAACATGCCGGTCATGGACGGCTACCAGGTGCTAGAGGCAGTGCGCGAACGCGACTTGCCGGCGATGGCGATCGTGGTCTCCGGCGACATTCAGCCCGAGGCGGAAAGACGCGTCAAAGCGCTGGGCGCCCTGGAGTTCATCAGGAAACCGCTCGAGCAGAATAGTGTTGCCGATGTGCTGCACAGATTTGGCATTCACAGCACGTCGGTAAATACTCTCCGGCACGACGCACTTGCCGTCGACCCCCTGGATGCACTCAGGGAGGTTATCAACATTGCCATCGGTCAGGCTGCCGACGTGCTGGCCCGGCTGTTGAACACATTCGTCGTTATGCCGGCGGCCACGGTGAACATGCTGGAGGCCAGTGAACTGCGCATGGCATTGCAGCAGATCGGGCGCGATGGCAACGTGGCCGGTGTATGTCAGGGTTTCGTTGGCCCGGGCATTGCGGGTGAGGCATTCATGATGATCAACGAGCCGGGCGATGTCGCCAGGCTGATGCACTACGATTGCGGGCACGACGCCGTCGCAGAGATCGAGTTGCTGATGGACACCGCGAACGTGATGATCGGGGCCTGCCTGAAACGTATCGCCGAGCAGCTCGGCATCAAACTCAGCCAGGGTCACCCGATGTTGCTCGGCGAGCATGGGAAAATCGAGGATCCCGGTACTATGCAGGACGCATGCTGGCCACGCTCGCTGGCGACCGAGGTGCGCATCAGTATCGAAAACGAGAACGTCCACTGTGACCTGCTGATACTGTTCACCGAGAGTTCGCTCAGCGCGCTGGAAGCGTTGAGCGCGTACCTGGCCGACTAGGTGATCCGCGTGACTGATCATCAGGACATTGCAGTTCTGCACTGGCAATCCACCTTGCTGCAGACGATCGATGCCGGTCTGGTGGTCCTGGATCACGACTACAACGTCCAGATCTGGAACGCCTTCATGGAGAACCACAGCGGCTTCGGTTACGCGGATGTCGAGGGGAAGAGCATTTTTGAACTGATTCAAGACGTCCCGGAAGATTGGCTGAGGCGTAAACTGGAAACGGTCACTACATTGAAAAGCCGTGCGTTCAGCAGCTGGGAGCAACGTCCTTATCTGATCAGATTCGACACTTATCGGCCGATTACCGGTGTCGCCGATTGCATGTATCAGAACGTAACGTTTCTGCCGATCATGGCACTCAACGGCATGGTAGAGCAGATCGGCATCATCATTTACGACATGACCGACGTCGCCGTTAGCAAGCAGGCTTTCACCAGAGCCAACGAGGAACTCGCCAAACTGAGCCGTACCGATCGCCTCACCGGCCTCGCCAACCGGGGGTTCTGGGAGGAGTGCATGGTCCAGGAATTCAAGCGCGCCAAGCGTGCCGGGCATCCTTGCTCACTGATCATGTTCGATATCGACCATTTCAAGAAGATCAACGACACCTTCGGGCATCAATGCGGCGACGAGGTGATCCGTCAAACGGCGGCCTGCCTGGGGGATTGTATGCGCTCGACCGATATCGCCGGCCGCTATGGCGGGGAGGAGTACGCCGTCATTCTCATCGACACGGATTGCGATGGCGCGCTGTTCGTCGCCGAGCGTATTCGCGAGACTCTGCAGGCGCTTGCCGTTGAGCATGACGGGCAGGAAGTACGCTTCACTGTGAGCTTGGGAGTCGCCGAGGTGACGGAACAGATGGTGGCGCATGACCAGCTCATCGAAGCTGCCGATCGCGCGCTTTACGAGGCCAAAAAAGCAGGACGCAACAACGCCAAGGTCGCCGCCAGGGCTGGCGCGCACGTGGCAGCCTGATCGAAGTCAGAATCTTCCGGCGGACAAGGATTCGGATCGGGACGCTACTTCGGATCGAGGGGGGGAAATCCACAGCGTGAACGCTGCTCCTCGACCGGACTCCCTCCGGCCAACGCCGTCCAGGTGTCTTTTTCGCTACACTTGCTTCGGGACTGCTGCTGCAAGCGGCTGAACTTCATTACACCGGCGCTCGGTACCTGCAAGAGTTCTCATCTGGCGCTGGGCATGGCGGTACACTTGCCGGCGGTGACAGTCACTGAACACGCGGTCTCAACCGAGGCGATTGCGTCGAGTATGCTGTTGCGCCAGGTTACAACCTCAGAGGAAGATACCAGTGCGTTGCGAGATCGTCGCCGTTGGCACTGAACTGCTGCTCGGACAGATAATTGACAGCAACTCGTCGTGGATGGGTGAACAGCTGGCGCTTGCCGGTATCGATTCGCACTATCAGACCAAGGTCGGAGACAATCAGGCGCGCATCGTCAACTGCATCAGGCTAGCCCTGCAACGCAGCGATGCGGTGATCCTGTGTGGCGGACTGGGGCCGACACAGGACGACATCACACGTGAGTCGATTGCCGAGGTTCTGGGTGTGCCGTTGCGGCGCGACCAGGCTATGGCAGGGCATATCAGGAAGCTGTTCGAGCGACGCGGCCGCCGGTTCGCAGAAAACAACCTGCGCCAGGCGGACCTGCCCGAGGGCGCGGCGTTCATCGAGCAGATGCCCGGCACCGCCCCGGGCCTGATATGCCCGATCGGAGACAAGGTGATTTATGCGGTACCCGGCGTGCCGCATGAAATGCGCGACATGATTTCCGGCAGCATCCTCTCCGATCTGCAGCGGCGCATGGGAGTGACAGCGGTGATCCGCAGCCGCGTGCTGCGCAGCTGGGGTGAGAGCGAGTCCGGGCTTGCCGAAATGCTGCACGAGCGAATCGAGGCGCTGGACGAAGCCGGCAACCCGACGCTGGCGTTTCAGGCGAGCGGCATCGAGGGCTTGAAGATCCGCATCACGGCAAAGGCTGCCACGGAAGAAGCCGCCGAGGCGCTGATCGAGTCCGAAGAAGCCAATGTCCGTGCCATTGTCGGCGATGCGATATTCGCAGTCGACGAAACCAATATGGAGGCCGCCGTGCTGGAATTGCTGCGCGAACGCGGTTTGACCATGGCAGCGCTCGAATCGGTTACCGGTGGGCTCCTCGCTGCAAGGCTCACCGAGGTAACTGGCGCGGCCGACGTCTTCCTAGGCGGCATCACCGTGTGCTCCGACGAACTCATGTTCCACGAACTGGGTATACCTGAGGGCCCGATCGTTACCGCCGAGTGTGCAAAGGCTATGGCCACGGCCGCACGTGACAAACTCGGTGCCGACGTCGGGGTGGCGGTTACCGGGGTCGCCGGTCCGCAAGAGAAGGAAGGGCATCCACCGGGCCTGGTGTTCCTGGCCGTGGCGCTGACCGATCACCTGGAGGCTCAGCAGGTTCGGCTGCCAGGCGACCGTCGCCGGATCAGGCAGTTTGGCGTGATCAGTATCCTCAACCTGTTAAGGTTGCGTCTGATCGGTTCTGACCGCGAGGCTGTCATGCGCTAGCGGCAGTGGTGCACCGACGTTCCGCTCAGTAGCCTTAAGTCAAATCGGAAATCCCATTCATGCCTATGCTTACCGCAGACGACGACGTCGAACTTTATTATGAAGACACTGGCAGCGGCACACCGATTGTTTTCGTGCACGAGTTCGCGGGCGACTATCGGAGTTGGGCGCCCCAGGTGCACCATTTTGCACGCCGCTACCGCTGCATAACCTACAACGCACGCGGCTATCCACCGTCTGCCGTGCCCGATGACCCGCAACGATATTCACAGCAGCGCGCACGCGATGACATCCGCTGCGTGCTCGACGCTCTGAGCATCGATCGCGCTCATGTGGTGGGGCTCTCGATGGGTGCGTTCGCTACCCTGCACTTCGGCATGAGCTATCCGTCGCGGCCCTTGTCGCTGGTGGTGGCCGGCTGCGGCTACGGCGCGCATCCCGATCAGCGCGCACACTTTCAAGCTGATTCTCAGGCAATGGCGCGGGCAATGCTGGAGAAGGGCATGCAACACATGGCGGAGACTTACGGCCACCGCCCTGCGCGTCTACAGCTGCGGGACAAGGATCCGGACGGATTTGCCGAGTTCATTCGCCTGTTTGCCGAGCACTCCGCCAGAGGCTCTGCCAATACCATGCGCGGCTATCAGGCACAGCGCCCGTCTCTTTACGACCTTGCCGGAGAAATGCGGGCGATCACGGCGCCACTTTTAATCGTTGCCGGTGATGAAGACGACGCGACGCTGGAACCGTCGCTGCTGATGAAGCGCACGATCGCGACTGCGGCACTGGCGGTTCTGCCAAAAAGCGGCCATGCGCTCAATCTCGAGGAACCCGCGCTGTTCAATCGTCTGGTGGAGGATTTTATCCATACTACCGAGAGCGGCCGATGGGTCGCCCGCGTACCGGAAGCGCCCGGTAGCCAATCGCGTTAAAATTCGCCATGCCCCCATGCAACGTGCGGGTCCGTCAGGAGGAAAAAATGGATAAGCAGGTAATTGATCAGCGAGTGTTCGATCTCTACGATGAGTACTGTCACGGCTACATCGACCGGCGCGAGTTCTTTCGGCGCGCGGGCGCTTTAACGATCGGCGGCGTCAGCGCACTGGCCATGGCGCAGGCCCTGCTGCCCCGCTATGCGGAGGCACAGACTGTCTCGTTTACCGACAAGCGCATCAAGGCACGCTACGTGGACTACCCGTCACCCGGCGGCACTTCCGGGGAAATGCGCGGCTATCTGGTGCAGCCGGCGGGTCAGGGTCCATTCGCGGCGGTACTGGTGATTCACGAGAACCGGGGACTGAATCCGTACGTCGAGGACGTCGCACGACGCGTGGCGGTGGCAGGATTCCTGGCGCTGTCCCCTGACGGCCTCTCTCCCGTGGGCGGTTATCCGGGTAATGACGACGATGGACGGACGCTGCAGAAGAGCCTTGACCAGGTGAAGCTGCGCCAGGATATGTTCAACAGCGCAAAATATTTACAGTCGCACCAGCTGTCGAACGGCAAACTGGGTGCCACCGGTTTCTGCTGGGGCGGCGGCACGACCAACTTCCTGGCGGTGACCATGGGCAGTGATCTGCATGCCGGCGTGCCGTTCTACGGCCGGGCACCGGCCGCCGCGGATGTCGCCAGGATCCGCGCGCCGCTGCTGATCCAGTCCGCCGAAAACGATCCCCGCATAAACGCCATGTGGCCGGAGTTCGAGACGGCGTTGAAAGCCAATGGAGTCGACTACCAGCGACACCTGTACCCGGGCACCAGGCACGGCTTTCACAATAACTCGACGCCGCGTTACAACGAGGCGGCCGCCGATCTCGCCTGGCAGCGGACCATCGCGTTCTTCAAGCAGCATCTCGCCTAGCGGGACGGGCTACGGCGAGCCAGGTTCCGCAGTCATGTCGAACTGGATTTCGATGCGGTTGCCGTCGGGATCGTACACGTTCACCTGGCGGATGTGGTAATCGGGCACGTCGGAGAGCCTGTACGGCGGATCCAGGGATTTCAGATGGGCGAGAAATTCGTCCAGGCCCTGTGCACGGATCGCGAAATGTTCTATGCGGATTTCATCCACGCGTGGTTGCTCCGCCGTTTCCACCAGGTGCACCCAGGCTTTGTCGCCCCAGTACAGCCAACGCCCGCCGAAGGAAAACGGCGGGCGCGGACTTGATTCGAGTCCCAACACCCGGTGGTAGAAATTCGCCAGCGCAACGACGTTGCTGGTGCGTATATTGATGTGATCAAGCCAGAGTAGGGGCACGGTGCGACAGTCTCCCCGATCTTGTTGTTGGCCCATTCTAATCGATCCTGGTACCAGTCCCGCATGGATCAATAGAACGTGGCCGCGTTTACGATAAAATCTCAGCCTGTTTGATTTTTCGCCAGCATGTCGACCCATCTCACCAAGCCTGCCGAGGTTCTGGGGGCGACACGGGGATGGGATGAACAGTTCTATGACACCCGCTGATTTACGGATTCCGCCCCCGGGGAGTCTCGAGGAACTCGCCCGCTTCGCCGAGTTACAGCGGCGGCTGATCCCACTGTTTCGGCGCATTTTTCCGGACCCGCGGGAACCGCGTACCGTGCTCGTCAACCCCAGCCTCAGTCTGGATTCCGACGTGATCGCGAACATTCAGGGATTGCCCCACTACGAAGAGCGGCTGCTCTGCATGCTGCTGCTGCTGCGCTTGCCCCGAACCAGGGTCGTGTACGTAACCAGCATGCCGGTGGACCCGGCCATTGTCGATTATTACCTGCACCTGCTGCCGGGCATCCCCGGTATTCATGCCCGCAAGCGCTTGACGATGCTGAGCTGTCACGACGGCTCGACGGGGGAGACGCTAACCAAGAAGCTGTTGGCACGCCCGCGTTTGCTCGAGCATTTGAGCACCGCGATAGGCGATCCTGCGCTCGCGCACATGACCTGTTTCAATGCGACTGCCGCCGAGCGCACGCTTGCCGTACGCCTCGATATCCCCATTTTCGCCAACGATCCCGCGCTCGAGCACCTGGGCAGCAAGAGTGGTAGCCGACACGTATTTCGCGAAGCCGGTGTGCCGATGCCGGTCGGCTGCGAGGACCTGCGCGACGTGCACGACGTGGCCGAGGGGTTGGCGCAGTTGAAGCGCAACGACCCTGGATTGCGCAGGGCGACAGTGAAGCTGGAGTACGGCACGTCGGGCGAAGGCAACGCGCTGTTCGAATTCCGCGATGTGCCGCAGGGTGCCGGTCTGAGCAGATGGGTAACGAACGCGCTTCCCGGCGGTCTGCAGTTCGAGGAGCCGGCGATGCACTGGGAAAAGTATGCGGCCAAGTTCAAGGTGATGGGCGGGATCGTCGAAGCCTGGCAGGAAGGTGAGGAGACACGCTCGCCCTCGGTGCAGAATCGCATTACGCCGCTTGGGGACCTGGAGATCATTTCTACCCACGACCAGGTCCTGGGAGGACCTTCCGGACAGGTATTCCTGGGTTGCACGTTTCCGGCGAACGATGCTTACCGCCTGGATATCCAGGAGTCGGGACGGCGCATCGCGGCGGTGCTCAAGGAGCGCGGGGCGCTCGGCCGTTTCGGAGTTGATTTCGTGTCCGTGCGCGGCGAACACGGCTGGCAGCACTACGCTATCGAGATCAATCTGCGCAAAGGCGGCACCACCCACACGTACCGCATGCTGCAATTTCTCACCGATGGCACTTACGACGAGGCAACCGGCCTGTTTTTCACGCACGCTGGTCAACCTCGCTTCTACTACGCGTCAGACAACCTCAAACACGAAAACTACAAGCGTCTGGCGCCCGATGATCTGATGGACATTGCTGTTGAGCACGGCCTGCATTTCTCGGCCGCTACGCAGCAGGGGGTTTTCTTCCATCTGATCGGCGCGTTGTCGGGCTACGGAAAGCTGGGCCTGGTGTGTGTGGCCGCCAGTCGCGCCGCCGCCACCGAGCTTTACCAGAACACCGTCCGTGTCCTGAATGAAGAAACACGTGATGTTTCATGAGGGCGGGTGACTGCCGGAGGACAGGTGCGAACCTCGACACTCACGACACATGTTGCGGGTAACACGCATGCGTAGTACCGGGCTGGATACCGAAAACTGGCTGCGGCACGCTTGGCTCAACCGTCTGCAGTCCGCTCTGCTCCTCGCGTTGATGGGAGGCTTGCTGGCGCTGGTGGGTTGGCTGCTGTGGGGCGGCATTGGGATCGTAACGTTACTGATCGCGGGCGTGGTGATAGTGCTCATGAACCCGACGTTTGCGCCGCAGTGGATCATGCGCATGTACGGCGCGAAAACACTGACCCCCGGGGAAGCGCCAGGGCTTTACGCAGCGCTGCGCGAGCTGGCCGGCAGAGCCGGCCTGGAGGTTCTGCCAAAACTTCACTACATCCCCAGCCGTATGGTCAACGCTTTCACCGTGGGGCGCGCAGATCAGTCGGCGATCGCCGTGACTGACGCTCTGCTGCGCGTGCTGAACAGCCGCGAAATCGTCGCGGTGCTGGCACACGAGATCAGCCACGTGCGCAGCAACGACATCTGGGTCATGAGCCTCGCCGACATGTTCAGCCGCATGACCAACCTGCTGTCCATGTTCGGGCTGCTGTTGCTGTTCGTGAGCCTGCCGGTGGCGATGCTGGCAGAGGTGTCGATCAACTGGTTTGCGATACTGTTATTGATCGTGGCGCCCAACCTCAGTGCGCTTGCACAGCTCGGCCTGTCGCGCACCCGCGAGTACGAGGCTGACTTGAACGCCGTACGCCTTACCGGCGATTCCGAGGGGATGGCGAGTGCGCTGATCAGGATCGAGCGTGCCTCGGGCGCCTGGCTGGAGCGGATCTTCCTGCCCGGGCGCGGTATTCCCGATCCGTCGCTGTTGCGCAGTCACCCGTCCACTGAAAGCCGGATCCAGCGGCTGCGCGAACTCGTGCCGGACGAAAACTACCCCTCGTCCCGGGATTGGGTACCCGATGTACAACCACACGACCGGCCCGCAACGCGCGCGCCGCGCTGGCACGTCAACGGTTTGTGGTACTGACAGCGGGTGCCGTGGTGGCGCGATGACGACTCCAGTCCGATGAACTGCCCGGTCGGTGGTGCGACCCGGGGGCGCGGAAATCGTAAGAGACTCGTTCCGTTTGCGGGTCGACTCGACTGGCCTGCGGCGGCAGCGCTACCAGGTCGGCGACAAACTGTACATGAATGGTCTGCAGCGCGGATTCGAATGCTTTTACGCTATCCAGCACCCGGTCGCTTGACGCGCGCTGGATGACGTCGTAGCTGCGCTTCAGGACGTCTCTGCCGGTGACTGTTCTGTGCACACGCAACTCGAGGCTCAGGGCAATATCGACTCGGTCATTGGCCAGCAGGCGCTCCATCCGGATCAGCCGTCCGTGCAGCGTGAGGTCGCGCGTGGTGGGTTGCCCGACTGGTGTAAAGCCGGTCCCCTGCAGACGTACGGTCCAGTAGTCGCGCAACAGATTGGCTGGCGCGTCCATCCAATAATGGTAGGCGTGTTGTTTGAGCACACGGTGTCCGCCGTCGTCGCTGTAAAGCAACGCGCGTTCGCGTAACAGTCCGTCGGCGGTGAAGCGTCGCACCTGTATCGTGCCGGGTAGGTGCGAAGCGCCGGGCGGCGCCGTCTGCTCCGGACGCAGGCGATAGTAGTTCTCCGTCGGCGCCGGTGGTGACGTCATGCAACCTCCCAGCAACGCGGCGAAGGCGAAAATCGTCGCCGGTTTCCAATGTATCATGGTCTGGATACTTCCTGCGGTGCCGTGCTCAGCAGCAATGCCGAGGGATTGTCGCGAATGCGGCGGCTGAACTCATGCAAGTTGCGGCTGCTGCCCTCGAGGTGATGGCCGATGGTGTCGACGCTGTCGCTTACGCTCAGCAGCGAGCTGCGCATATCGGCCAGCGCGGCGGCGACTTGCGGGGAACTCGTTCTCATCAAAGCATCGACGTCTGCAATCAGTGTGTTCACGGAGGACGCTGCAGTGTCCAGGCGTCCCACGAGCATGCTCACATCCGAAGACGCGTGATCCAGGTTCGCGAGGATATTGTCCACGTGCTGCACGTTTTTCTCGCTCAATACGTCGTCGAGACGCGTAACTCCCCGCCGCACTGCAGCCGTTACTTTTGGTGTGTTGGCCCGCAACGCAGCGCTGGTTACCTGCAGGTCGTCGAGAATGTCCGGCACCTGCTGGTTCAATCGCGCGCTTAGCGCCTGTAACTGTGCGATGCTGCCGGGCAGTTGTCTGCTCATGTGCTGGCTGACGACGTTGAGATTCGTCAGCAGCGCCGGCGCCGTGGTTTCCAACGCCTGACCCAGCACATCGACGCTGCCTTGAAGACGATTTATCAGGGGCCGCAGGGCGCTGCGGCTGAGGTTTTCGAATTCGCCCGCCACCGCGTTCATGGCGGTGAACACATTGCTGCCGGATACTCCCCGCAGACTACCTTGCGGTTGCAGGTAACTGCCGCTGGTTCCTTCCTCGATGTCGATACTAACCGCCGACAGCAGCCCGTCCGCCACGACCCGCGCCAGCGAATCTTCTGGGATGCGCCAGTCTTCGCGCAACGCAAACTCGATTCGGTACCGCGTACCGCGCTCGGTTTGTTCGGGGGTAACGGATTCAACCTGACCGAGCGGGTATCCGGCATAGGTGACCGGTGTGCCGAACTTGATACCGGCTACGTTGCGCAGTTCGGTGTAGTAAGTGTGAGTAGGGCCCCGGTTGCCGCCGAGCATATACACGGCCGTTAATAACGTGCCGAATGCCAGCAATACAAAACTGCCCAGCAATGCATAGTTGGTTTTGTTGTTTCTCATTGCGTAAGCCTCTGCAGGTAAGCGGCGCCATCGAGCATGCCGGGGCCCGCGCGGCGGTGCAGCAGGCTCTGTACGCGCTGCGATTCGCTGTTGCGCACCGCATCGACCGTGTCGCTGATCAGGATGTGACCCGCATCGAGTACCGTAATGCGATCGGCGATTCCGAACGCGCTTTCCAGCTCGTGCGTTACCAGTACGATCGTTATCTGCAATGCATCGCGCAGCTGCAGAATCAATGCGTCCAACTCCGCGGCGACCACCGGGTCCAGACCTGCCGACGGCTCGTCGAAGAACAGCAAACGGGGGTCCATGACCACGGCACGGGCCAGCGCCGCACGCTTGATCATGCCACCGGACAACTCGGCCGGATACAGGTGACCTTTGCCACTCAGGTTGACCAGTTCGAGCTTGATGCGGCTCATGATGCGAATCGTCTGCGCATCGAGTTCCGTGTGCTCGCGCAGCGGAAATTCGGTGTTCTCAGCAACTGTCATCGAGTTGAACAGCGCACCGCCCTGGAACGACACGCCGATGCGCTTACGCAGCGAGTACATTGCGTCGGCGGACAGTCGCGTAATGTCCTCGCCGAGAATTTCGATGCTGCCGCTGGTGGCTTCTTCCAGTCCCAGCAGGTGCCTCAGCAACGTGCTTTTGCCCGAGCCGCTGCCGCCCATGATCACCATCACCTCGCCGGTGTGCACGGTCAGGTCGATGCCGTGCAGAATCTCAGTGTCCCCGTAGTGGGTTACCAGGTCGCGGACTCGAATCACGGGCGCTGTTTGCGTCATCGGTTGGCGAAGAACGTGAGCAGCATGTCGGCGACGATGATGTAACTGATCGACTGCACCACTGCGCGGGTTGTCGCACGCCCCACGCCTTCGGCACCGCCTGTCACGCTGAATCCGTTGCTCACGCCGACCAGCGTGACGATCACGGCGAACAATAGACTTTTCAGTACACCTTGCAGCACGTCGCTGATGTCCAGCACTTCGCGCACGCGCTCGAAGTAGCCTGGTAAGCTCATGTTGAGTTCCAGATTGCAGAACACGCCGCCACCGAGCAGACCCATGACGTCGGCCAGAACCGTCAGGCAAGGCAGCATCACCAGCATCGCCAACAGCGGCGGTGCAACCAGATAGCGCACCGGGTGCAAGCCAAGCACACGCAGTGCGTCGATTTCCTGGGAAATGCGCATGCTGCCCACTTGGGCGGCCAGGGCCGACCCGGTGCGGCCTGCGACCAGTATTCCGGTGATCAGCGGTGCGAACTCGCGCGTTACAGCGAGCGCGATGCCGACGACAACCTGCGATTCGGCACCGAAAGCCCGCAGCGTGTGAATGCCTTGAATAGCGAGCATCAAACCGATGACCATTGCGAGAATCGCAACAATCGGAATCGCCTGCAGCCCCGTA